>NZ_JBHZGN010000003.1:0-379111 GCF_049334135.1 Metapseudomonas cellulosilytica | reverse complement strand
GCCCTGGGGCTCGGCCGAGCCCAACCGCGACGCCGCCGACGCCTTGGCGCGCATCCCCACGCTGATGATGTGGGATGACCATGACATCTTCGACGGCTGGGGCTCCTACACCCCGGAGATGCAGCGTTCGCCGCTGTTCCGCACCCTGTTCCGCCATGCCCGCCGCGCGTTCTGGGTGTTCCAGATGCAGCAGGCGCTGGAGGACCTGCCCGACCTCACCGACGGCACGCCCCCCGGTTTTTCCTCGCGGGACCCGTTCTACAGGCCCATCGCCTGGAGCAGCCAGCTGAAGAAGGACCCGCTCGCGCTGCCCCTGCTGGATGGCCAGCCCGGCTTCAGCTCCGCCTTCCAGGTCGGCCCGCTGGCACTGGTGGTGGCCGACCTGCGCACCGAGCGCTCGCGCACCCAGGTGCTCGGCGAAGCGACCTGGACGCAGCTCAAGGGCTGGCTGGCCGGTCTCGACGCCTCCGGCCCGCCCAAGCATCCGGGCACCCGCTGCCAGCACCTGCTGTTCATGTCCTCGGTGCCCGTCGCCCATCCGAAGCTCACCACGGCCGAAGGCCTGCTGGACAGCTTCGGCCAGGACCATGTGCTGGACAGCAGTGCCGACGACCTCAAGGACCACTGGTCCCACGACGACCACGAGGGCGAACGCAAGCGCCTGCTGGAAGTGCTCTCCGAGACAGCCAGAAGCAAACGCCTGCGGGTGTCGCTGGTGTCCGGCGATGTGCACGTGGCCGCCTGGGGCACGGCCTACCGGCGTGACCTGCCAGCCAACGAGACCTGGGCGCAGATCCAGCAATTCACCTCATCGGCGGTGGTACACCCCTCGCTGATGGGCGTGGCCGAGCGGCTGTTCCTGGGTTACCTCAACGCCAGCGCCAGCACGCCGCAGACCATCGACGTGCAATACAGCGTGGAGATGATGCTGTTCCCTGGCTTCAACAAGTACGTGATGCCGGCGCGCAACTGGCTGGCCCTGGAGCTGGACCTGGGCAGCGACGAAGCCAAGCTCTGGGTCACCTGGCGCTGCGAGACGGCGACCGCCTTCTCCAACCACCTGCAGACGGTGCCGCCGGCGCGCCAGGCCTAGCCGAGCAGGGAGTGCGGGGAGCTTGCCCGGCACTTGCCGGGCAGCTTGCGTAGCCGGCCTTGCTGCCCTTCAAGCATTCGAACTTCCCCCCAGCGGCATGAGGCCGCTGCGATTCGACCGAAACCTAGAACAGGTGACTGAGCACAAAACCACCGCCGGAGTCCGGGCTGGCATCGGAAAATCCCTTGAGTGCATACAGCTGGACTTTCCAGGCCGGGCTGAGCCTCTGGGTCAGGAACAGGGTGAACTCCTGGATCTCATCGCCATCGGAGGTCACCTTCTCTCGCCAGTCGTAGGCCACCCCCACGGAAGTCGGAGGCGCAATTCGGGTAACCAGGCCGAGCGAGACAAAGATCGGATCCTGGAAGTCGGAGTCCGAAGGGTCACCGAATTTCTTCCAACCCAACGTGGCAAAACCGCTGATTCTGCCGAAGGTCTTGGTGACGTCTACCTGGCCGGAGAAATCGGTCTTGCCGGTTCCCAGGCAGTGGTCTTCATCGGCGGTCGGCAATTTGACCTTGCCTATCAGGTCGACGATCAGCCCATCGCCTCGACTGCCGTCCAGCAGCGCATAGTCCGCGCTGGCCACGGTGTCGCCCAGGCCTTTTTCAACGCTGCCGCAGTCCCCAGCCAAGGGTTCGCCATCCGGCCCGACCGAGGGATTGGTGATGCGCAGGTACGGAATGGTCAGTTTGTAGATCATTCGGCCGGTTTCATATTTCCCGATCACCGGGATATACCAGGTCTCGCTGGTTGTCGGGGTCCCGTACCGCCCGCGCGAGTAGTCGGCCCCAGTCGAAACCGTGAACTCCTCGGCGAGGGCCGGAATGGCCACGCACACCAGCAGGGCCGGCAAGATCACGCGAGCAGCGCTCATGTTTACCTCGTAGCGATCCGGACATCGAAGTTCACATCAGACTCATTGCCCGCCCCTGGCGGAACCTTGCCGGGAGCCACTCGCCCCCTGTCCGCCGCGCCAGGCAAGCAGGGGGAGCCCCCCTGCCCTGCTTAGCTTAGTCGGCTACCGGATTTCCGCGCCCGACGCGCTCGATCCAGCCCCTTAATGCGGTCCCGAATGGTCGATCCGCTCGACACGCTCGACCTCTTCCACCCGCTCGGGGCGCTCGATTCGCTCGGGTTTTTCGACCCGCTCGACGCGTTCGACCCGTTCCGGCCTGTCCACCTTGTCCGGCCGATCGATCCGTTCGATCCGTTCGATCCGCTCGACCCGGACGCCATTCTGGAAAACCTCGATGCGCTCCCGGGTCTCCACGCGGCCATCGGATTCCCGTGTCTCTATGCGCTCGCGACGCTCCACGTCACCAGAGGGGGACACCTGGGTTCGTTCGATTCTTTCCCGCGTCTCGCCATTCTCGCTGCGGCGCTCGATGGACTCGGTGCCACCCCGGCCGGAACCTTCGTTGCCGCTGCCGCTCTCGTGCGCTTGATCCTGCTCTTGCGATTCTGTTTCGCTCGCGGAGGAGTCGTCATGGCCGGAACCCTGCCGGTTGGAAGATGCAGGTCGCTCGCGGAAGAACTCGATTCGCGTCGCCTTGATCTCCCGCCCCTTGTCGAATACGCCGCTGACCCGGATACGCTGGCCGACCGCGATGTCAGCGGATTTCCCACCGGCGAATGACGTACTGCCATCCAGGTGTGCGGTAAAGCTACCGAACTCGATCCGATCGCCCTTCTGGGCACGGACCAGCCCTTCGACCAGGGCGTTACGTACCCGCCCGGCGAAGGGCAGCCCCGGATCGGGACGTGACTGCGCCACTTCCAGCTGCCTGCCGTTCCAGGTCCCGCGCACCAGCACCTCGCCACTGGGTGCCAGGGGCCTGCTCAGGGCCAACCCTTGCAGGTTGCCGGCTCGCTCGATGGCACCGATGGCACTGGCCTGGACAATCTCCGGCGCCCGATCGACCCGGCTGGCGACCACTTCGCCCAGGGCATTGCGCAGGCCGCTGACCCGAACCGGCTCGCCAAGGCGCAGCCCTGCGGCCACGCGAGCATCCGCCGCCAGGTGAATCGGCTGGCCCATCACCCGCAGGGTGGCGCGATCCGCCGTCAATTCGGTAACCGGGCCTTCATAGGCATGGAGGATGGCAATGCTCCGCGCCTCCAGCCCTCTAGGCGACGGGCCGGCCTCCACCGCAACGACCTGACCAATGGCCAGGCGCTGGCTGCTGGCCGGGACACCGTTCTCAGTGAGCGCAACCTTGTTGTCGTAGTGCACTTCCACGCCGTTGACGCAGATCGAACCAAATCCGGTGATGGTCCCGACGATGCCGGTACCGCCGATGCCACCTTCGTCTTCAGCCGGTGCGCCAGTCCCCCCTATACCGCCCGTCGCAACGGCCCCCGTCCCGCCGATGCCGCCTGGTTCAAGACAGACGGGCGCCGCGCTCAGCGACGGCGAAGCCACCAGGAGTGGGCCGCAAAGTAAGGCGAAGACGCACAGGAGGCGCGAGGCAGTGCTCATGACGAACTGGCCGGTTTCGGAGTGGATTCTGCTGGCGGCGTGGGTTCAGTGTAGAAATAAACGCCGATGGTGATGCGCTGCCTGGCGTCAGGCGGTGGAGCGTCCCGCTCTTCCAGCTGGCCCGCCAACTGGTTGAGCCCGATCAGCACCTGCATGCCCTCCACGCTCACCGCATTGCGAAGTTGCTCGATCGCAGCCGGAGACAGGCTGTCGTAGTGGACGCTACGCTCGAACAGCGGCTCGCCGCCTTCGGTCAGGTTGTGGACGGCGGCGCAGGCATGGTCGTGGAGGTTGTGTCGGAAATAGGCTGCCTTCTCGTCGAATCCCCGTTGCGGAATGAATGCCATCGCCTCCAGATGGACGCAGTCCTGGTCGTCAATCCGCACAACCCCCAGGCGCAGCCATTCGTCCAGCACGACACGGGCCCGGATGTCCTTGCTGACCTTCGCCACCAGCCCGTCGAAGGAGCACTCGCCGCCATTGCTCGCCAGGCGCGCCAGGGGTAGCGGCTGGCCGGGCTTGGAACAGAACGGCGTGTTGTTCAGCCAGACGCTGACCAGGTGGGCACCGAAGGAAACGGCCTGGGGCAGGCCGGAATCAGAATCGGCCTCCCTGGCCCGCAAACGCTTGACGTCCTTGCGATGTACGCCGGTGAGCAGGCTGATCCTGCTGTCGCTCGGCGGCTTGTCATCGAGACGGAATTCCCGTTCGGCGACATCCACGAAAACTTCTTTGAGCAGATCGGCAAAGTAGGTGTAGGTGACCCCCTTTCTGAGCATCAGCCTCACCAGCGGGCGCATGACATGCAGCAGCGCCGGCAGTAAAGAGGGAGGCAAGGTCGGCAATTGCATTCGAGGCATTCCTCAAAATCAGTGGCAAGCGGGAAAACACGCCTGAGCGGCCAGTCCAGCTATTCGCCTGAAATTCTCGATAATTCCACCTCCATCGCCTGGAAATCCACACCCGCCTGCGTGGCCGCCCCAGCCTCGCAAGGCCCGGGGAAACTCCGGGCCTTGCGAGGCTGGACCGACTACTCAGCCACCAGAGCGGTCGTCGCCCGGTTCGCCGCCGTCGTGGGCACCACGATCGTCGCCGACATCATGGTCGGGGCCGTCATCCGCGCCACGGCCTACGCCGTGTGCTTCACCCACGTCATGATCGGCACCATCGTCCGCGCCATGCCCCACACCGTGGGCTTCACCCACGTCATGGTCGGCGCCATCATCCGCGCCATGGCCGACACCGTGCGGTCCGCCGGCGTCGTGGTCGGCGCCATCGTCCGCGCCACGGCCGTGACCGCCACCCTCACCGCTGTGGCCAGACCCGCCATGGCCGCCACCCTCGCCACTGTGACCACCACCATGGCCACCACCTTCGCCGCTGTGGCCACCACCGTGGCCTCCGCCGTCGCCGCCGTGACCACCGCCATGACCGCCGCCGCCGCCGCTGCCGCCACCGCCGCTGCCACCACCGCCGCTGCCACCACCACCGCCGCCGCTGCCACCACCGCCGCCGCTGCCGCCGCCGCTGCCGCCACCGCCGCCGCCTTCTTTGGCATACACACTGGAGAAGCTACTGACGTAATCGGGTACCAGGATCGTCGATGCAGAAAGGACTCCGCCGATAGCAAGAGCCAGCAAACATTTCTTGAGCAGCATGATGAGCCTCCGCTTGGAGTTGGACAGTCATTTCCGTTTCCAATGCAATAACCAGTAATCCCCAGCCGCCCATTGGGGCGACCAGCCAACCAGCGCGGCCATCAGACTGCAACAGCTGTGCAACGGCGCTCCGCACGATCCTTCTGAGCCAGTCAGCTTGTTGTGGGAATTTTTCCCACAAACTCAGGTTAGTGCCGCCATGCCGAGTGTCAATGACCGAATATCAGGACTCACCGGACATGGACTTGCGTGAACCACAAGCCGCACGCACACAGCGTCGGCGTGGGTGTACTCCGGTCTCGAACCGGGCTTGCCAGGTCATGGCGCGCGCGGCGCAAGGCGGCTCGCGTCGGGGACCGGGAAGGGGAAGCCAAGCACCGGGAACTTGCCACGCACGCGGTTCTGCGCCTGGCAGTTCTGGATGCAGTTCGTGGCCGGAGGGGCGACCTCCACCGCGTCCTCACCGAGGACGCCGCCCATTCGCCCACCGCTGGCTACACGCCAGACCGAAACGCCCCCGAACTGGCTGACACGGGTGGCGACCTGCGGGCTATCGCGTCCGACCAAGTTCGCGGAGAGGTCGTTGGCGAAATTGATCCGCGGCGTGACCGGAACCGGATAGCAGGCGGGAGTGAAGTTGGGCGGCACGCACAACGGCAGAGGGGGGAAGTCTCTGAAGTTGGGGTTGTCGAAATAGAACACGCCGGGTGCCAACACGTGGGTGATATCGGTGGTCGACCCGTCGGAGCGCGACGGCTCCATCTGGAAGATGCCGCCCTGGGCGCAATCCTTGGCCTGGATTTTCATATCCAGGCCGGGGCCGGTGCGCTCGAGCAGGATATCCGCTCCGTCAACCGAGACCGTCAAGTCTCCGGTCAACACCAGTCCGCGATGATCGGGGAATTTGCTGGCGAATAGGGTCGTCGGCACGCCTCCGGTCATATCTTCCGGATTCGCCGCTCCGGTCAGGGTGTAGTCGCTAACGCCAAGCGTGGCCGCATCGACTTGAAAGACCACGTACTTGCCCTGGACAAGGAAGCTGGTTCCCAGCGTACCTGCAGGCACAACCGCGTCCGTCACACCACTGACCGTCCCGCTTGGCAGCACGACGGAAAATCCGCCCCCTTCGCAGCCCGCTGACTTCGCGGCCGCGGCCTCCTCGCTGAGCAAGCCGAACGAAAACGTCACGAGCGCGGTCAAGCCGGCACTCACGAGCACAGGCTTGCCGGGGATGGGGGGTGTCACAGCCACGGGTAAAAACCATTGGTTGTTCATGATGTCGTCCTCACGCAGCAGCGATGGGCAATAACCAGTGAGCTCCCAGTCGCCCATTGGGGCGGCCAGCCAACCGGCGCGGACATCAATCTCCAGCATGAAAAGACAACTGCGGTTTCCGCACGATCCTTCTGAGCCAGTCAGCTTTGCATGGTGGGATATTTTCCCACGCAAAGAGGCTAGTGCTGTCCAACCGAGTGTCAACGACCGAATGTCAGGACTCAGCGCGACGGCGGTGACCCGGTAGGGTGCGCCGTGCGCACCAGGGGTTGAGCGAGGCGCAGGGGCTGTTCCGGTGATCGGTGCGCATCGCGCACATTACATGGGCAAGTGCGGGAGTTTCGCTCCACGTGCGCAGGTAGGCCGCGGACAAAGGCAAGTCCGCGTTCTACCAAGGCGCATCGATGGGGATCGCAAGGTCATCCCGCGGAGGCGTTCGGGACGCTCACTGCGTCCCGAACAGCGCCGTCCAGTAGATGCCCGCGTCGCTCTTGGGGTCCACCGCATAGGCCGCGCCCAGGTCGCGGAACTGCGGGTTCATCAGGTTGGCGCAGTGGCCGGGGCTGGCCAGCCAGCCTTCCACCACCTTGCTCGCGCTATCCAGGCCGGCGGCAATGTTCTCGCCGACCAGTTGGGCGGAGTAGCCGGCCAGTTCCACGCGGTCGCCGGGGGTGCGGCCGTCGCGGTCCTTGTGGTCGAAGAAGTTCTGGTTGGCCATGGCGCGGGTGTGGCTCTGGGCGGCATCGGCCAAGGTGGCGTTCCAGGTCAGCGGCGCCGCAGCGGCGAAGGATTGGCTGCCGCACTGGCGAGCCTGGGTGCGGGCGGAGTTGATCTGCGCCAACAGCTTCTGCCCTTCCGCCTGCCAGTCACCCAGGCCGCCGGCCAGCAGCGGACGGGCCAGCACGATGCGCCAGTCCATGCCTTGGCGGCTCACGCCGATATCGACGAACTGCGGGTCCAGCACCACCTGGCAGAAGCTTTCCTGCAACGCCTTCATGGCCGCCGGCGCATCGCGCGGGCCGGACAGGTTGATGGCCTGGACATTGACCAGCGGGTAAGCGGTGCGGGTCAGTGCCGTCTGCAGGTCGCCGATGCCGCCGGCCGGCAGGATCAGCCGCGAGTCCGGCTTGAGCGGCGGCAGTTCGGTCGAGGCCTGTCCCGCGCAGGGTTGCGCCTGGCTGCGGTAGGCGTTGATCGACGCGAGCAGCTGCGTTTCCTCGCTCGCCACCACCGTGCCGGCCAGCACCAGCCCCAGGGAAACCCCGGCCAGACGCAAAACGAAAGACGTGACGCCCATGGAACCCTCCTTCTCCAAACTGCGCCCATGATGCGCGATTCCGCCCCATTCTGCGCAATGGCCATGACACGCGCACCTCAAGCAGGGGCACTCGCGGACGCCGCTGCTCAGCAATACCGCTCCACCGCGTGCGCCAGATCAGCCGCCACCCAGGCCGCCGGCGCCTGCGCCTCGTCACCGTCGCGGTACTTGCCGGTGCGCACCAGGCAGGCCTTGAGACCCGCGGAGAGCGCGCCCTGGACGTCCGCGATCACATCGTCGCCGATCATCAGCGTCGCGTCGGCGCGTACGCCCAGGTCATCCAGGGCGCTGGCGAAAAAGGCGGCGGACGGCTTGCCGAGCACCAGCGCCGTGGTGCCGGCGGCGTACTCCAGGGCCCGCATGAAGGGGCCGGCGTCCAGGTGCAGGGCGCCCTGGCCACGGAAGTACCGGTTGTCGCCCATGGAGATCAGCGGCGCCCCTTCGATCAACAGCTGGAAGGCGCGGTCGAGGTGGGCGTAGTCGAAGCGCATCTCCGCATCGCCCAGAACCACGGCATTGGGTCCGGGCAGGTCGAGCAGATCGGCGAACTCCTCCTCCAGCCCCGGGTGGATCAGGCAGTACGGCCGCAGGCCATGTGCCCGGACATGGCGGAGCACGGCCTGTGGCGCGGTGAAGATCTGCTCCGGCGCCACGGCGAAGCCCATGCCGGTCAGCTTGCGGTGGATGGCCGCCCGGCCCTGCCGTGAGGTGTTGGTGATCAGCCGCAGCGGGCAGCCCTTGTCCTGGAGCAGGCGTACCGCTTGCACGGCCCCCGGCAAGGGCTGGTCGTCCTCGTAAAGCACACCACTGATGTCGAGCAACACTGCCTGCAACATGACCGGATCGCCCCTTGGTTGGAGCCTTAGAAGCCCCTGGCGAGCACGAAGTCGAACACGCCGCGACGCAGCTTGCCGTCCTGCTCCAGGGCAATGGCGTTGGCGGGTTTATCTCCGGCCCAGGGATCCTTGGCGATGAAAGGGTCGCCCTTGAAATAGAGCTGCATCGTCAGCGGCACATGCAGCGACTCCATGACCCGGAAGTGGATATGCGCGGGGCGCGTCATCCCCGCGTATTTCTCCAGTCCCGGCAGATTCGGCGGAATGGGATAGCGGCCCGGCATGACGGTCTCGATGCGGTATTGCCCCTGTTCATCGGTGTACAGCATGCCCCGCAGGTGGAAGGTGCCGCTGTCGGTGAAATTGCCGGGCTTCTGGGTGTCGTACAAGCCGGCACTGTTGGCCTGCCAGACTTCGATCAGGGCGCCGGGGACGGGGCTGCGGCAGTCCGAGCTGTAGACGGTGCCGGTCAGGATCAGACGTTCGCCGGGCTCTTCGGGACCGGCCAAGCGGGTCTGGAATGGCACGCCGAAACGGTAATACGGGCCGAGGATATCGCCCGCGGTGGCCTGGCAGCCCCGGGTGGCGGCCAATAGCGGCCGGGCGAGCAGTCCACCTCCCAGCATCACGGCGCTGCCGTGCAGGAATAGGCGTCGCGAGATGCCCAGGTCGGCTGCCGGGATTCGATGCTTGTCCACTTTTGCCTCCTGTCCGGATGTTCGACCCGGTTGCAGACATGACGACACGCCTGGCTGCTGGCCATCAGCGGTCAGTTTAGGCAGCACTCCAATCGCCAGCCAGAATGCCCCTGGGCGACCCGATACCTGGCGGTGTCGTGCGGTGCTGACGGGCGGTTCAGTACCCGGTCAGCTCCAGGTAGCCCACCCCGCTGTGGCTGCCACTGAAGCGGATGGGGCCTTCCCAATAGGGGTAGCGGGTGTCCATCCAGGCGTTTTCCTGCACGGGTTGGCTGGTGATGTCGAAGCCCTGGCTGGGGATGCGCAGTGACCATCGGGTCGGGAGTTCGCGGCCGGCGACCCGGCTCTGCTGCAAGGCGGTCATGACGATTTCATCGCTGCCCAGCGCGCGGGCATGGCCGTCGGCGCTGATCCAGGTGCCGGCGCGGTAGTGCTTGCCGTCGGCGTGGCGCAGCTGGAACAGCATGAGCTTTTCGCCGCTGTCCAGGTGCAGGGAGAACCAGTCCCAGCCCCGCTGGTCGGGCGCCAGGGGCTGGCTGCTCCATTCGCGGTCCAGCCAGGCCTGGCCCTCGACCGGATAGGTCTTGCCCTCCAGCCGGAGGGTGCCGCCCGCCCGGAAGAACGGCTGGCTGTAGTAGTAGGAGGCTTGCCCCTGCCCGGATTTGCGGCTGAAACCCTGCTCGCCATGCAGCACCAGGGGTTTCTGGCTGGTCAGGTGCAGGCGATAGCCGAAGGCGCCGCTGTCGGCGCGCAGTTCCAGATCGGCCAGCCCGGCGCCTGCCGCTGCCCGGCTGCCGAATTGCCAATCATCGATCCAGGCCTTGAAGGGCGAAGTCTCGACGCCAGCCTGGCCGACGCCGCCACGGGCGAAGCGTTCCGCCGAACGATGGCCGTAGGGGCCGGTCAATGCGGCGTGGCCCATCCACAGGTTCTGGTTGCCCCAGCCCGACTCCGTGGAGCCGGGCTGCAGGGCGCTGCGGAACAGGGTCCATTGCACGCCCCAGGCGCGGCCTTGCTGGTCTACCAGGTTGGCGGTGACGTACCACCACTCGATGCGGTAGTCCGGGTGCGCGCCGTGATCGGCCGGGAAGCTCAAGGCCCGGCCCGGGGTCACCTGGGCGAACTGTTCCGCGGTGCCGCCGAGCCCGGCGAACCCCTCTCCCGCAGGCGAGGGGGCGTCGCAAGCCGACAGCAGGAGCGCCAGGAGCAGCGCCAGATGCGGACTAGGGTTCATGAGCAAAGCCTCTCAGCAGCTCGGCCGGGGTACTGCGGCCCAGGTTCCAGAGTGGCCAGGCAGAGGCCAGCAGTGCGGCGAGCAATGCCGTTCCCGAGAGGTACAGCAGTTGCCAGGGAAAGACCTGCAGCGGCAGGCGCCAGCCGAAGGCCCGCACATTGATCACCTCCACCAGGCACCAGGTCAGCAGCACGCCCAATGGCACCGCCAGCGCCAGGGTGAGCAGGGCCAGCAGCAGGGTCTGGCCGAGGCATAGCAGAGCCAATTGTGGCCGCCCCACGCCCAGGGCCCAGAGCGGCGCCAGTTGGCCGAGGCGGGTCTGGCCGAGGGTCAGCAGGCTGATGAACAGCGCCACGCCGGACACGCCCAGGGTCAGGCCGTTAAGGGCAGTGGTGGCGGCGAAGGTGCGCTCGAACACCCGCGTCGACCAGCTCTTGAGCTCGCCCTGGTCGATGAGTTGGCCGCTGTCCAGGGCGAACTCCCTCTGCAGGGCCTGCATCAGCGCGGGCACCTCCGCCGCGGGCAGATACAGGCTGTAACTGCGGGGCTCGAGCCCCGGCCAGTGCTGCCGCAGGCCCTCGGCATTGACCAGCAGATGCCCCTTGGGGTTGCCGTAGTCGGCATAGATGCCGGCAACCTCGAGCGTCCACTCTCCCTTCGGCGTGGGCAGGCTCAGGCGCTCGCCGAGGTGAATCTTCAAGCGGCGTGCCAGCTGCTCGCTGAGCATCAGGGCCTTCTGCCGGGCCAGGCGTTCCCAGGCGTCGGGATAAGCACTCAGCAGCGGCCAGTGGTCGCGGTAGGCCGGGTGATCCAGTACGCCGCCGAGCTGCGCCGGCCAGCCCTGTAGCCGCAGCTCCACCCGCCAGCCCGGCAGCACCGCACGGAGCTGTGGCTGGTGCGCCAACCAGGCGCCCATGGCTGTCGCCTGCTGTGGGTCGCGCGGGGTCACGTAGAGCTGGGCGGCCAGACGCTGGTCGAGCCAGACCGTGAAGGTCCGGCGAAAGCCCTCGGTCATGCTGCCGACACCGATATTGGCCGCCAGCGCCAGCAGCAAGGCCATCAACGCCAGGGCGAGTGCCGGCAGCTGTTGCCGGCAATCGGCGACGAACCAGTGCACCAACGGTCGCCGGCAATGGGGCAGAAGACCTTCCAGCAGCAGGTTCAGGCACAACGGCAAACACAGGGCGGCGGCCAGCAGCAAAGCGGCGAGCAGAACGAAGCCGGCGACCAGGCTGTCGCCGACACCCAGCGCGATCAGCGCCAGCACACCGAGGCCCCCGGCCAGCAATGCCTGGCGACGCAACCAGCGGGCCTGGCTGCGTTGCCAGGCCTCCGGCTGGGCCACCGCCAGCAGCGGCAGCCGCGCGGCCCTGGCCAGAGCGCTGGCACCGGCGAACAGGGCGCCCAACAGGCAGATGGCCAGGCCACCCAGCCACCACAAGGGGCTGAGGTTGAGCTGGCCGGACACCTCGGCGCCGTACAGGCCGCGCAGGCTGACCACCACATCGGGCAGCAACAGGCCGGCCAGCCAGTAGCCGCTGAGCACGCCGGCGAAGCCACCCACCAGCGCCAGCAGGCCGAGCTCCAGGGCCAGGGCACCGAGCAGCAAATGCAGGCTCACGCCGCAGGCCCGCAGGGTGCGCAGCAGGGCGCGGCGCTGTTCCAGTGCCAGGCCGATGGAAGCGTGCACGATGAACAGGCCGACCACGAAGGCCAGCAGGCCGAGGGCGGTGAGGTTGAGATGGAAGCTGTCGGTCAGCTGCGCCAGTTCGGCTGCCTCGCTGCGGCGCTCCAGCGCCAGTTGCCCGGCCAGGTGCGGCGGCAGGCGCGGTTCGCTGCGGGCGAAGTCACTGGGCAGCAGCAGCCCCGAAAGTTTTTCCGGGGCGCCAAGCAGTCGCTGGGCGACGCCTATGTCCACCAGCAGCACGCCAGGCGCCACCTGCGGGCGGACTTCCAGCGGTGGCAACGCCTGGCCGGACTCGCTCATGGGCTGCGCCCCGGCCACCAGCCCCAGGTCCGCCAGGGTGTCGGCGGCGATCCAGGTGCGACCGGAGCGGCCGAGGAAGGCCACCAGGTCCGCCGTGTCGAGCGCCTGTCCGGCCAGCGCAGCACTGGCCGGCAGGGTCAGGGGTTCGACGCCGATCAGTTGCAGGCGCTGCCCGCCCTGCCCTTGCAGGCGCAACCGACCCTGCAGGACCGGCGATACCGGCCAGCCGGCACGGCGCAGGTCGATGAAGGCCTGTTGCGCGAACAGGCCGCCGTTGCGGGCGATCAGCAGGAACTGCTCAGCGCCGAACAACTGGCTGGCCCGCGCATAGCTTTCCCGGGCCTGGCTGTTGAGCGCCTGCACGCCGCTCCACAAGCTGGTGGCCAGCCACAGGCCGGTCAGCACACTGAAAAACTGCACGGGGTGCCGTCGCCAGTGGCTGAACAGGCTGTGCAGGGTCCAGCGCAGCACGCTCATCTCAGGCCTCGCCCGGTTCCAGCAAGCGACCGCCGTGGAGAATCAGACAACGCTCCAGGCGTGCGGACAGGCGCGGGCTGTGGGTCACCATCAGCAGGCTGGTCGTGGTGTCGGCGAGCAGTTGCAGGAGCAGGTCCAGCACCTCGTCGCCGGCGTTCTCGTCCAGGCTGCCAGTGGGCTCGTCGGCCAGCAGCAGCGGCGGTTTGGCGGCCAATGCTCGGCCCAGGGCGACCCGTTGCTGCTGGCCGCAGGAGAGCTGTTCGGGATAGCGCTGGAGCAGCTGGCCGAGGCCGAGCCGCCGCACCAGCTCCGCCTGCCAGTGCGGGTCATGGCGGTTGGCGAGGCGGGCCTGGAAGGCCAGGTTGTCCGCAACGGGCAGGCTGGGGATCAGGTTGAACTGCTGAAACACCAGGCCGATGCCCGTGCGTCGCCAGGCCGCCAGTTGGCGCTCGTCGAGCCCAGCCAGGGAGTGCCCGCCTATCTGGATGCTGCCTGAATCGAAACGATCGAGCCCGGCCACCAGGTGCAGCAGGGTGCTCTTGCCGCTACCGGACTCGCCCATCAGCGCCAGGCTGCGGCCCCGCTCCAGTTCGAAGTCGACTCCGCGCAGCACCGCCAGCGGGCCCTGGGGCGTCGGATAGCTCTTGCACAGACCCTGGATTTTCAGCATCGACGTGCGGCCCTGGAGGCACTGACTGCGAAGGTAGCGGCAAGGCGCCCTGCCGGACTGGACTGTCCTTCCAGCTTAGAAGCTGTCGCCGATTCGCCAGGTGTTCAGAGCCTTCGGGACCGAACCACTATTCTTATACAGCCAGGCCGCAAGGCCAGGCAGCACCGTTGCGGTCCACTGCTGAATCCACCTGGAAACCTGGGAGATACGGCCATGACCTTCCGACTGAGTTCCTCCGCATTCGCCCCCAACGAACCGATCCCCGAGCTGAACACCTGTGAGGGCCGGGACATCTCACCGCCGCTGAACTGGACCGAACCGCCGCCCGGCACCCGCAGCCTGGTGCTGATCGTCGACGACCCGGATGCCCCCGACCCCGCCGCGCCGAAGATGACCTGGACCCACTGGACGCTCTACAACCTCCCTCCCACCGCCGGCATCCTGCCCGAGGGTGTGCCGGACAGCGCCCTGCCGTCGGGAACGCTGCAAGGGCTCAACGATTGGCAGCGCACCGGCTATGGCGGCCCCTGCCCGCCGATCGGCAATCACCGCTACTTCCACAAGCTGTTCGCCCTGGACACGATGCTGGTCGACCTGCGCCATCCGACGCGGGCAATGCTGGACCAGACCATGAAAGGGCACGTCCTGGCCCAGGCGGAGCTGATCGGTCGATATCAGCGGCACCGCTAGGTTCCGCTCCGGCAGGACGATGGGCCTGGACACGGTTGGCGTGCTCGAAGGGCGATTCACTCAAACATGGATCGCCCCGGACTTTGTCAGCCTGGGCAATGGCACCTGACGAGTTGGCTGGCCGCCGCCCACGCCCGCCCAGTAGAATCGCCGGCCATCGCGAGCGCACCGCGCGCCCGCTCCCCCATCCACAACCAGCGAGAGAGCCGCCATGGGTGCCCAGTGGAAAGCCAAACCGAAAGAAGCCGCCGCCAACGCCCGAGGAAAGATCTTCGGCAAACTGGTGAAAGAGATCATGATCGCCGCGCGCAACGGCGCCGATCCGGACATGAACCCGAAGCTGCGCCTGGCCGTGCACCAGGCCAAGAAAGCCTCCATGCCCAAGGACACCCTGGAGCGCGCCATCAAGAAGGGCTCCGGCCAGTCGGGCGAGGTAGTCAACTACGAGCGCACCCTCTATGAAGGCTTCGCGCCGCACCGCGTGCCGGTGATCGTCGAGTGCCTGACCGACAACCTGAACCGCACCGTCGCCGAAGTGCGCGTGCTGTTCCGCAAGGGCCAGCTGGGCACTTCCGGCTCGGTGTCCTGGGACTTCGACCACCTGGGCATGATCGAGGCGGAACCGGCCAGCGCCGACGCCGACGCCGAACTCGCCGCCATCGAAGCCGGCGCCCAGGACTTCGAAGCCTCTGAAGAAGGCGCCACCCTGTTCTACACCGACCCCACCGACCTGGACGCCGTGTGCAAGGCGCTGCCGGAGTTCGGCTTCACCGTGCAGTCGGCCAACCTGGGCTACAAGGCGAAGAACCCGGTCAGCCTGTCCGGCGCCGAGCTGGAAGAAGTGGAAGCCTTCCTCGAAGCCCTGGACAACCACGACGACGTGCAGAACGTCTATGTCGGCCTGCAAGCCAACTGAGCCCCGGGGCCGTCGGCAGTTCCACCAGGAACATGCCGACCAGGCCCGCGTCGAAGCGCTGCGCCTGCTGGCGCAGCGCGAGGCCATGGGCCCGCGCTGGCTGGCCTGGGTGGCCACCGAGCTGTACCACCTCAAGCCGTCGGAGTTCGCCAATATGGTGCGCCGCGAGCTGGAACGCCTGAGTACAGCGGATCGCCAGTTCGGCCAGGCCTCCCGGGAAGTGCACTAACAGGTGAACCGGTCCACTCGGCCCAAACCGCATGGGTCTCGTGCCTCGACCCATCCTACGGGATGGGGCTTGCGTAGGATGGTGTAGAGCGAAGCGAAACCCATCACCAGGCATTCCCCCACCTACGATTGCACCTGTGCCGAGCGGCGCAGACCGAAACCCCAGCCCTGTTGCATCCCCAACGCCGCGATGAGGATGGCCGCCACGCCCACCCATTGCAGCAGTTCAAGGTGGCGGCCGAAGGCGAACCAGTCGACGAAGATCGCCGCGATCGGATAGACGAAGGACAGCGCGCCGGTCAGGGCCGTGGGCAACTTCTGGATCGCACCGTAGAGCAGCACGTACATCACGCCGGTGTGGACGATGCCCAGGGTCAGCAGGATCGACCAGGTGTCGCTGCCCTGGGGCAGGCTGGAGAGGTTGGCCAGCGGCGCCAGCAGCAGCACGCCGGTGCAGACCTGGATCAGCGCGATCAGATGCGGCGGCACCCCGCCCAGCCACTTGATGATCAGCGCCGCAATGGCATAGAGCAGCGCCGCCCCGAGGGCCAGGGCGATGCCCACCAGGTAGTCGCCGCCACCCTCTCCTTGTCCGCCATGGGCGCTGACGATGGCCAGCATCCCGGCGAAGGACACCGCCAGCCAGCCGAGCTTCTGCACGGTGATCTTCTCGCCGAGAAAGAGCGCCGCCAGCCCCACCAGCATGAACGGCTGGACGTTGTAGACCGCCGTACCGATGGAGATGGACGCCCGCGAGTAGGAGGCGAACAGCAACACCCAGTTGCCGACGATGGCCACGCCGCTGAGCACTGCCAGGAGGAAGGTGGTGCCGGTCAGGATGCCAGGCCGCAGGAAGCCCCTCGCCGCGCAGATGACCAGCAAGGTCGCCGCGCCGAACAGGCAGCGCCAGAACACCACATCCAGCACCGGTTGCCCGGAGAGCATCACCAGCCACCCGATGGTGCCGGAGATGAGCATGGCGGCAACCATTTCCATTGATCCGCGATGTATCGATTTGTCCATGATGGGGCTCCTCTGCATGGCGCACAGTATGACGAGCCGGATCAGGGCAACTCCATGCGAAAGCGAAGGCCGCAGTCCTCACCTACCTTTACTATCAAGGCATTTTTCTTCGATTACCTAACGAGACCGCCATGACCGATGACATCGACCAGTTGCTGATCGCCGCGCTGATGGAAGACTCCCGCCGCTCCCTCAAGGCCCTGGCGCAGATCAGCGGCCTCTCCTCCCCCAGCGTCGCGGAACGCCTGCGCAAGCTGGAGGAGCGCGGCGTGCTCAAGGGCTACACGGTGGACGTGGACCCGAAGGCCTTCGGCTACCAGTTCCAGGCCATCGTCCGCATCCGCCCGCTGCCCGGCCAGTTGCAGGAAGTGGAGCGGCAGATCCAGGGCATCCCGGAGTTCACCGAGTGCGACAAGGTGACCGGCGACGATTGCTTCATCGCCCGCCTGTGCGTGCGCTCGATGGAACAGCTGGACACCCTGCTCGACCGCATCAATGGCTACGCCGAAACCAACACTGCCATCGTCAAGAAAACCCCGGTGAAACGGCGGCTGCCGCCGATGGCCTGAGGCTCCCGCGGGTCGCAGCGCGCCCTGCCAGAACGCCCATAGCTACACTCAATCATGCCGATTCGCATTTTTCATCGGGATGCTGGAAATGCCGGATTAGGCTTTCTAAGGTCACGACCGTAAGGCCGTCTCCTGCATTTTCCTCTCGGCTACAGGCATGAGGTGATGACATGAGCATGCTGAAAGGTTCCAGGACCGAGCAAAACCTGAAGGACGCCTTCGCCGGCGAATCCATGGCGAATCGGCGCTATCTCTACTTCGCGGGCAAGGCCGACATCGAGGGATACAACGACGTCTCCGCCGTGTTCCGCTCCACCGCCGAAGGTGAAACCGGACACGCCCACGGCCATCTGGAGTACCTCGAACAGTGCGGTGACCCGGCCACCGGCCTGCCGTTCGGCGGTACCGAACTGAACCTCAAGACCGCCATCGCCGGCGAAACCCACGAGTACACCGACATGTACCCGGGCATGGCCAAGGTGGCACGCGAAGAAGGCTTCGACGAAGTCGCCGACTGGTTCGAAACCCTGGCCAAGGCCGAGCGCTCCCATGCCAACCGCTTCCAGAAGGCCCTGGGCGAGCTGACCATGGGCAACGCCGCCTGAAGCGAGACCGCACAAGCGGGGTAACCTGAATGGCCGCGCCAGTGGACAACACCCGCGAGGGCAACCTCGAGGCTCCTACGCGCCATCCCCTCGGCTGGGAAGCTCCCGAGTTCTGGGACCACGCCGCACTGGAGGCCGAAGAGGAGCGGGTGTTCGACATCTGTCACGGCTGCCGCCGCTGCGTCAGCCTGTGTCACGCCTTTCCCACCCTGTTCGACCTGGTGGACGCCTCCGAAACGCTGGAGGTGGACGGCGTGGCCAAGGCCGACTTTCCCAAGGTCAGCGACCAGTGCTACCTCTGCGACCTGTGCTACCAGATCAAATGCCCCTACACACCGCCCCACCCCTGGAACGTGGACTTCCCGCACCTGATGCTGCGTGCCAAGGCCGTGGCGTTCCGTGAACACGGCGCGCCGCTGTCGGCGCGAATCCTCGCCAGCACCCGTGAAGTCGGACGGCTGGCATCCATCCCGGTGGTCGCACAGACGGTCAATGCCGCCAACCGCAACCCAACTGCGCGCAAGCTCCTGGAAAAGGCGCTGGACGTGGATGCAGAGGCACGAGTGCCCGCCTATCACCGCCCCAGCGCCCGCAAGCGCCTGAAAGCCCTGGACGGCGCCGGCACGCCACAGGCCGCCGGCCGCACACGTGGCAAGGTGGCGATCTTCACCACCTGCTATTGCGACCATTCGGATCCGGGTGTGGTGGAAGACCTGGCGACCGTCCTGGCGCACAACGCCATCCCCACGCGCCTGGTGGAGCGCGAGAGCTGCTGCGGTATGCCCCGACTCGAACTCGGTGACCTGGACAGCGTGCGCCGCTTGAAGGCGTTCAATATCCCGGTGCTGGCGGACATGGTGCGCGAGGGCTGGGACCTGACCGCCGCCGTACCCTCCTGCGTGCTGATGTTCAAGCAGGAACTGCCGCTGATGTTTCCCGACGACGAAGACGTGGCCCTGGTGCGCGCGCGGTTCTTCGATCCTTTCGAGTACCTCTTCGAACGCCACCGCGCCGGCCTGCTGAACACCGACTTCAAGGTGCCGCTGGGCAAGGTCGCCTGGCAGGTGGCCTGCCACCAGCGGGTGCAGAAAATCGGCCCGAAGACCCGTGAGGTGCTGCAACTGGTACCGGGCACGGAAATCCTCACCCTGGAGCGCTGCTCCGGGCACGACGGCACCTACGGCGTGAAGCACAAGACCTATGCCCTCTCGCGCAAGCTGGCGCGCCCGGTGGAGAAACTGGTGGCCAATGCCCAGCCCGAGCATTTCACCAGCGACTGCCCCATGGCCGGCGGCCATATCGCCCATGGCCTGGGCGATCATCCGGCGGCGGAGCATCCCCTGAGCCTGCTGCGCAAGGCCTACGGCATCTGACCCACGAGACCGCGCCCATGAAACCACTCGCCCGCGACGACCTGCTCAGCCTCGAGCACTATGCCCAGCAGCGTCCGGCGTTCCGCGCCCGCGTCATTGCCCACAAGAAGGCCCGCATGGTGTACCTGGGCAAGTATCTGACGCTGATCTTCGAGGACCGCCTGAGCATCCAGTACCAGGTCCAGGAAATGCTGCGCATCGAACGCATCTTCGAGGCAGACGCCATTCAAGATGAACTGGACGCCTACAACCCGCTGATTCCCGGCGGTAACGACCTGCGGGCCACGCTGCTGCTGGAGTTCGCCGATGAGGCGCAGCGCCGGCGCGAACTGGTGCGCCTGCGCGGGATCGAGCATGGCTTCGAACTGGTCGTTGACGGCCAGCCGGCGGTAACCGCCATCGCCGATGAAGACCTGCCGCGCAGCAATGAGGAAAAGACTTCCGCCGTGCACTTCCTGCGCTTCCCGCTGAGCGCCGGCCATATCGACGCCTGGCGCTCGGGAGCGTCGGTCACCCTGGCCTCCACCCTGCCCGCGCTCGCCGTGGCCACCCGCCTCAGCGACGAACAGCGGCAGGCGCTGGCCGCCGACTTCGACTGAATTCGCCCCCCATCACAAGATTCCAGCCCGCCCCGCGACTGGGGTAATGTCACCAGACATTTACCGGACAAGGCAGGTGGGCGATGACAGCCCTGGATAACAAGCCGGAAACGCAGGAAGCGGCCGGCGACACGAACGACGGCACCGCGCCCATCGCGCGAAAGGCCGGTTCCCGTGGTGATGCCGCCGTTATCGCCACCCTGCTGCCCTACCTGCGGCCCTACACGGGGCGCATCGCCCTGGCGTTGGGGCTGATCCTGGGCGCCAAGCTGGTCAACCTTTACGTACCGGTCGCCCTCAAGCAGATCGTCGATCAGCTCAATGTCGAACCCAGCCTGGTGGTGCTGCCGGTGGCCCTGCTGCTGGCCTACGGTGCCTCGCGCATCGGCGTCACCCTCTTCACCGAACTGCGCCAGGTGGTCTTCGCCCGGGTGATGGCACGGGCCTCCCGGCAGATCACCCTGAAGGTCTTCCAGCACCTGCACGGCCTCAGCCTGAAGTTCCACCTCAGCCGCCGCACCGGCGGCGTGGCCCGTGACGTCGAGCGCGGCGGCAGCGCCATCTCCGACCTGCTGGACTGGACCCTCTACACCATTGTCCCGACCCTGCTGGAAGTGCTGCTGGTCACCCTGGTGCTGGTCTGGGCCTATGACTGGGGCTTCGCCTTCATCACCCTCGGTACCTTGCTGGCCTACGGCGTCTGGACCTTCAGCGTGACCGAGTGGCGCACCCGCTTCTACCGCGCCTCGGTGGAAGCCGACACCCGGGCCAACGAGCGCGCGGTGGACTCGCTGCTCAACTACGAGACGGTCAAGTACTTCAACAACGAGGCCCACGAATCGGCGCGCTACGACGAGAACCTGCGCTTCCTGGAAAACGCCCGGGTCAAGGCCACCAAATCCCTGGCCCTGCTCAACCTGGGCCAGACGGCCATCGTCGCCATCGGCGTCACCGCCATGATGTGGCGCGCCGCCGCCGGGGTGGTGGCCGGCGAGCTCACCATCGGTGACCTGGTGCTGGTCAACACCTACCTGCTGCAGCTGTCGGCACCGCTGTTCATGCTGGGGATGATGTACCGCGAGGTGAAGCAGGCGCTGACCAACATGGAGCGGCTGTTCGGCCTGCTGGACGAACGCCAGGACGTACAGGACGCACCGGGCGCCATCCCGCTGCAAACCAGCCGCCCACGGGTGCGCTTCGAGCAGGTGCAGTTCGGCTACGACCCGCGCCGGAAAATCCTCCACGGCGTGGACTTCGAGATTCCGCCCGGCGGCACCGTGGCGGTGGTCGGCCATTCCGGCTCGGGCAAGTCCACCCTCGCCCGTCTGCTCTACCGCTTCTACGACATCGACGCCGGGCACATCCGCATCGACGGCCACGACCTGCGCGATCTGACCCAGGCCTCGGTGCGCGGTGCCATCGGCATCGTTCCCCAGGACACCGTGCTGTTCAACGACAGCATCTACTACAACATCAGCTACGGCCTTCCTGCCGCCAGCCGCGAAGAGGTGGAAACCGCCGCCCGCGCGGCGCACATCCATGACTTCATCCTGCGCCTGCCCGATGGCTACGAGACCCAGGTGGGTGAACGCGGGCTCAAGCTCTCCGGCGGCGAAAAGCAGCGCGTGGCCATCGCCCGCGCGCTGCTGAAGAACCCGGCCATCCTGATCTTCGACGAAGCCACCTCGGCCCTGGACTCCAAATCGGAAAAGGCCATCCAGACCGCGCTGGACCGCATCCAGGTGGGCCGCACCACCCTGGTCATCGCCCACCGCCTGTCCACGGTGATGGACGCCGACCAGATCCTCGTCCTCGACGCCGGCCGCGTGATCGAACAAGGCACCCACCGCCAACTGCTGGAGGCCGGCGGCAGCTACGCGCAGATGTGGTTGCTGCAGCAGCAGGAGCCCGAGACAGTGGGTTCGCCATCGGTCGACGTTCAAGGTTAGGCCGCTATGGTGGAAATCCGCTTTGTGGATTTCCACCCTTCGGACGCGCGCCACGGCTGTTTCATCCTGCTCCGACTCCCGCCTCCTGTAGGGTGGATGGCGCTTTTCTATCCACCATTTCCCAAGGCTCAAGGAGCGAGTCATGCCCAACTACCGCCGGGCACATGCGCCGGGAAGCACCTGGTTCTTCACGGTCAACCTGAACGATCGCCGCGATGACCTGCTGATCCGTGAAATCGAACTGCTGCGCAGGGTCGTCAGGAAGACCATGCTCCACCACCCCTTTCGCATTGATGCCTGGGTAGTGCTTCCCGAACACATGCATTGCCTCTGGACCCTGCCACTTGGTGATGCGGATTTCGCCTTGCGCTGGAAGTCCATAAAGCTCGGTTTCTCCAGGCGCATCCCCGCCCACGAATGCCGCACCGCCACCCAGTGGAAGCGCGGTGAACGTGGCATCTGGCAGCGACGATACTGGGAGCACCTGATCCGGGATGAGGTCGATTACCAGAGGCACTTCGACTACATCCATTTCAACCCGGTGAAACATGGCCATGTACAGCAGGTGCGGAACTGGCCGTATTCGAGTTTTCATCGTGCGGTACGAGAAGGCATCTATCCCGAGGACTGGGCCGGTTCGGGCGCTCCGGACGAGCGATGGCGCTGGGGCGAGTGACGGCTGGTGGAAATCCACCACGTGGATTTCCACCCTACATCCACTCGGACTCCCGCTCCCGTAGGGTGGATAGCGCTCTTCTATCCACCATCATTGCGGTCCGCCAAGCATCGGCCACCCCGGACGAACAATGGCGCTGGGGGGGAGTGACGCTGGTGGAAATCCACTTCGTGGATTTCCACCCTACATCCACTCGGACTCCCGCTCCCGTAGGGTGGATAGCGCTCTTCTATCCACCATCATTGCGGTCCGCCAAGCATCGGCCACCCCGGACGAGCGATGGCGCTGGGGCGAGTGACGGCTGGTGGAAATCCACTTCGTGGATTTTCACCCTACATCCGCTCCGACGCCCGCCTCCTGTAGGGTGGATAGCGCTCTTCTATCCACCATCATTGCGGTCCGCCAAGCATCGGCCACCCCGGACGAGCGATGGCGCTGGGGCGAGTGACGGCTGGTGGAAATCCACCACGTGGATTTCCACCCTACATCCACTCGGACTCCCGCTCCCGTAGGGTGGATAGCGCTCTTCTATCCACCATTTCGGCGCTAATTCCCGGCGGACTCATCGCTCTCCAGCACATCCCCTGCCCAGCTCAGGGCGGCGACCACGGTGGGGAAGCCGATGGTGCTGGTCAGCGCCAGCAGGGCGTGGTGAATGTGCTCGGGGGTGGCGCCGGCCTCCAGGGCGCGGCGGGTGTGGCTGTGGACCGCGCCTTCGGAATGGGTGGCCGCCGCGGCGGCGAGCTGGATCAGCTGCAGGCTGAGCTCATCCAGCGGGCCAGCCTGGCGCACGACGACGCCGAGGGTTTCCACCGCCTGAAAGTAGGCCGGGTGCTGTTTCTTGAAGCGTTTGTAGGTTTCGAGACCGTGCTTGCGTTCCATGGGGCCACCTCGCTTGGGTATGCCCTTTCAGCTTAGAAAACCCTTGGGCGCAGGCACGATCTATGGTTAAGGGACCCAACCGCAGGGAAGACCGCCATCATGCCCAAGACCTGCCACGGCAGCCGCCGCACCTGACGCCATGGCCCGCAGCCTGATCGGCGTCATCCTGCTCGGCATTGCGCTCTACCTGGGGCTGGGCGTGCTGCTCCTGGTCTTCCAGCGGTCACTGATCTACTTCCCGCAGCCTCGCGACGAGGGTGGCCCCGAGCGGCTGCTGATGCTGCCGGTGACGGACCAGCGGATTGCCGTCACCGTGCGACCCCTGGCCAGCGCCAAGGCGCTGATCTATTTCGGTGGCAATGCCGAGGATGTGTCCCGCAGCCTGCCCGACTTCGCCGAAGCCTTTCCCGATCATGCCCTCTACCTGCTGCACTACCGTGGTTTCGGCGACAGCTCCGGCGAGCCGACGGAGGCAGCCATCCAGCACGACGCCCAGGCCCTGTTCGACAAGGTTCACGCCCTGCACCCCGACGTGGCCCTGGTCGGGCGCAGTCTGGGCAGCGGCGTCGCCATCCGCCTGGCGAGCCAGCGCCCGGCGGCGCGGCTGGTGCTGGTTACGCCCTACAACAGCATCCTCGAACTGGCCCAGCGGCAGTTCCCCATCTACCCGGTGCGCTGGATGCTCCAGGACAAGTACGAATCCTGGCGCTACGCCCCGAGCATCACGGTGCCCACTCTGGTGATAGTGGCCGAGCATGACGAGGTGATCCCGCGCTGGAGCAGTGAAAAGCTCTTCGCCCGGTTCCGTTCCGGCGTGGCACGACGGGAGGTGATCCCCGGCGCCGGGCACAACGATATCGGCGACCGCCCCGAGTACCTGCGGCTGATTCGCAGCGGTCTCTAGGCGCCGGCGGACGACGGGCTGAGCATCTCGATCTCGCGGATCTCGAAGTCGCGACGCAGGTAGTCCATGCGCTGCTCGTGGAAGCGGCGCATGTGCGGCAGCGCACTGTGCAGTTCCAGGTGGGCGCGGCTCTGCCAGACCTCATAGAAGATGAACAGGGTCGGGTCCTGGGCGTCGCGCAGCATGTGGTACTCGATGCACCCCTCCTCCGCCCGGCTGGGCTCGACATAGGCGCGGAACAGCGCTTCGAATGCGTCGGCTTTCTCGGGCTTGGTATGGGCGTGAAGGATGAAGCCGTAAGCCTGGGTCATGGTGCTTGCCTCTGGTTGAAAGTTTTATCAACCCTATCGCAAAGCCAACCCTGTCACTCATGACTCTTCAGCAAGTATCAATTGCACCGTAGCCGGTTTTTCCGCACAGGTGTGGCCGGTAGTCTGCCGCCACATCAATTTGCGGAGGCACCTGCCATGAAAAAGATCCTGCTCCTCAACGGCGGCAAGAAGTTCGCCCACTCCGATGGCCGCTACAACGCCACCCTGCACGACGCCGCGCTGGCCTTCCTCGACCGTGCCGGCTTCGACGTCAAGGAAACCTTCATCGACGCCGGCTACGACATTGCCGAAGAGGTGCAGAAGTTCCTCTGGGCCGATGTGGTGATCTACCAGATGCCCGGCTGGTGGATGGGCGCGCCCTGGACGGTGAAGCGCTACCTGGACGAGGTATTCACCGCCGGCCACGGCAGCCTCTACGCCAACGACGGCCGCACCCGCTCCGACGCCTCGCAGAAGTACGGCAGCGGCGGCCTGATCCACGGCAAGCAGTACATGCTGTCGCTGACCTGGAATGCGCCGCAGCACGCCTTCGACGACCCCACCGACTTCTTCGAGGCCAAGGGTGTGGATGCGGTGTACTTCCCCTTCCACAAGGCCAACCAGTTCCTCGGCATGAGCGCCCTGCCCACCTTCCTCTGCGTGGACGTGATGAAGCAGCCGAACATCGAGGCGGATGTGCAGCGCTACGAAGAGCACCTGGCAGAGGTGTTTGGGGTTCAGCGGTAGTCGGTCGCTGCCGCTGGTGGATAGAAGAGCGCTATCCCCCCTACAGGAGGTGGCAGCTGCATGCAGGGTGGAAATCCACAAAGTGGATTTCCACCAGTGTCCTAAAGCAGCGTCTTCCCCGCGAACGCGGCGACAACGGCAACGGCCAACACCAGCAAGCCGATCAGCAACCTGTTCGGTGACTGCCGCGCAGCCTCGGCCGGCTCGGCAGGCTTCTGCGCCGAGGCGCGCAGCGGATTGGCCACCAGTTGACGGCCGCTGCGGCGAGGGATGGCGGGTTTGGGCACCTGGACCGCAGGCATGAACAGCGTCGCGTCTTCGTCCACCGCCTGGGGCGCCGTGACTTTGGGGCCTATCACCAGCAGGGTTACCGAGCCCATGCGCACCTGGTCTCCGGGCTGCAGGACGGCGGTGCTCACCTTCTGCTGGTTGACGAAGACACCGTTGGCGGAGGCCAGGTCCTTGACCTCCAGCATGTCGTCCTTGAGAAAGAACTCGCAATGCCGGCGCGACAGTTCAAGGTCGCTGAAGCACAGCTCGCATTTCACCGAGCGGCCGAAGGTCATGGAACTGGTGACGTGGTACTTCTGCCCCTCCTGCTCGCCCTTGATCACCTGCAGGTACCAGCGCGCGGCCTTCTCGGCCTTGGAGCGCGCCCTGGCCGGGTCCACCAGCAGCAGTTCGAGGTCGCCGATGCGCACGCGGTCGTCGGAGCGCAGCTGGAAGCGCGCACCGATGCGTTCGCCATTGACGAAGGTGCCACCCGGGGTGCCGCAATCGCTCAGGTAGTACTGGCCATGGTCCTGGCGGATTTCCGCGTGGAAGGGGCTGATCCCCGATTCCGCCAGAACCAGGCTGTTGCGACTGTCCTGGCCGATGGTGAAACGTTCGTCCACCAGCCAGATGGGCGCCTGGCGGTTATCCGCGAAGTGAATCCTGAGCATGTGGGGTCCTTGGAGGCAGGTCACCAGACAATGGTAGCCATGTGCCTCCAGGTACGACGTTGCTGCAGTTGGCAGTTAATTGAAGAGGCGATTCCAGAACTTCTTGATCGGGTTCTCCTGCTCCTGCTGGCGGGACTGCGCCTTCGCCGGCCGGCTCGTCGCCACCCCCGTGCTCTTCGCCTTGCGCACGCGCTGTTCATGATCGGCCTGGAGCTTTAGCAGCGTCTCGTTCGCCGGTGCCGCTTGCAGGCCGGCTTCGATGTACTCCAGCGCTACGGCGTACTCGCGGCGGCTGAAGGCATCCTCGCTGTAGTCGACGAAGCGCTGCGCCACTTTCTCCAGTCCGGCCAAGGCCTGTTCGTTGCCCGGCGCCCAGCCCAAGACCTGCTGGTAGTAGAACACCGCGTTGTCCTGTTCCGGGCCCAGCAGCTTATCCTCGCCCAGGCGTTGCTCGGCCAGGGCCAGCGCATTGGCGATGCGTGCGGCGAGCAAGCGCTGCAGGCCGTCGCCGGCCTTGGCGTTATCCGCGTCCAGGCGCAGCACCTCTTTGTAGTAGAAATCGGCATTGTCCCCTGCCGGTTCCATCAGCCGGCCTTCGGCCAGACGCTGGTCAGCGCGCTCCAGCAGGGTCGCGATCTTCAGTTGCAGCACCGCGTAATAACCGCCGCCGGCCGACACCAGGGTCAGCAGCACGCCGGCCACCCCCCAGAGCAGGCGGCGGGTGCGGCGGCGTGCCACCGGCTGCTGCGCCGGCTGCTTGGCTGACTGTTTCGTCGATTGTTTCGCCGGCTGTTTCGCCGCCCGGGGCACGGGCACGGCCGGCGCGATGCGGGTGAAGTCCAGGTCGAGCTCGATCAGCTCGGTCAGGCTCTCCAGCAGCACGTGGCAGTCGGCGAAGCGCTCGTCCGGGTCCTTGGCCAGCATGCGGTCGATCAGGTGCTGGTAGTCGGCCAGGCCCCGCCGCAGCACCGGCGGGTCCATCTGCACGTGATTGAGCACGGTCTCGGCGTAGCTGGCGCCGCGGTAGGGGTTTTCGCCGGTCAGCAGCTCCAGCAGGATCACGCCCAGGCCGTAGATGTCGCTGCGCGCATCCAGCGGCTGGCACTGGGCCTGCTCCGGGCTGCTGTAGGCCGGGCTGCCGACGGCGACGTTGAACTGGGTGAGGTCGCTGTCCAGCGCCAGGTCCTTGGCGATGCCGAAATCGGTGAGCACCGCGGTGCCGTCATCGCGGAAGAGGATGTTGGCCGGCTTGATGTCGCGGTGCACCAACCCCTTGTCGTGAACCACGGCAAGGGCGCCGGCGATCTGCCGGACGATGGGCAACGCTTCCTGCGGCTCCAGGACTTGCCCCTTGTAGCGGCCGAGATCGCCGCCGGAGAGGAATTCCATGGCCAGGTAATGGCGGCCATCGGGCAGGCGGTCGATGTCGTGAATGGTGACGATGGATGGGTGGTGGAGAGAAGCGACCATGCGCGCTTCCCTGATGAAGCGGCTGGTGAAGGCTTCGTCATCCAGCCGGTCCAGCACCTTCACCGCCACCTTGCGGTTGAGGGACTCCTGGGTGGCGAGGTAGACCTCGGCCATCCCGCCCTTGCCCAGGCGGCCGTGCACAAGATAGCCGGGTATATCTAGCAGATTGTCATTCATGGATTCAGGATCTTCGGGATTTGAGCAACCGACTCAGGAAAGACTTCGACCTGTTTGCCGCCACGATGGTTTCCGGCAGGGCCCGGCCAATCACGATGCAGGTGATGTTGTCCCGACCGCCGGCATCGCAGGCCAGCCCCAGCAACTGCGCCACCAGTTCTTCCAGGGTCTCGGCGCTGGCGCAGCGGGCCTGGATCAGGTCATCTTCCAGCTCGCCGGTGAGCCCGTCGCTGCACAGCAACAGCAGCTCGCCGGGGGCCAGGGTGCCTTCCACGCAGCCGACTTCAAGGTCCTGGTGCGTCTGGCCCAGGCACTGGGTCACGACATTGCGCCGGGGATGGCGGCGAGCTTCCTGCGGACTCAATTCACCCGCGTCCACCAGGGCCTGCACCAGGCTGTGGTCGTGACTCAGCCGGGTAATGCTGTCGGCGTCCACCCGATAGGCGCGGCTGTCGCCGGCCCAGGCCAGGTCGAACGCGGCGCCGGCAAACTTCACCGCCACCAGGGTAGTGCCCATGCCGGAACCGGACGCCTCCGCGACGACAGCGTGATGGGCGGCCTGCACCGCCTCCTGAAGTGGCAGGCCGGCGGCGACGGCGTCCCGCAAGGCGCCTACCGCAACGGCACTGGCCACTTCGCCACGCTGGTGGCCGCCCATGCCGTCGGCCACCGCCCAGAGCCCCAGTTCGGGAGCGCAGAGCAGCGCATCTTCATTGTGTTGGCGCACGCAGCCCACGATGGACTGCGCGGCGTATCCCAGGAACTCGGGCATGGGTCTCCCTGTTACCGTCCGGCGATGATCCCGCATGATGCGGCCGTAGCCGGACGCTGTCACCGTCTGGCGCATGAAGTGTTAAACAATCGAGGATTTCCCCGCCCGTGCAGCGCCTTGCGGCGCGGCTATGCTTTGTTCATCGGTTTCGCAAATGACAGGCTCGTGCAGCCCAGGAGGTGGTAATGGCCATTGAGCGCTCCAAGGCAGGGATGCGCTGAACCTTCCACCCGCCAATAGAGGTCACGGTCATGAGCAAAGGTCTCGATGCAAAACGCGCGGCAAAGAAAAAGCCTCAGAAAACGCTTCTGGAAAAACGTTCCGCCAAGCGCGCGAAGAAAACCGGCGCGGGGATCCTCGGCAGCCACGCACCGAATCCCTGAAGTCAGCCAGGCAACGAAGACGCCCTCCAGATGGAGGGCGTCTTTTTTCCAGCCTGCCTTCAGGCAGCCCGATGCCCGCTCGGCAGGGCCGCTTCCAGGGACACGGCGCCGGGCTTGAGCACCAGCAGGTCGCCTTCCAGCCGATCGAGCACCGCCTCCGCGGTATTGCCGACGAGCGTGCCCATCATCCCCTGGCGAGCGACAGTGCCCAGCACGGTGAGCGCCGCTTCGAACTCGTGGGCAATCCGCGGTATCAGGACCTTGGCCGGTCCTTCGCCGATGTGCAGGCGGTGCTCGGGCAGCTCGTACTCCTCCATGAACCAGCGGCACTGGTCATGGCAATGGCTGGCGACAGCCTGGTCGATGCGCTGGCTGGGGTCGGCCTGGGGCAGCAGGGCGGGCGAATAGGCGCTGACCACGTGCAGGGCGGCGTCGAACAGTTCGCACAGGAAGCTGGCGTGTTCCATCACGTTGCCCTGCAAGGCGATGTGTTCCTCATCGTGATGCTCGACGTCCATGCCGGCCAGGATGGTGCCACCCTCCCAGGACCGGCCCCCGCGGATCAGGAACAGCGGCGTCGGCACCTGGCGCAGCAATTGCCAGTCATCAGGGGTCATCAGCAGTTGGCTGAGGAGCCCCGAGGGTCGATGCTGCTTGATCACCAGGCCGCACTCGTGGTCGCGGCATGCCGCCAGCACGGCCTGGCTGGCGTGGTCGATGTCCACCGGCGCCACCTCGCCACGAGCGTGTACCCCCGCTCGCAACAGGCTGACCAGGTGCAGGTCGAGATACTTGTCCGGGTCCTGCTGCGGATCGCAGAGCAGCACATCAAGGCTGGCGCCGAGCCGCCTGGCAAGCTGCAGGCCTCGCTCAAGGGCCGGGCTCTCGGCGGTGGGAGGGATGGCAACCAGGATCTTTTTTATTGAGCGCATGGCAATCGTCCTCCTGTTGATGAAACGCGATTGCGGGCTGGCCTCTCCTTATTCGTTCCTGTACACGAAAAGGACAGCAGGTCGTGCTCGCCGAAACGGGTGCTGAAAGGGAACCTCCTGTTCAACGCAACGGACCCCGGCTCCGAAGGGAGTCGGGGTCCTGCATGGTCACGGTATTGGGGTCAGGTTTGGAGTATGGCCGCGCACCATGGCCGGGCAAGGCAGGTCATCGTGCCGTGAAGTTCGATTCGCTCTTGCTCCAGACCGGAATGGAATAACCATTCGCGGGCAGAAGGCGCGGGTCGCTCACCACCGTGCCCTTAGAGGAACATGCCGCCCGACGCCTCCACCCGCTGCCCGTTGATCCAGCGGCCGGCGTCGGAAAGCAGCATGGCCACCGCCGCGCCGATATCCTCCGGCAGGCCAACGCGGCCGAGGGCGGTATTGCCGGCAATGAAGGCATTGACCTGGGCGTTGTCACGCACCACGCCACCACCGAAGTCGGTCTCGATGGCGCCGGGCGCCAGCACGTTCACCGAGATGCCGCGCGCGCCCAGTTCCTTGGCCTGGTAACGGGTCAGCACTTCGATGCCGCCCTTCATCGCCGCGTATGCGGCATAGCCTGGCAAGGCGAAGCGGGCCAGACCGGTGGAGATATTGAGGATGCGCCCGCCGTCGGCGATCAGCGGCAGCAGCTTCTGGGTCAGGAAAAACGGCCCCTTGAGCTGGACATTCACCAGTTGGTCGAACTGCTCTTCGGTGGTTTCGGCAAAGCTGGCGTGGATGCCGATACCCGCGTTGTTCACCAGGAAGTCGAAGTCGTCGCGGCCGAACTCGCTTTTCAGCAGACGGCCCATGCTGGCGACGAACGCGTCGAAGGTGGCGCTCTTGCTCACGTCCAGCTGGAGCATCGCCGCGTGACCGCCGAGGTCCATGATCTCGCGGCTGAGGGATTCGGCGTCCTCCAGCTTGCTGTGGTAGGTGCCGATGATGTCGATGCCCTGGGCCGCCAGGTGCTGCGCCATGCTTTTGCCGAGGCCGCGGCTGGCGCCGGTGATGAGTGCGATCTTGCGGTTCATTGCAGTGCTCCTGGTTGCAGGTGGTGGGGAGTGGTGAGGAGCTTATTGTCCGGTTCGTGAGCGATAAATATGCTGATCGCGGAATAACTGATCGGCTTAATCGGACAATCCGGAGAGAGGCGCCGCACGGATGAACAAGCTGGAGCTACTGAAAACCTTCGTACGGGTCAGCGAACTGTCAAGTTTTACCCAGGCCGCCGACAGCCTCGGCCTGCCCCGCTCCACGGTGTCCGACCAGGTACAGGCACTGGAGGATCTGCTGGGCACACGCCTGTTGCAGCGCACCACGCGCAAGGTGCAGGCCACCCAGGACGGCTTGCTGCTCTACGAGCGCAGCCGTGAGCTGCTGGCGCAGATGGACGAACTGGAAGGCCTGTTCCGCCAGGACGCGACGGCCCTGAGCGGGCGTATCCGGGTGGACATGCCCACGGTACTGGCGCGCAAGATCGTGATGCCCCGGTTGACGGAATTCACCGGCCTGCACCCGGGCCTGGAGCTGGAAGTCAGCAGCACCGACCGGCGGGTGGACCTGGTGCGGGAGGGCTTCGACCTGGTGCTGCGGGTCGGGCCGGTGCTGGATGGCTCGCTGGTGGCGCGTCCGCTGGGCGCCTTTCCCATGGTCAATTGCGCGAGCCGCGCCTACCTCGCCGCCCACGGCGTGCCCCGTACGTTGGAGGACCTGGCCCGGCACCGGCTGGTGCATTACGTGTCCGTGCTGGGGAGCCGCCCGCCGGGTTTCGAGTACCTCGCCGGCGACAAGGTGCAGCAGCTACCCATGGCCGGCAGCCTGACGGTGAACAACGCCGAGGCCTACAGCGCCGCCTGCCTGGGCGGCCTCGGGCTGATCCAGGTCCCGCTGCACGGTGTGCGCGACCATCTGGCCAGTGGCGAACTGGTGGCATTGCTGCCGGAGTACCAGGCGCCGCCACTGGAGCTCACCCTGCTCTATGCTCACCGCCGCCTGCCGCGCCGGGTACGGGCCTGCATGGACTGGCTGGAGCGGGTGGTACGGGAAGAGACCACACTTCAGGCGACTTAGATGCAGCGGTTGCGGCCATTGCTCATCGGGGCCATGCCCACGGGCGGGAAAGGTGCCTTGCACCTGCGCTTTGATGCGCCGATCTGACGATTGGCGAATAAAAGGTTAGGCATTCCTCGAAAGCACAGGTATTGTGTCGGACGCTGTGATGCATGTGTCACCGGGAAAAACGGTTTGTACCTTAGCGGTTCCCCTCTTCATCGGTTGCCGACTTTCTGCACTCAGTGACAGGCTGGAAGGTTCCAGCCCAGCAATTACCCAGTTTCTAGGAGACATTCCAATGTCCGAGCGCCAAACCGGCACCGTCAAGTGGTTCAACGATGAAAAGGGCTACGGTTTCATTACCACCGACAACGGTCCGGATCTGTTCGTTCACTACCGTTCCATCCAGACCGCCGGCTTCAAGAGCCTGAAGGAAGGCCAGAAGGTCTCCTTCATCGCCGTGCAGGGCCAGAAAGGCATGCAGGCTGACGAAGTGCAAGTGATCTGATCACACGCCGATACAAAGAACCGGCCTTCGGGCCGGTTTTTTTTTCAGCAGGTTTGAATGGCCCGCCCAGGGCCAGCCCGGATGGAGTAAACGACATGCGCATCAAGACCTCCCACAGCAGCACCCCGAAGCCCCCGGCTGCCACCACCAGCAGTGAAGCCCTGGAAGCGCAGATTGCCGCCTTCCTCAAGCAGGGTGGCGAGATCCAGGAAATTGCCAAGGGCGTCAGCGCCCAGGTAGCGCCGAGCCGCCATATCCGCATCGGCAACAAGTAAGAGCAGCCAGGCGCCTGCAGCGCGGACGGGTGCAAGACCCGCCGCCGGGCGCCGCCGCCCTGCCCTGCCGATTGGCGGTTGCCGCTTGCGCCCAGACGCGCCGGACTACACTTCCACGCAGGCCTGCAACGGCCGGAATCAGGGGGTGACGGCCGGCGGGGGCCGGCGACAACCATGTGGGAGGTGTCCCATGCAGCGGCATTACTACATCAGCAACAACCTCAACGACCTGGAGAAGGTCGAAAGCGAGCTCGAGGCCGAAGGCATCGACCACGAGCAGATCCATGTCCTCAGCGACCGCGATGCCGACGTCGAGCGCCACCAGTTGCACGACGTGTCTTCCGTGATGAAACGCGATCTTGTGCATTCCGGCCTGATAGGTGTCGGCATTGGCCTTGGCCTGGCAACCGTGGTGATGCTGCTGGCCTGGTTCAGTGGCTGGACCGCCACGGCGGCAGGCTGGATTCCGTTCATCTTCCTGGCCATCGCGCTGTTCGGCTTCAGCGTCTGGGAAGGCAGCCTGTTCGGGATACAGACGCCGAACTCGGTGGTGAAACGCTTCCAACGCACCCTGGACGAAGGCAAGCACGTGTTCTTCGTCGACGTGAAGCCGGCCCAGGAGCCCATCCTTGCCTTTGTCGTCAGCCACCATCCAATGCTCGAAGGTGCCGGCACCGGCCAAGCCACACCGGGTTGGGCCGAAGGCCTGCACCACCGCCTGCACCAACTGCGCAAGATGATGTAGCCCCCCTTGCAGCGGCGGATGCAACGCCCAGCGTCATCCGCCGCTTCGACTCACTCGTCTTTTCCCTGACCGGACACGCTGCTGGCACGGGCCTCGGCCAGCAACCAGTCAATGAGCCGGCGTACCTTCTCCGCCGGTGGCGACCTGCGGCTCCAGGCCAGGCGGTAGGCCCAGGGCGTGGGCAGGCGACAACCTTCGCCGAAGGGCAGCACCAGCCGGCCATTGGCAATGTCGTCGAAGGCCAGGGCGGTGGAGCCGAGGGCGAATCCCTGGCCGCTCACGGCCCCCTGGATCGCGTGGCCGATCAGGCCGAAGCGCATCCCGCCCTTCACCGGCCCCGGCTTGCCGACGTAGGCGGCGAACCATTCCTCCCAGCTAGGCAGGTGCAGGTTGGCGGTGTTCTTCCAATGGGTGTGGATCAGTCGCGCCCCCAGCATGTCCCGTGGCTCGCGCACCGGGCCGAACTGCTCCAGGTACGCCGGGCTGCACACTGGGAAGAACTCTTCGCGAAACAGCAACTCGCTCGCGGGTATGGCGGCATCGGTGGTGGTGAAGCGTATGGCCAGGGTCGCTTCGCCACGCTCCAGGTCCACCAGTTGTTCGGTGGCTTCGAGACTGAGGGTGATGTCCGGGTTGGAGGCGGCGAACAGGTTGAGCCGGCGCATCAGCCAGTGGCTGGCGATGGATGGGGCGCAGGTGATGTGGATGGGCGCTTCATCCTGGCCCCGCAATTCGTCTGCGCCTCGGGTCAGCAGTTCGAAGGCCTGGGTGGCGGTGGCGGCCAGTCGACGGCCGTTGTCGTTGAGGCTGACGGTATTGCGGGTGCGGTCGAACAGGCTCACACCCAGCTCACCCTCCAGGAGGCGGATCTGCCGGCTGACCGCGCCCGGCGTCACGGAAAGCTCCTGGGCGGCTTCGGTGAAGTTGCGGCTGCGCGCCGCGACCTCGAAGGTGCGCAGGGCGATGAGAGAAGGGAGACGCATGGCGGGTTCGCTTTGAGTTCAAGTCAAAGCATGATGACAAATCATCGTTTGAATGCAAGGCACTCGAGGACCGATCCTGCCACCCATTGGCGGCCATTGCCGCGCCCCTCTGCCTTGCGAATTCAACGATGAAAACCTCCCGCCTCCCCCTGGACTGGTTCGCCTGCGGACTGATGTTCGTCCTCTGTATCTGCTGGGGCTTCCAGCAGGTGGCGATCAAGCTGACCCTGGACGACGTGCCCTCCATCCTGCAACTGGCGATCCGCTCCGGCGGCGCGGCGCTGGTGCTGGGCGCCCTGGCGCTGTGGCAGGAAGGTCGCAGCGCCTTCACCGACGGCACCCTGCTGCCCGGCATCGCGGTGGGGGCGCTGTTCGGCCTGGAGTTCCTGTTCATTAGCGAGGCGCTGAACCACACCAGCGCCTCCCACGTCTCGGTGTTTCTCTATACCGCGCCCATCTTCGCCGCCCTGGGCCTGCACCTGATGCTGTCCGAGGAGCGACTCTCCCCCCTGCAGTGGCTCGGAGTGTCGGTGGCCTTCGGCGGCATCGCGGCAGCCTTCCTCGGCAAGGGCGCAGGCCCAGCCGGCAACATGCTGCTGGGCGACAGCTATGCGCTGCTCGGCGCCCTCGCCTGGGGTGCCACCACCCTGGTGATCCGCGGCTCTTCGCTGGCCGACGCCAACCCGGTGAAGACGCTCTTCTACCAGTTGTTCGGCGCCGCGCTGCTGCTGACCATGGCCGCCTTCGTCACCGGGCGGACCGAGATGCAGTTGACCGAGCGCGCCCTCGTCAGCCTGGGCTTCCAGACCATCGTCATCGCCCTGGTGAGCTACCTGGGCTGGTTCTGGCTGCTGCGCCGCTACCTGGCCTCGCGCCTGTCGGTGCTGTCCTTCATGACCCCGCTGTTCGGCGTCACCTTCGGCGTATTGGTGCTGGGGGAGAAGGTCGACCTGTCCTTCATCGTCGGCGCCATCCTGGTGGTGGGCGGCATCCTGCTGGTCAGCGGCGCCGAACTGTTGCGCAGCCGCCAGCAACGCAAGGCCCTCACGCCTTCCGAGGCCTGACGCACCCGGGACACCGGCCAGCCCGGATCAGCGTCGGCGGATGCGCTCCACCAGCAGCTGTCCGTCCCGGCCCCAGCGCCCACGCACCTCCACGTAGTCGCCAATCCCTGGCGACTTGTCGATGCGCGTGCCGGGACCGACCACCAGTTGCAACGAATCCAGGGTCCAGCCCGCGCCCAGAATGCCCTGCAGCCGCACCCGCGCCCCTACTGGGCTGGGCGCGGGCCGGCCATCGGCGTCGCGCGCGCCCTGGTCGATCCAGTCAACGATCAGCTGGATCTCCTCGTCACTGAGAAAGGGCGGGCCGTCGTACGGCATCTGCGGCTGCGACTGACCACGGATGCGCCGCACCAACTCACTGGCGCTGGAAGCGCCGGGTACGACGCGCACACGTTCGCCACGGTCGAGGATTCCGGCATAGGAATTCAGCAGCAGGCCCTCCGGGGCCGAGCCCATCAGGCCATAGGCGGAATGACACTTGACGCAACGGTTGGCGAAGATCGGCGCCACGTGGCTGTAGGTCACCGGCTGGCCCGCCGCCGGGCGCTGCAGCGGAGCCGGTGGGGCGATTGCGCTCGCCGGCCGGCTTCCGGGCAGCAGGCCACCGGCAATCCAGCCCTCGAACAGCGCGATCTCGGCATCACTGAGGAACGGCGGCCCCGTCATCGGCATGCGCGGCTGACTCTGGCCCTTGAGGCGGCGGATCAACTCGCTGCCGGTCGGATCCCCGCTGCGGACCACCTGGCGGCTGGCACTACCCTTGAGCAGTTCATCGAGGCTGGTCAGCCGCAGCCCGAGCGGCGCCGCCTCGCCGGCGTGGCACATGACGCAGCGGGCCTGGAGGATGGGCTGGATGTCGTCGAAGTTCACCGGCTGCGCAGGCGCGCGGCCAATCGCCAGGAGCAGCGAACAGAGCACGAACAGCCCCTTGGTCATGGCGCATCGGCCTCCCGCGCTGGTTGCCCCGCTAAGACTAGTGAAACAACCCGCATTGCGCAGTCGCGCGGAACCCCGCGGCGATCCGCCGGTCAGTCTATTCGAGGCTGGCGTACGCCGGCCCCAAGCCCCGGGCTCCTTTCAGTCGCCGCTGTGGATCCCCGGGGCTTTCTCGTGCGCAAAAAACGAGAAACGTCCGTATACAGAATCGCCAAGCTGATATGTTTCCTCAGAGCCCGCCGTAGGCAATGATGGCGGCCGCGTATTGCATCACTGGAGAATCACTGCATGAAACCTGCCCCCCGCCTCACCGCCCTGTTGCTCGGCGCCGGCCTGCTGGCCAGCCTCGCCGGCTGCGACCTGGCCGAGGAGTCGGCCAACAAACTGGCGAAGAAAGCCGAGGCGGCCGCCCAGGACATCGCCCGGGAAGCCATTGGCGAAGCGGTCAACGAACTGAACAAGAAGGTGGATGAAGTCCAGGCATCGGCCAAGGACCTGCTGGGAGAAAAGCACAAGCAAGAGGCCCGCGAAGCGTCGCCACGCGCGCCATCGAACAAGGATAAGGCCAAGGAAGAGGACGCCATGCTGCCTCCTTCCGGGGTAGAAACCTGAGGGTTTGAAACGCAGGCCGCGACGTCCTGTCGCGGCCTCCATTGCACAACCGTGCTCAAGCCCTAGGCGCGCAGATACCGCGGCAGGGGCTTGCGGTGCAGCACCTTCAGCGACTCCACCGGCGGAACTTCGCCGTGCTCCAGCGCCAGGTCGCGCTTGAGTGTGCTGACCAGCCAATCCAGCTGCGCCGTCACCGCCACCACGCGCTGGAAGAATCTCCCCTCACGCTCGAGCGTCAGCACGAAGCCACCGTCGGGCCGAGGCTTGGTACTCAGCTCGTATTCCGGAAAGGCGCTGATCAGCTTGTCCAGATCCAGATCCATGTCTTCTCTCCCAGAAAATTGATTGCTCCTGCAGCCGTTGCAGCATGCATGCCTGCGCTATGACAACGTAAACGCCAAATAAATCAGTCAGTTGCAAATTTTTTGCACAATTTTTTCCGTGCATTGCGCACGATCTGGCCATTTGACAGCGTGCAATTTGCAAACCCAATGCAATGCAAAGCCCCCGCCCGGAACCACTCTCCGGGCGGGGGCCTTGTGCTCAAGGCCGCGAGGGAGGCGGCCTGCGGGGCAATTCAGATGAGTTCGATACGGTCGTCGTCGATGCGGATCAGCCCCTGCTTGTAGAGGCCGCCGATCGCCTTCTTGAAATTGCCCTTGCTCACCCCGAAGCGCTGGCTGATCAGTTCCGGCGGGCTCTTGTCGGACAACGCCAGCACGCCGCCTTCGGCACGCAACGCTGCGATGATCTGTTCGCCCAGGCCACTGACCGCCGCCACACCCACCGGTTGCAGGCTCAGGCTGATCTTGCCGTCGGGGCGGATTTCCTTGATGTAGCCCTTTTCGCGCATGCCGCTGCGCACGAACTTGAACAGTTCGTTCTTGTGGATGAGGCCCCAGTGCTGGCCTTCGATGATGGCCTTGAAACCGAGGTCGGTCTTCTCCGTCACCAGCAGGTCCACCTCCTGGCCCGTCTTGTAGCGTGGCGGCGTGTTGTCCAGGTAGCGGTCCAGGCGGGCGGTCGCGGTGATCCGGCGGGTGCGCTTGTCGAGGTAGACATGCACCACGCAGTAGTCGCCCACCTGCAGCGGACGCTTCTCTTCGGAATGGGGCAACAGCAGGTCCTTGGGCAGGCCCCAGTCGAGGAACAGGCCGATGCGATTGATCTCCACCACCTTGAGGCTGGCGAACCCGCCGACCTGCACCTTGGGCCTGAGGGTGGTGGCCACCGGCCGGTCCTCGCTATCCAGATAGAGGAAGACGTTCAGCCAGTCGCCCTCGTCGCTGGGCTCGTCCTTCGGCACGTAGCGTTTAGGCAGGAGGATTTCTCCGTCCGGGCCGCCATCCAGGTACAGGCCGAAGTCGGTGTGCTTGACCACCTGAAGTGAATTGAAACGCCCGATAAGTGCCATCTTCGCTACCTCTTTGAGTCGAGGCGGCATTCTACCCGCTGGCCGGGACCCTGGGTGAATCGCTGACAAGGATGATTCGCCTGCCAGATACGCCCCCTTTCGTCGGCAAGCAAATCTCAGCGACCCGCCTGAATTTTCATTCTGCAAAACTGTCTACTGGTCGCTAGCACAATGATGTTTCAGAATCGTGTCGTCGCCACCACGACCCCATGTATTCCGGCATTACCCGACGGATTCTCGCTGTCCCATCTCAGGAGTTCCTGTGCGTCCATCCAGCCGCTGGCTGTCGCAATCCGCATCGCTCGCAACACTTGGCGTGCTGTTCCTGGTGATCCCCCTCGCCAGCCGCTTCTGGCTGGGTTGGTCCAACCCCTTCGGATACCTCTCCGACCTCCTCTTCGGCAGCCTCCTGATCGTGCTGCTCTTCGGCCGCACCCTGTTGCTGGCGTTACCGCTGATGCTGCTCTGGAGCCTGATGCTTCTCGGCAATGCCGAACTGATCGGCGCCGTCGGCCGCATGCCCGAGCCGAGCGACCTCAAGTATCTGCTCGACCCGCAGTTCGTCAGCCACTCCACCCAGGGTGGCGGCATTGCCCACCCGCACCTCGCCATGGCGCTGGGCGCCAGCCTCCTGGCCTGCCTGGTGTGCTGGCGACGCCGGCATCGCCCGCTCTCCTGGAAATGGTTCGCCGCTCCGGCCGCACTGCTGGCGGGACACATGGCGCTGCAGTACGTGCAGCCCAGCGATGCCGACCAGTGGAAGCTGTTCAACCTCCCCCACAAACTGATGGCCAGTGCCGCCAGCAGCGGCCAGTTGGCAATCGAGGACTGGCTGGATGGCAACAAGCCCGAGAACCCGCCGGATATCGCCGGCCTGGCGCGACTGGATCTCGATGGCACGCCCCTGCTCCCCGCTCCCGGCCGAGCGCGCAACGTGCTGGTGATCACCCTGGAAGGCATCCCCGGCGCCTACATCGCCGCCAACCGTGCAGCGATCAACAGCAGCTACCAGGAATCGCTGATGCCCAAGCTCAGCGCCTGGGCCGAACGCGCCATGACCACGCCGGACTACGTGCTGCACAGCCACCAGACCATCCGCGGCCTGTACGCCATGCTCTGCGGCGACTACAGCAAGCTGGACTCGGGCACTCCCAAGGGGCTGGAGCTGTTGAACAACCCGGCCCGCGCGAAGGCCTGCCTGCCCGCGCAGATGCACCAGCATGGTTTCAGCACCCACTTCCTGCAGGGCGCCGGACTGCGCTTCATGGCCAAGGACAAGATCATGCCGCAGATGGGCTTCGACAAGACCCAGGGGCGCAACTGGTTCCGCAACAAGGCCTACCTGGAATTCCCCTGGGGCATGGATGACAAGGCGTTCTTCGAGGGCGCCCTGACCTATGTGAAACAACTGCGCCAGCATAAGAAGCCCTGGATGCTGACCCTGCTGACCGTCGGCACCCACCAGCCGTACTCGGCACCGGCCGACTACCTGATGCGCTACCCGGATTCGAAGCAGGCCGCCATCGCCTACCTGGATGACGCGGTGGACGCCTTCCTGGCCGGCCTGGAAAAACAGGGCGTGCTGAAGGACACCCTGGTCATCGTCACCTCGGACGAGTCCCACGGCATCGAGAACGTGCGCCTCGCCTCGGCCTGGGGCTTCAACCTGGTGCTGGCGCCGGAGCAGGCCGCGCTGCCGCCGATCAAGGGCGGCGTCTACGGGCACGTCGACCTGACCACCTCCATCCTCGACTACTTCGGCTACCGGGTACCGCAGAACCTTTCCGGCCGCTCGCTGTTCCGCGACTACGCCAGCGGCCGCGAAATCATGTCCTACACCAACGGCAAGCTGCGCTACCACGACGGCAAGGACACCTTTACCGAGTGCGACTTCCGCCAGGTCTGCCGACGCTACCAGAGCGAGGGGTTCATTGCCGATGAAGCTCGCTACCTGGGCAGCTACAGCGGCAAGAAAGCCCGCCTGGTCGCCCAGCGCGCCGCGTTGCTGGACCAGTCGCTCATGGGCGGCAACCTCGGCCAGGAATACCAGTTCGCCACGCGCGAGCGCATCCGCCTGAAGGAGAAGGCCAGGGATGACTGGGCCGACAACCTGATCGGTGCGCAGTACATGGAATTGCCGAAGAACAGCCGTACCAGTGTGCAAATGACCATCAAGGTCCTGCGCATGGACCGCCAGGGTGCCCAGTTGCGGCTGAAGGCCAAGGAGTTCGAGCGCGACGTAGCCCTGCCGATTCCGGAGTTACCGCTGCTGAAACAGGGCAAGCCGCTGAAGGTCGACTTCGCCTTCGACAACCCCGAAGCACGCAAGGCGTTCTCCTTCCACCTGCTGGCCGAGGGCCGCGGCGTGATCGAGATCAGTGACTTCCGGGTGACCACCGAGCTCCTGCCGGCAGCGATCGTTGCCGCCGAAAGCACCGGCCAGGTCGCACAGAAACGCCCGCTGCACCCCATTACCACCCTCTTCGGCCTGATGGGACGTCAGCAGGACGCCCTGGAGAACGAGCTGGAAAAACCGGGGGAAGAGCGCACGGTACTGCCGGAGAGCACCGAGCTGCGCCTGCAGCAGTATCACTGAAGCGCTACCGGCGAGGCTCCGGCCTGTGGGAGATTCCATGGCAATCGACGCGTAGGGAGGAAATCCCTTTCGGGATTTCCACCGTCAGGGCCTTGCGTGGCCTCGCTGGTGGATAGAAGAGCGCTATCCACCCTACACGGCTGACGCATTCATTCGCCAATGGGTGCGCAGCGCCCGCCGAGATGCCTGGGGGCAGGCCTGCGGCCTGCTTTCGCGATTGAAATCGCGCCTACACGGGAGGGTGGGACGCTGAATTTTCCTCGTCGCGCGCCAGTTCCATCAGGATCCGCGCGCAGCACAGCTCCTCCATTTCCAGCAACCAGGCCTCCACTTGCTGGGCGGACAACTGTGCAGTCAGGCCATAGCGACGCCCACCCCAGACCGCGACGAAGAGCGCATCGATGCTTTCCGGACGGGGCTGGCAAGGCAGGTCCGCACAAGCGGCCACGGCCTGGCGCCACTTGCCCGCCAACTCCTGATAGACCCGCTGATGATGCCAGGGCTCGGCAACAGTGCGCTCCAGCTCCAGCAACTCGGCATCGAAGAACGGCCGGGCCTGCTCCTCCGCCTGGCCGCAGCAAAGGCGCACCAGGCGCCGCACGCGCGTCTGCCAGTCGAGGCCAGTGGCCAGCAGCACCTCGCGCTCCAGACGCTGCAGGAGCAGGTCCAACTGGTGACGGATATAGCCGGAGAGCAACGCCTCCTTGCTGGGGAAATATTCGTAGAGGGTGGCCACCGCCATTCCGGTTTCCAGGGCAACGGCACGAGTGGTCACACCACTCCAGCCGCGCTGGCGAAGAATCCGGACGAAGGCCTCGAAGATGGCTTCGTCCGTGAAACGGGAACGGGCCTGGGTCGGCCGCTTGAGTGACTTGTTGCGGGGTTTCGCGAACTCCATGGGGACCTCTGGCGGTTTCCGAACCCGCAGTGCGGGGCCCTTGCCAGCCTCTTCCGACTCCCTCCACAGCAGGAGCCGGATGAACCGGATCGCTGCACAGTATCACGTCTGTTCGCCCGACCGGGGCCACCCCTTGGTGCGAATCAAGGCAGGGTGGCGCGGGTGGCGTTGCGGCTGTGGCTGCCGAAATGGCGGATCAGCCTCACCAGCGCGTGGTCCAGCATGACGTCGTCGAGCAGTGGCGCCAGCTTGTTGCCCTGACTGAAGCCCGCTGGCGCCTGGCCACCCGCCAGCCAGTGGGCGATACGACCGTCGAAGTCCTCGGCGACATCGTAGGCCTCCTGGGATACCACCTGGCGCAGGGACTCACCGTCGAAGGGCGGATACTGGCCATCCGCCCGGCTGTCGGCGTAGGCACGCAACAGGAGGCTGTCATTGCGCCCCTCTCGCAGCAGCCGGCGTAGCCAGTCGGCCTGGTACTGCTCCACCTGCGTGTGGCGGTCGGCCACCTGCTCGATGGCCGCCAGCTTGTCGCTATCCAGGCCTACAGCGGCCTTGAGTGCGATCCACACCAGAGCGGGTGTGCCGTGCCCCGGCAGGGCCTTGGCATGGTAGGGCTGAGTCAGGTCCTGGATGTAGTGCAGGCCCCAGCCCAGAAAGCGGTAGCCCCAGTAGGGGTGGCCGCTCTCGAAGGCGAAACGCGCCAGGCCGAGATACTGGTACACCCGCACCTCGGGATAGGTCCGCTTCAGATACGGCGCGGCGCGGAAGATGAGTTCATCCTCGTGGTAGTAGCCGATATGGAAGGGGGCCTGGGACGAATATTCGAAGCGGGCATCGCCGAAGGGCTGCTTGCCGAAGTTGTAGCGGCTCCCCGCTTCGCCGGGGTTGTCGCTGAACAGATTGATGTCGTGGCCGTAGTCCGGTTCGTCGGCGGCGCTGGCCACCACCGCCAGCGCCGGCAACTTGTCGCCGGGCTGCACCTGGTAGAAACGCCATTCGAGCCATGGACTGAGCTTGCGGAACACCAGGACGTCGGCAGCATCCAGGGGCGTTCGACCACTCCAGTCCATACCCGGCAGGGCCTGGACGAAATAGGCAAGTTTGATCTCGGGGTTCACCCGCAGCGCCATCAGGAAAGCCCGCCGATGGTCGCCGCCGTGGGTGGGTATCCAGCGCAGGTCGTCAGGCCGGGGCGGATAGTCCGGCAGGTTGTCGCGGAAGAACTCCTCCTGCTCATCCAGGAACTGCTCCAGGGCAACGCCCTCCTCCTCCAGGAAGGACTCCAGGCTTTCCACCTCCACGGCCGGCGCGTCCTTGACCTGCGGCAGGCTGGCCAGCGCCAGGGCGGTGCCCAGGGCGTGGTTGGACCAGGCCAGGGCCGCAGACGGCAGGCCGGCCAGGCTCAGGCTGAGGGCGAGCGCCAGGTACTTCATCGATCACTCCGTGACAGGGTTCAAGCAAGGCCCGGCAGGGTAGCAGCCACGATGCAAGGCTTCACTGTCCAGCCGGGACAGCCGGACTCACCGATCGGGCCGACAGCAATCACTCTAGTGCAAAGCGGAGCGGCCGCCCTTGGGCGGCCGCTTTCATCACACGTCTGGCTCAGGGGTCACTGGATCTGTTCGGGGGTCACCACCACCCAGTTCTTGTCCGCCGTCACCGGCAGGCCCTGCTTGGCCTGGGCCTCGGCATTCTTCTTCTGCATGGCGCTGATCTGGTCCATGTACTTGGCCTTGCGGTTGATCCAGAGGTTGATGCCGCCTTTGCCGACGTCGGTGCCGTGGAACATCATGTAGCCGTCGCTGATGGGGGTATCGCCGGCCACCAGGATGGGTTTCTTCCATTCATCGATGTAGGTGAGCACCGCCGCATGCTTGCCGGACATCCAGGTGGCCGGGGTCCAGAGGTACGGCGTCAGCTCCAGGTCGAGGTTGGCCTTCTGGTCATACTGGCCATCGGTGATCTGCTTGCGGCTGGTGGTCACGGCGCCGGTCTTGGGGTCCTTCAGCAGCGTGGTGACACCGATGACGTTCTCCGGTTTCACGTTGTAGCCATACTTCGGGTCCGAGGCGACCATGCGCACCAGCTCTTCCAGGGCGGCGGTCATGATGTAGACCTCGATGCCGTTCTCGCTGAGCTTGTTCATCAGCTCCTTCTGGCCGCTGAAGACCTTCGGCGGGTTGATCTCGATGGTCTTCACCTCGTCGCCTTCGTAGTAGGTGGCGGGAACCGGCTTGCCATAGGCCATCAGCTCGTCGACGTAACCCTTCAGCTCACGCAGGGTGAAGCCGGAGAACACCTGGGCGACCCAGGGGTAGCAGACCAGGTCATCCACCTCGCAGAGCCGGTAGTAGTAACTGTTGAGGCTTTCCTTGTGGCCCTTCACATCCTTGAACGGGATCAGCTTGAGAGAGGGATCGAGCTTCTCGCGGGTGAGCACGCCCTTCATCTCAAGGAAAGGCAGCAGGGACTCCTCCAGGTCGTAGCGGTAGCTGGTGTTGTCCATGTCGAATACGGCGAAGTTGCCCTGGTTGGCATGCTTGGCGATCAGCGCGTCCAACTGCTTGGCGGCAGGTTCCGGCCAGTGCTTCAGCTCGGTGGCGGCCTGGGCGGCGCCGGCCAGGCCCAGGCTGAGTACGACGGACATCAGTGTCTTGGCGATCTTCATTCTTCTTATTCCTTATATGTGACGGGAGGAAGCCCTACTCCAGCTTCACCGCCGAACCTAGCAAAGGTCCCGCCCCGGACCGGCTCCATAGCGACCTCCAGCGTCCAGATCGCGCCATGCCATCAACGCCGCAAATGCCCGGGGATTCAGCGCCTCTGGCGCGACAGCGGCTAGACTCAGGCTCCCCCAAAGCCGCCAGGAGAAGCGCCATGCTCAAAGCCGAATACAAGACCCGTGGCCCGGTGCCCCAGGACGTGATCGAAGCCGTGGAGTTCGAGCTGCCGCCCGTTGGCGCCGGCCAGGCGTTGGTGAAGGTGCTGGCCGCACCCATCAACCCCTCCGATGTACTCACCCTGACCGGCCAGTACGGCATGCTGCCGCCGCTCCCCGCCATCGGCGGCAATGAGGGCGTGGGCGAAGTGCTGGAAGTCGCCGCCGACGTCGGCAACCTCAAACCCGGCCAGACCGTGCTGCTGCCGGTGGGCTGCGGCACCTGGCGCACCCACCTGATCGCCGACGCCAGGCAGCTGATCCCGCTACCCAGCGCCGATCCGCAGCAGTTGGCGATGCTGACCGTGAATCCGCCCACCGCCTACCTGATGCTGCGCGACTTCGTCGACCTGCAAGTGGGCGATTGGGTGATCCAGAACGCCGCCAACTCGGGGGTGGGCAGCTACCTGATCCAGCTGGCGAAGATCCGTGGCCTGAAGACGATCAACGTGGTGCGCCGCGATTCGGCTGTGGCGGCCGTGCAGGCCGAAGGCGGCGACGAGGTGCTGGTGGATGGCCCCGACCTGCCCCAGCGTGTACGCGAAGCCACCGGTGGCGCCCCGGTGAAACTGGGCATCGACGCCGTGGGCGGTGTCTCCACCGACCACCTGGCCGCCAGCCTGGCCGAAGGCGGCGTACTGGTGAACTACGGACGCATGAGCGGCGAGCCCTGCCAGGTCAACCCCGGCTCCTTCGTGTTCCGCGACGTGACCCTGAAGGGATTCTGGCTGGCCCGCTGGTTCCGCCAGGCCACCCCGCAACAGCAGATGCAGCTGTTCGGCGAGCTGATCCAGCTGATCGCCAGCGGCAAGCTCAAGGCGCGCATCGCCGCCAGCTACGACATCGGCCGGATCAAGGAAGCCGTGGCCGCCGCGGCCGCTGGCGAACGGGACGGGAAGATCGTGCTGGTGCCTTGAGGTGGGCGCCTGACCGCAAGGGCCCTCTCCCCAACCCTCTCCCTGAAGGGAGAGGGAGCCATCCGTGCCAAGCTGGGGCCTGGCGTAGGGTGGAAATCCCTTTGGGGATTTCCACCATCGGTCCGGGCCGCCGCTGAATCTGGCGCCTGTCCTGTAGGGGCGAATTCATTCGCCAAGCAGGTCGCAGACCTGCCAAGGCTTAGCCCAGCAGCCAATACCCCAACGCCCCCAGGTGCATCGCCACGATCAGCCAGAACCTCACCTGGTAGGCCACCTTGCGGTTCTTGTGACGGATCAGCCTTTGCGCCAGCAGGCCACCCGGCCAGCCGCCCAGCAGCTCGTAGAGATGCAGGCGTGATTCCGGGATGCGTTGCGCACCGGCCACCGCGAAGCGCTTGTCACGCCAATAGGCGACGAAGCACAGCAGGCTCATCAGCAGGTAGATCAGCAGCAGCGCCTGGACGGGCCAGGCGAACTCCAGTGACAAGGCTTACTCCGCCGCCGGCTTCTTGCGCTTGAGCGGCGCCATGCCGTCATTGCTGACCACACGGGATTCCTCGCGCGGCTTGCTCGGCTTGCGCTTGGGCGCGGCGGCCTTGGCGGGCGCCTTCTTGTCGCCCTTCTTCTCGGTCTTTTTCTTCTTGGCGCCGGCGGCCTTGCCGGACGCCTTGACCTTCTTCGGACCGCTGTAGGTGCCCTTGAGCTCCTTGATGACGCGGCGCTCGAAACTCTGCTTCAAGTAGCGCTCGATGCTCGACATCAGGTTCCAGTCGTTATGGCAGATCAGCGAGATCGCCAGGCCCTCGCCGCCGGCACGGCCGGTACGGCCGACGCGGTGCACATACTCGTCGCCGGAACGCGGCATATCGAAGTTGATCACCAGGTCGAGGCCTTCGATGTCCAGGCCGCGTGCAGCGACATCGGTGGCCACCAGCACCTTGGTGCCGCCCTGCTTCACCCGCTCGATGGCCAGCTTGCGGTCCTTCTGGTCCTTGTCGCCGTGGAGCACGAAGGCCTTGTAGCCGCCGGCCACCAGGTGGCCGTAGAGGCGGTCGGCCTGGGCGCGGGTGTTGGTGAAGATGATCGCCTTCTGGTAGGTCTCGTTAGCCAGCAGCCAGCGCGCCAGCTCTTCCTTGTGCTCGGGATGGTCGGCCGTGATGATCTGCTGGCGGGTGCTCTCGTTGAGCTGGTCGACGCTGTTCAGGCGCAGGTGCAGCGGGTCGCGCAGCACGTTGGCGGAAACCTCGCGCAGCGCGGCGCCACCCGTAGTAGCGGAGAACAGCAGGGTCTGCTCACGGTTGGCGCAGAGCTCGGTGATGCGCTGCATGTCCTCGGCGAAACCCATGTCGAGCATGCGGTCGGCCTCGTCCAGTACCAGCACTTCCACCTCGCGCAAATCTACGGTGCCGGCGTTCAGGTGCTCGATCAGGCGACCTGGAGTGGCGACCAGCACGTCGGGCAGCTTGCGCAACATCGCTGCCTGCACCTTGAAGTCTTCGCCGCCGGTGACGATGCCGGACTTGATGAAGGTGAACTGGGAAAAACGCTCGACCTCTTTCAGGGTCTGCTGCGCCAGTTCGCGGGTCGGCAGCAGGATCAGCGACCGGATGCGCTCGCGGGGCTTGGCTTCGCCGATCAGGCGGTTGAGCAGCGGCAGGACGAAAGCGGCGGTCTTGCCACTGCCGGTCTGGGCAGTCACCCGCAGGTCGCGTCCTTCCAGGGCCGGCGGGATGGCCGCCACCTGCACCGGGGTCGGCTCGACGAATTTGAGTTCGGCAACGGCCTTGAGCAGACGTTCGTGCAGGGCGAATTGGGAGAACACTGGGTTACCTCGGTCGAAAGCGTAAATAGCTGCATAGGTTACCCGGAGTCGCGCCGGAACGCCCGATTTCCGAGCGAATGGGCGACAGAAAACCCATCGCGCAATATGCTCTGCGCACCTGAACCGGGAGCCGGAGCATGAGCGCAGCCCTGATCTACTGCGTCGCCAGCCTCGAGCGCCGGCTCCTGTTCCGCAAGCAGCACAGCTTCCCCACCGGCGTGGTGCAGCTGCACGACCGACTCCTGCCCGAAATCGAGGCCCCATGACCACCCTGAACATAGCCGCCGCCTGCCTGCTGGATCCACACGGCCGCCTGCTGCTGGTGCGCAAGCGCGGCACCCGCGCGCTGATGCTGCCCGGCGGCAAGCGCGAGTCCGGCGAAAGCCCGGTCGAAGCCCTGCAACGTGAACTCTGGGAGGAACTTCAACTGCGCCTGGAGGCCTCGGCACTGACACCCTTGGGCCGCTTCCATGCGCCGGCCGCCAATGAAGCGAACACCTGGGTCGATGCCGAGATATTCGTCGCCCGCCTGCCCCATGCGGTGGAAGCGGCCGCCGAACTGGAAGAGCTGGCCTGGCTGGAGCCCGGCGAGCCGCATCCGGAGAATCTGGCCCCGCTGCTGCGGGACCATGTACTGGTGGCCCTGGCGGACTGTTGAACGGCCCTGCTCAGAAACCTTTCCGGGCCTGCCTGCGCAACAGCACGGCGCTGTCCCAGCCGATCAGCAGCACCGCCAGCCAGATCGGCAGGTAGGTCCAGAGCTGGGCCGGGTTGAAGGTCTCGCCGAGGAACGCCACCGCCACCGCGAACAGCAGTACTGGCTCCACGTAGCTGAGGATGCCGAACAGCCCCAGGGGCAACAGGCGGCTGGAGGCCATCATGGCGGCGAAGGCCAAGGTGCCCAGCAGCCCCAGGCCGGGAATCAGCCACCAGAGCTGAGGCGCCTGGCTGAAGGCGCCCGGTGGCGAAAAGCTCATGATCAGCCAGATTGCCAGGGGCGCCAGCACCGCCATTTCCAGGATGAAACCGGACAGGGCATCCAGCCGCATCCAGCGACGCAGCATGAAATAAGGTGGGTAACCCAGGGCGGTGACCAGGGTCAGCCAGGAGAAGGCGCGGGTCAGCCAGAGTTCATGGAGCACGCCCAGCACCGCGCAACCCACCGCCAGCAGCTGCAAGGGACGCAGGCGCTCGGCATAGAACACCCGGCCGACCACGACCATGGCCAGGGGCAGCAGGAAGTAGCCCAGGGACACCTCCAACATCCGCCCCTGCAGCGGCGCCCAGAGGAACAAGCCCCATTGCAGGCCGATCAGCAGGGCCGACAGCGGCAGCGCGGCCAGCAGCAGGGGCTCGCGCCGCAGGCGCCCGAGCACCGCCACGAAGGCCGCCCACTGACGGGTGAGCGCCAACAGGAGAAACACCGCGGGAATCGACCAGAGCACCCGCTGGGCGAACACTTGCACGCCGTCCAGCGGCGCCAGCTCACGCACGTATCCAGGCATCAGGGCGAATAGCACGGACGCTGTCAGGGACAGCGCGACACCACGACCGGACAACTTCATGGTCGCCTCGGTACGCGGGAAAGAGAGTGGAGCGAAATCATTTCGGGCCTCGCAAAGCAGCCGGCGAACATACGCCTTCCTTGCCGCGAGGGAAAGCTTATCAATCGGGAAAACTGACCATTCGGGCAGACCCGTCATTGGCATTGCCGAAAACGTCATGGCCGGTAAGCGACCTCGGAGGGTGGACAGCACTTTTCCGTCCACCAAACGGACTTCGCCCTCGCCTCGATGGTGGATAAAAGAGCGTTATCCACCCTACGAAAGACCACCTCCACAGCCGGGATAGGCCTGTAGGGTGCGCCATGCGCACCGGCGATGGCGCCAGCGTATTCGCAGCATCGGTGCGCGCAGCGCACCCTACGGACTACAGCAGGGTTGAGGGGCGTGCTCCGCAGGGAGGACAGCGCTTTTCTGTTCACCCTACGAACTGATGCCAAGAAGGCCGCAGGCCACCCCTCTTCCTCCATAAAAAAGCCCGACCTGAATCAGGTCGGGCAGACAGGGTGCGCTGACGGAGCGGTAGCGCACCAGGAGGAGCTGGGAGAGGCAGGTTGAATCAGGCCACCTGGGCCAGTTGCGCCTTGGCTGCGGCCAGGCCTTTTTCCTGGAATTCGTTGCCCAGGTTCAGGCCCTCGGCGTGGACGAAGGTCACGTCGTGGATGCCGATGAAGCTCATGGCCTGGCGCAGGTAGGGTTCCTGGTGGTCCATCGGGCTGCCGGAGTAGATGCCGCCGCGTGCCGTGAGGACGATTGCGCGCTTGCCGGTGAGCAGGCCTTTCGGGCCGGTCTCGGTGTACTTGAAGGTGACGCCGGCGCGCAGCACATGGTCGAGCCAGGACTTCAGGGTGCTGGGGATGGCGAAGTTGTACATGGGAGCGGCCATGACCAGTACATCGGCGGCCAGCAGTTCCTCGGTCAACAGGTTGGAGCGCTGCAGGGCGGCCTTCTCGCTTTCACTCTGCTGGTCGGCGGGCTTCATCCAGCCACCGAGCAGGTCGGCATCGAGGTGCGGCACCTGCTCGACGGCGAGGTCACGAACCTTGATCTCGTCGGCCGGATGGGCGGCCTGCCACTGGGCGATGAAGTCCTGGGTGAGCTGGCGGGAAACTGAACCTTGCTGGCGGGCGCTGCTTTCGATGACGAGTACGCGGGACATGTGGACTACCTCCATCGGGGGTTGATTGCGTCGATGGAGTGCAGATTAGGTCGTCACGAATCGATATAAAAGCGTAAATATCCGCCTAAAAACATCAAGAAAGTTGATTTGTAGCAGGAGGGGCACTAGGCTGGTTCCTGTGCCTGAATCGTGCCTCGCTTATTTGGGATTGCAGGTGAGCTTGATCCGCAGCTTGATCACCGATCGCGTGAAATTGGCGGTCACATAGGCGCTCTTGCCGCTTTCGATGATCGTCTTGCGTACCTTGGGGGTTTCCGGGCCATTGACGAACACCGCCTTGCACTCGGCCGTGGTTCCACCGACGTTCTGGATATTGATGGCCGCCAGGTTGTGGTCGATGTCGGTGGTGTCGTAGACGATCTCGGCGCCGTTGTACTGCTTCTCCACCTCGATGGGGTAGGCGAAGACCAGGGTCGGCAGCAGGACGAACAAGGCACAGCACAGTTTTTTCATGGGCGATCTCCAGTGCAGAGGGCGCCAGCTTAACAGAGGGCCGCAAGCGGAATCAGCGCCATGGGCGCGCGCAATCTGCCGGCATAAGCAGCAATAGGAGCAGCACAGCATGAAAGCCCCGCGCGTAACCCTGGACCAGTGGCGAACCCTGCAAGCGGTGGTGGATCACGGCGGCTTCGCCCAGGCCGCAGAAGCCACCCACCGCTCGCAATCCTCGGTCAGCTACACGGTTGCGCGCATGCAGGAACAGTTGGGCGTACCGCTACTGCGCATCGAAGGCCGCAAGGCGGTGCTGACCGAGGCCGGAGAAGTGCTGCTGCGCCGCTCGCGGCAACTGGTCAAGCAGGCCAGCCAACTGGAAGAGCTGGCCCACCACATGGAACAGGGCTGGGAAGCCGAGGTGCGCCTGGTGGTGGACGCGGCCTACCCCAACGCCCGCCTGGTGCGCGCCCTCTCCGCCTTCATGCCGCAGAGCCGCGGCTGCCGCGTGCGCCTGCGCGAAGAGGTGCTCTCCGGCGTCGAGGAAGTGCTGCTGGAAGGCTCGGCGGACCTGGCCATCACCACCCTGGACATCCAGGGCTACCTGGGCGCCGGGCTATGCTCGGTGGAATTCATCGCCGTCGCGCATCCCGACCACCCCCTGCACCGGCTGCAGCGGCAGATCAGTTTCCAGGACCTGGAAAGCCAGCTGCAGGTGGTGATCCGCGACACGGGCCGCACGCAACCGCGCAACGTCGGCTGGCTGGGCGCCGAGCAGCGCTGGACGGTGGGCAGCCTGTCCACCGCCACCAATTTCGTCAGCAGCGGCCTGGGCTTCGCCTGGCTGCCGCGCCACCTGATCGAGCGGGAGCTGAAGGAAGGCCAGCTCAAGCCACTGCCCCTGGAACAGGGCGGCAGCCGTCATCCTTCGTTCTATCTCTACGCCAACAAGGAAAAGGCCCTCGGTCCGGCGTCGCAGATCCTGGTCGAGCTGATCAAGAGTTTCGACTCGGCGCCGCTCGACGCCCCCTTCGCGGCCCCGGTTTCCAGCGTCTGACAGGAGGTCGCGCATGTCCTACTTCGACAACGACGGCTGCCAGTTGCACTACGAGGATTACGGCCGTGGCATGCCGGTGCTGCTGGTACACGGACTGGGCTCCAGCACCCGTGACTGGGAATACCAGATTCCAGCCCTCGCCGCGCATTACCGGGTCATCGCCCTGGACGTGCGCGGTCACGGCCGCTCCGACAAGCCCCTCGAGTCGTACAGCATCGCCACCTTCGCCGACGACGTGGCCGCGCTGATCGAGCACCTGGGGCTGATCGATGTGCACCTGGTGGGCATCAGCATGGGCGGCATGATCGGCTTCCAGCTCGGGGTCGACCACCCCGACCTGCTGCGCAGCCTGACCATCGTCAACAGCGGGCCGGAGGTGATCCCCAGGGCCCCGCGTGAATTCCTCGAGATCGCCAAGCGCTGGAGCCTGTCGCGCCTGCTGAGCCTCGAGACCATCGCCAAGGGTCTCGGCCAGCTGCTGTTCCCGCTCCCCGAACAGGCCGAGCTGCGGCGCAAGATCGAGGAACGCTGGCCGCAGAACGACAAGCGCGCCTACCTGTCGTCCCTCGACGCCATCATCGGCTGGGGCGTACGGGAGCGCCTGGAACGCATCCGCTGCCCGACCCTGGTGATCACCGCCGACCGCGACTACACCCCCGTCGCCCAAAAAGAGGCCTACGTGCGGGAGATGCCGAACGCCCGCCTGGTCGTCATCGAGAATTCCCGCCACGCCACCCCGCTGGACCAACCCGAACGCTTCAACACCACCCTGCTCGACTTCATCAACGAAGTGGAACGTAACAAGGACCAATCCCCATGCTGAAGAAACTCATCCTGGGCGCCTGCGCCCTGCTGGTCTCCGTCAATCTGCTGGCCGCCGACAAGCCCCATGTGCTGCTGACCACCAGCGCCGGGGAAATCGAGGTGGAACTGGACGCGGACAAGGCTCCGGTGAGCGTGAAGAACTTCCTGGACTACGTGGATGCCGGCTTCTACAACGGCACCGTGTTCCACCGCGTCATCCCCGGGTTCATGATCCAGGGCGGCGGTTTCGATGCCGAGCTCAACCAGAAGGACACCCACGAGCCGATCAAGAACGAAGCCGACAACGGTCTGCGCAATGTCCGCGGCACCCTGGCCATGGCCCGCACCCAGGCAGTCAATTCGGCCACCAGCCAGTTCTTCATCAACCACAAGGACAACGACTTCCTCGACCACGGCAGCCGCGACTTCGGCTACGCGGTGTTCGGCAAGGTGGTGCGCGGCATGGACGTGGTCGACCAGATCGCCAGCGTGCCCACCGGCAATCGCGGCATGTACCAGAATGTTCCGCTGCAGCCGGTGGTGATTCTTTCCGCCAAGCGGCTATAACCCCCTCGGCCCGGGCAGGATGCCCGGGCCGACGCTCCTCTTCGGATGGACTCGCCATGCTCTTCCAACGCTTCGAGCGCCTGATCGATGTGTTCCGCCAGGCGCCAGACGAAATGCCCCCGCGCAGCGTGCTGCGCTTCTACGTCTACTACCTGCGCCAGGTCTGGCCGGTCTTCGGCGCCCTGCTGCTGGTGGGCCTGATCGTGGCCCTGATCGAAGTGGCGCTGTTCAGCTTCCTCGGCCGCATCGTCGACCTGGTCCAGGCCACCCCCGGCGGAGAACTCTTCGCCCGGCACGGTCCCGAGCTGCTGTGGATGGCGGTGGTCGCCCTGATCCTGCGGCCGCTGTTCAACTGGCTGCACGACCTACTGGTGCACCAAGCCATCAATCCCAGCCTGACCAACCTGATCCGCTGGCAGAACCACCGCTACGTGCTCAAGCAGAGCCTGGGCTTCTTCCAGAACGACTTCGCCGGGCGTATCGCCCAGCGCATCATGCAGACCGGCAACTCCCTGCGCGACTCCGCGGTGCAGGCGGTGGACGCCCTCTGGCACGTGCTCGTCTACGCCGTCAGTTCCCTGGTGCTGTTCGCCGAGGCCGACTGGCGCCTGATGCTGCCCCTGGCGATCTGGATCGCCGGCTACATTGGCGCGATCTTCTACTTCGTCCCCCGGGTCAAGCAGCGCTCGGTGGAATCCTCGGACGCGCGTTCGCGACTGATGGGGCGCATCGTCGACGGCTACACCAACATCGCCACCCTCAAGCTCTTCGCCCACACCCGCAAGGAAGAGGACTACGCCCGCGAAGCTATCGACGAGCAGACCCGCAAGACTCAGGCGATGGCGCGGGTGATCACCAGCATGGACACCGTCATCACCGGCATGAGCGGCCTGCTGATCGTCACCACCTGCGGCCTGGCCCTGTGGCTGTGGAACCAGGGGTTGATCAGCGTCGGCGCCATTGCCCTGGCCACCGGGCTGGTGATCCGCATCATCAATATGTCCGGCTGGATCATGTGGGTGGTCACCGGCATCTTCGACAACATCGGCCAGGTGCAGGACGGCATGCAGACCATCTCGGTGCCGCGCCTGGTGATCGATCGCCCGGATGCCACGCCGCTGGCGGTCCGCCAGGGCGAGGTGCGCTTCGAGCACGTCGCCTTCCACTACGGCAAGGGCAGCAGCGTGATCCAGGACCTCGACCTGCGCGTGCGACCCGGCGAGAAGATCGGCCTGGTGGGGCCCTCGGGCGCCGGCAAGTCGACCCTGGTCAACCTGCTGTTGCGGCTCTACGACCTCGAAGGCGGCCGCATCCTAATCGACGGCCAGGACATCGCCCAGGTGACCCAGGAAAGCCTGCGCGCGCAGATCGGCATGGTCACCCAGGACACCTCGCTGCTGCACCGCTCCATCCGCGACAACCTGCTCTACGGCCGCCCCGGTGCCAACGACGCCGAATTGCGCGAGGCGGTGCGCAAGGCCCGTGCCGACGAATTCGTGCCGCTGCTTTCCGACGCGGCCGGGCGCCGCGGATTCGACGCCCACGTCGGCGAACGCGGGGTGAAACTCTCCGGCGGCCAGCGCCAACGCATCGCCATCGCCCGCGTGCTGCTCAAGGACGCGCCCATCCTGATCCTGGACGAAGCCACCTCGGCGTTGGACTCGGAAGTGGAAGCGGCCATCCAGGAAAGCCTGGAAACCCTGATGCACGGCAAGACGGTGATCGCCATCGCCCACCGCCTGTCCACCATCGCCCGCATGGACCGCCTGGTAGTGCTGGACAGGGGCCGGGTCGTGGAGAGCGGCAGCCATGCCGAACTGCTGGAACACGGCGGCCTCTATGCACGCCTCTGGCAGCACCAGACCGGTGGTTTCGTCGGCGTGGAATAAGGCGTGCTGGCGCCCCGCTATCGACACGGCTGATCTCCACTACAAGGCGCAATGATTTCTGCGGGACGCCCGCGGCTGGTCATATGGAACCCCTATCCGGTTCCGCCCGGAACCGACAACGGACCCAAGAGAGGATCAGCCCATGAAGATCGCATCCGCCGTCAGCGCCGTACTTGCCAGCCTCGCCCCCAGCGTGTTCGCCCAGGACTTCCAGCGGGAACCGGGCGCGGGCATCCCCACAGTCGATTACCACTACGGCATGGAACTGGACGTTCAGCGCGTCCTGTACCGCACCGACGCCTCCCAACGCACCGGCGTGGTGCCGGTCACCATGGTCTATGAGGACAGCAAGGGCGAGCTGCACAAAGTCCGTTTCCTCGAGTGGGGCAACCACACCAGCAACAGCTGACCTGTACGGCACCTGACAGACGGTAGGGTGCGCCCTGCGCACCACGCCCTCGTGACCTCGAATGCGCGGTGCACCTTACCCAGGTGAAATCACCAGATAAACGGTTAAGTCGGGGTGGAATTAACGCCCAGACAGCCCAGAAACGAAAAAAAGTCACACGCTGCGACAAACGGTCGCAACACCTCAAGCACGGGCGATTGCGAGTGGTTAAAAAACGTTCAAAACGAGGATCACCGAAGCGGGTGGTTGAACTAAAAACGTTCAACGGGTCAGATGGAGTCCCTCGTAAGCGAAACCCAACAGAGGAATACAAGCCTTATGAAAATGGCCTCGGTTGTCAGCGCCCTGCTCTCCAGCCTCGCGCCCAGCGTATTCGCCCAGGACGGCATTCAGAATCAGAACCACGGTGCCGCCCTGCAGCCCGTGGACTATCACTACGGAATGGAAGTCGACATCCAGAAGGTGCTGCACCGCACCGACACCTCCCAGAAGACAGGCGTAGTGCCGGTCACCCTGGTCTATGAAGACAGCGAGGGCGAAGTGCACAAGCTGCGCTTCCTCGAGTGGGGCGGCACCACCGCTGACGGCACCCTCGTCAGCCAGATCGACGTCGCCGCCGACAGCGAGACCGACGTCACCGCTGAAAGCCAGATCGGCTGATCAATCGCGCCGATACGGCAGCAGGCCTCGCGCCTCTTCGGCGTAGGCCAGCACCCCTCCCCGCTCCTGCACCAGGAAATCGTCCACGGCTTCACGCAAGCCGGGGTGGACGAGCCAGTGCCAGGAGCGGGTGATCACCGGCTCGAATCCACGAATCAACTTGTGCTCGCCCTGGGCGCCCGCGTCGAAACGCTGAAGCCCGGCGGCAATGGCCTGGTCGATGCCCTGGTAGAAGCAGGTTTCGAAATGCAGGCGGTCGAACTCCGCCAGGCAGCCCCAATAGCGGCCGTATAGCGTATCGCCCCCCTCCAGCGAGTAGGCCATGGCCACCGGCCGGCCCGCTTGCAGCGCCAGCACCACGCGAATGGCGTTCGGCATCCGTTGCGCCAGCAGGCTGAAAAAGGTCCGCGTCAGATAAGGCGCCTGTCCCCGCACCCGGTACGTATTGGCATAGCAGGCGTAGACGAAATCCCAGTCCGCCTCGTCCAGTTCATGGCCCCGGCGCCACTGGAAATCGATCCCCTGCCCCAGCACCTGCTCGCGCTCCTTGCGGATCTGCTTGCGCTTGCGCGAACTCAGCGCATCGAGGAAATCCTGGAAGTCCCGATAGCCGTGATTGCGCCAGTGAAACTGGCAACCCAGGCGCTCGAGCCAACCCGCGCGGCCGCGCAGGTGATGGTCAGCGAAGGCATCGGTGAAATTGATATGCAGCCCGGACAGGTCATCGGTGGCCACATCGGCCACCACGGCGTCGAGCAGTTCGCCGGCCGCCGCGTCATCCACCGCCAGCAACCGCGCGCCGCCCACCGGGGTGAAAGGCACCGCCGCCAGCAGCTTGGGATAGTAGCGGATGCCGGCGCGCTGACAGGCATCGGCCCAGGCCCAATCGAACACGTACTCGCCGTAGGAATGACTCTTCAGGTAGGCGGGCAGCGCAGCGCGCAGCTCGCCCCCCTCCCCGCGCAGGAGGTGGTGCGCCGGCTGCCAGCCACTGCGACCACCCACGCTGCCGCTGTCTTCCAGGGTGGCGAGAAAGGCATGGCGCAGGAAGGGTTGGTCGTCCGGCAGCAGGGCATCCCATTGCTGCGGGTCGATTTCATTGAGGCGGGAGAGGGTCTGGATCGGCATTGCGCCAGTCTGGCGCGGGCCGCGATGGAAGAAAAGCGGGAACAAAAAAATGGGCGACCGAAGTCGCCCGAGGTGCCTTGCGTGCCTGTAAACCCGGATGACTCAACGCGGCTTGCGTTTGTGCGAGTCCTTCCAGATGAAGTAACCGACGCCTGCGAAGAAGGCGACCATGAGTCCGACGGTGCCTATACCGGCGAGAACCACTGTATCGACGAACATGATCTGCCTCCTGCGTTTGGCGTTGTTGCTTCGATGGGTTCAAGGTACCTCCGAGGCGGGGATGGAAAATTGATCTGGATCAACAGCTGCAGACGGCCCGAGGCAAGGCTCGCGGGATACTGATCCAGGTCAATTTTCGGAGGGTCGGGGCACAGGGAAGAGGTACTTTGTAGGAGCGAATTCATTCGCGAATGAATTCGCTCCTACAGGCAGGCGTCGGGGGATAGCGCTTTGCGATTCACCAACGGTGCCTGAATGAACTCCGACGGTGGACCGATGAAGCGTGGTCCACCCTACGGGAAAGGCCGAGTGAGGGCTCAGCGTTTCTTCGGTTTCTTGCCGCCCTTCTTGCCCTTGGGCAGGGGCATGGCCTGTTCGAAAGCCTTGCGCATGTCGTTCAGGCGTTTTTCGTGGACGTCGTGGATGCGTTTTTCGCGCTCGGCGCCGAAGTCGATCAGGTTTTCGTCATTGCTCATCAGCGGATCCAGCGGAAGGTGAGATTGAGCCGGGGGGCGCAAGGGGTTCGCGTCTTCGCCACCTGGTGCTGCCAATGATGCTGCGTCGGCCCGCTCATGACCAGTAGCGCGCCATGGCCCAGTTCCAGTGAATGCTCGATGCGATTGCCGCCCTTGCGGCGCAGGTCGAAGCGGCGGGTGCCGCCCAGATTGAGGGACGCCACCAGCGGATTACGGCCCAGTTCGGGCTCGTCGTCGCTGTGCCAGCCCATGGAGTCCTGGCCGTCGCGGTAATAGTTGAGCAGCACGCCATTGAGCGTCTGCCCCACCGCACCTTCCACTCGCGCGCGAATCTCCGCCAGCAGCGGCGTCCAGGGCAAGGGTTCATGGGTCAGCCCGGAATAGCGGTAGCTCGCCTCCGGGTCGCCATACCAGGCCACCAGCCGCGGCACCGGATAATACCGGCCGTGCAGATAGACCTCTGGCTGCTCCCAGGGCGTTTCGGCCACCAGGCGCGCCAGCCAGTCGCTGGCCTCCACGGGGGCAAGGAAGTGCGGCTCGTAGCGCAATTCGGCGTCCGGCAGCTGCAAGGGGATATCGTCGAACAGGTCCACCAGCGTCGGCTTCAGGGAAGGAGATGGCCCATTCTGCGCGCCTCAGACTTCCACATCCACCCACAGCCCCTGCCGCGGCAGCTCGCTGAGTTCGGCCTGGTCCTCCGCGGCCACTTCCCCGGTCGCCAGTTCCTGCGGCGTATAGCCTCGCCGCTGGCGCCGCCGCTGCTCTTCACGGAGCAGCTCCTCGGTCTCCTGCGGGTGACGCCTGTCCAGGTCGACGGCGCCCTCCCGCGCGCTGTCCTGCAGGGGCGTGACCGGCGGGATATCCGGGCGCGGCTTGACCGCGTCCTGCTGGGCGGCGACCGGGACCAGGCTCTGGGGAATGGGCGGCAGCATGGGAGGGCCCTCCTTTGGTCAGTCTGTCGGCCGTCGCGGGCGCTTCTTTATAGGTGCTCGCTACACTTTTGCGGACATATGGCCGGCTGTCGGCGTCGCCCTGCGCCCTGGGTTCCGTTAACATAGCCGGCTTTTTTCACCACAGGGAGACACGCATGGCGCAGCAGTATCAACCGGGGCAACGCTGGATCAGTGACAGCGAAGCGGAGCTGGGGCTCGGAACCATCCTGACATCGGATGGCCGCCTGCTCACCGTGCTCTACCCGGCCACTGGCGAGACCCGCCAGTACGCGCTGCGCAATGCGCCGCTCACCCGCGTTCGCTTCGCCCCGGGCGATGAGATCACCCACTTCGACGGCTGGAAGCTCAATGTCCAGGAAGTGGAGGACATCGACGGCCTGCTGGTCTACCACGGCATCACCGCGCAGAACGAACCCCGCATCCTGCCGGAAACCCAGCTGAACAACTTCATCCAATTCCGCCTGGCCAACGATCGCCTGTTCGCCGGGCAGATCGACCCGCACAAGTGGTTCGCCTTGCGCTACCACAGCCTGGAGCACCGCTCGCGCCAGCTGCAATCATCGCTCTGGGGCCTGTCCGGCGCCCGCGCCCAGCCCATCGCCCACCAGCTGCACATCGCCCGTGAAGTGGCCGACCGCGTTGCGCCGCGCGTCCTGCTGGCCGACGAAGTGGGCCTGGGCAAGACCATCGAAGCGGGTCTGGTGATCCACCGCCAGCTGATATCCGGCCGCGCCAACCGGGTGCTGATCCTGGTGCCGGAAAACCTCCAGCACCAGTGGCTGGTGGAAATGCGCCGCCGCTTCAACCTGCAGGTGACCCTGTTCGATGCCGAGCGTTTCGCCGAGAGCGACGCCAGCAACCCATTCGAGGACAGCCAGTTGGCCCTGGTATCCCTGGAATGGCTGAAAGAGAGCGAGCGCGCCCAGGACGCCGCCTTCGCCGCCGGCTGGGACCTCTTGGTGGTGGACGAAGCCCACCACCTGGTCTGGCACCCGGAGCAGCCCAGTGCCGAATACCGCCTGGTGGAGCAGTTGGCCGAGGTCATCCCCGGCGTGCTGCTGCTCACCGCGACCCCGGAACAGCTCGGCCAGGAAAGCCACTTCGCGCGCCTGCGCCTGCTGGACCCGAGCCGTTTCCACGACCTGGATGCCTTCCGCGCCGAAAGCGCCAACTACCGCCCGGTGGCCGAAGCCGTGCAGGAACTGCTCGAACATGGCCGCCTGAGCGCCAAGGCCGAAGCCACCATCAAGGGCTTCCTCGGCGAGGAAGGCGAAGGCCTGCTCCAGGCCCTGGCCGCCGGCGACGAAGAGGCCTCGCCGCGCCTGGTGCGCGAACTGCTGGACCGTCATGGCACCGGCCGCGTGCTGTTCCGCAACACCCGCGCCGCCGTGCAGGGTTTCCCTGAGCGCCAGCTGCACCCCTATCCGCTGCCCAACCCGGTGGAGTACATGGAGCTGCCCATCGGCGAGCATCCGGACCTCTATCCGGAAGTCAGCTTCCAGCACCAGCAGGACGGCAGCGACGAAGCCGAGCGCTGGTGGCGCTTCGACCCGCGCGTCGAGTGGCTGATCGACACCCTGAAGATGCTCAAGAAGTTCAAGGTGCTGGTGATCTGCGCCCACGCCGAGACCGCCCTCGACCTGGAAGACGCCCTGCGCGTGCGCTCCGGCATCCCCGCCACCGTGTTCCACGAAGGCATGAGCATCCTCGAGCGCGACCGCGCCGCCGCCTACTTCGCGGATGAGGAGTTCGGTGCCCAGGTGCTGATCTGCTCGGAAATCGGCTCGGAAGGCCGCAACTTCCAGTTCGCCCACCACCTGGTGCTGTTCGACCTGCCGTCCCACCCGGACCTGCTGGAGCAGCGCATCGGCCGCCTCGACCGGATCGGCCAGAAGCACACCATCCAGCTGCATGTGCCCTACCTGGAAACCAGCCCGCAGGAGCGCCTGTTCCAGTGGTACCACCAGGCACTGAACGCCTTCCTCGCCACCTGCCCCACCGGCAACGCCCTCCAGTACCAGTTCGGCCCGCGCCTGCTACCCATGCTCGAGGACGGCGACGACAAGGCCTGGGAGGCCCTGGTGAACGAAGCCGAGGCCGAACGCAAGCGCCTGGAAGGTGAGATGCACAATGGCCGCGACCGCCTGCTTGAACTCAACTCCGGCGGTGCCGGCGAAGGCGAGCGACTGGTGGAAGAGATCTTCGAGCAGGACGATCAGTTCGCCCTGCCTATTTATATGGAGTCGCTGTTCGAAGCCTTCGGCATCGACAGTGAGGACCACTCCGAGAACGCCCTGGTGCTCAAGCCCGGCGAGAAGATGCTCGACGCCGGCTTCCCGCTGGGCGACGACGAGGGTGTGACCGTCACCTACGACCGCAACCAGGCCCTGTCCCGCGAGGACATGCAATTCCTCACCTGGGAACACCCCATGGTGCAGGGCGGCATGGACCTGGTGCTCTCCGGTTCCATGGGCAATACCGCCGTGGCGCTGATCAAGAACAAGGCGCTCAAGCCCGGCACCGTCCTGCTCGAGCTGCTCTATGTCAGCGAAGTGGTGGCGCCGCGCGCCCTGCAGCTCAGCCGCTTCCTGCCGCCCAAAGCCCTGCGCAGCCTGCTGGACGCCAACGGCAACGACCTGGCGCCCAAGGTGGCCTTCGACACCCTCAACGACCAGCTGGAAAGCGTGCCCCGCGGCAGTGCCAACAAGTTCGTCCAGGCCCAACGCGACGTGCTCGCCGCGCAGATCAACGCCGCCGAAGCCAAAGTCGCCCCGCGCCATGCCGAGCGCGTGGCCGAGGCCCAGCGCCGCCTGAAGGCCGAACTGGACGAGGAACTGGCGCGCCTCACCGCGCTCCAGGCAGCCAACCCCAACGTGCGCGACAGCGAGCTGGAAGCCGTGCGTCACCAGCGTGACGAAGGCCTGCAACTGCTGGACAAGGCGGCGCTGCGGCTGGAATCGATCCGGGTGCTGGTCGCGGGGTAAGGCAATTCGGTACATAGCCAAGTAGGTTGGGCTGAGCCCGCGAAGCCCAACGCAGCGGTCCCCACCAGAACGTTGGGCCTCGCTTCGCTCGGCACCAACCTACGGCCTGGAAGTGAGGGTAGGTTCCCCATCCACCGCAAACAACAAGGCCCGCATTTGCCGGCCTTCTTGCATTCGGCGAATGGTCAGGCAGCGGCTGCCACCATCCCCTGGCGCATGTTGCTGGCGTCGCGCACGAAGCAGCGCGCAGCCTGGAACAGCGCCAGCATGGTCAGGGTCAGCGCCGCCGGCACCAGGTAAAGCGCGTTGTGCAGCCCCACTGCCTTGAAGGTCTCGTTCATTTCGCTGGCGCCTGCCGCGACCATCGCCGCCTGGGAGAAATGGTCCGACAGCAGCCCCACCACCACCGGGCCGAGGCCGCCGCCCAGCAGGTAGAGGCCGGCGAAGAACAGCGCCATGGCGGTGGCCCGCAAGCGTGGCTCCACCACATCCTGGATGGCGGTATAGACGCAGGTGTAGAAGTTGTAGGCGAACAGCCAGCCCAGGCTGAACACGCCGACGAACAGACCGATCTCGATCCGCCCGGCCAGCAACGCGTAGCCGGTGCAGGCCGCTGCCACCGCCATGCTGAACGCGGCCAGCATCAGCCGGCCGCGCTCGGATCTCTGGTGCACCTTGTCGGCCACCCAGCCGCCCAGGGTCAGGCCCACCAGCCCGGTGAGGCCGGTGATAATGCCGGTGGCGATGGCCGCCTGTTCCAGGGGCATCAGGAAGTAGCGCTGCAGCATCGGCACCATGAAGGAGTTGGTGGCATAGGTGGCGAAGTTGTAGGTCAGGCCCGCCAGGGTCAGCCACCAGAAGGTGCGGATCGCCAGCACCCGGCGCAGCGGCTTGTCCAGCGGCCTGGCGACCACCTGCACGGATTCGGCGGCGCCGCGGGCCGGTTCCTTGATGAAGAACATGAAGATCGCCAGGATCACCCCCGGCACGGCAGCGATGAAGAAGGGCGCGCGCCAGCTGTCGAAGGCCTTGACCATGGCGCCGATGGTGAAGAAGGCCAGCACCAGGCCCAGCGGCAGGCCGAGCATGAAGATGCCCATGGCGCGGGCGCGCTTGTGGGCGGGGAAGAGATCACCGATCAGCGAGTTGGCGGCCGGCGCATAGCTGGCTTCGCCGATTCCGACGCCCATGCGCACCAGCAGGAAGCTCCAGAAGTTCCAGGCCAGGCCGTTCACCGCGGTCAGTCCGCTCCACACCGCCAGGCCCCAGCCCATGATCTTCCTGCGCGCCCCGGTGTCGGCCATGCGCCCCAGCGGCACACCGGCGATGGCATAGACCAGGGTGAAGGCCGTACCGATCAGGCCGAGCTGGAAGTCGCTCAGGCTCCATTCGTGGCGCACCGGCTCGATAATGATGGCCGGGATGGTCCGGTCGAAGAAGTTGAACAGGTTGGCCAGGAACAGCAGGAAGAGCACGCGCCAGGCATTGGCCGCTTGAGGAGATTGCTGCATGAGTCGGTCTCGTTGTTGTTGTCAGGCGCCCGGGTAACCGCAAGCCGGGCTCGATGCTGCAATCTAGAGCGTTCGGCCGGAAACTGTCTGCGACAATTCGTGGCATTTATGTAACCCGATGCTGCACCGCCCCGCCCCCGCCCATGCCGGCTGTCCTTCCCGGCGGACCGCCCAGCATCCAGGCACGATCGTCCTAGAAGTACAGCCTGGGCCGGCTATACTGATCGCATTGTGCCAGCAACCTCCTTCCCGAAGTCGAACCCCTTGCATGGGAACTCCCCTATGGACTGGCTGGGCCTGCGTTTCGGTACTGAGCTTCCCGAAGATGGCCAGGTGCTTTTGGCCTGTACCCATAACAGCTGGCTGGTGCTTCTGGCCTTCCTGGTCGCCTCGGGAGCCGGCTACTGCGCCTTCGCCATGGCCGAACGGGTGACCCATGCCCAGCAGGCGGAAACCCGACGACGCTGGTGCTGGTTGGGCGCCTGCTGTCTGGGCGGCGGCATCTGGGCGATGCATTTCATCGCCATGCTGGCCTTCGAAGTGCCAATCTCCATCGAGTACGACATCCCCACCACCGCCCTGTCCCTGCTGATCGTGGTCTCTGCCTCGCTGGTGGGGATGTACACCCTGGGCCGGCAGAGCTTCGAGCCGCGCCACTACATGGCGGCGGCCCTGGCCGTGGGCCTGGGCATCGCCCTCATGCACTACTGCGGCATGGCCGCCATCCGTTCCGTGGCGACCCAGTACTACCATCCGGGCATGGTGGCCATTTCGGTCGGCGTCGCCATTGCCGCCAGCCTGGCGGCCATGCTCCTGTCGACCTTCTTCCGCGAACGCAGCGACGGCCACCATCTGCTGAAGATTCCCGCCAGCCTGGCCATGGGCGGGGCCATCTGCAGCATGCACTTCACCGGCATGCTGGCGCTCCAGCTGACGGTACCCGCCGGTACCGAGCTGCATCTGCATCACGCTGACAACGCCCTGCAGCTTGGCCTCAGCCTCGGGCTGATCGCCGGCATGGTGCTGCTCTGCGCCCTGGGCGTCGCCTGGGCCGACAAGAAGCTGCAGCGCAAGGAGCTCGACCTGCTCCACGTGAACAACCTGCTGCGGGAACTGGAACAGGTGAAGGTGAAGCTGCAGAACGTCGCCCACTACGATGCCCTCACCAACCTGCCCAACCGCCGCGCCTTCAACGAAAGCTTCGCCGAGAAGCTGCAGGGTCACCGGCATCTGAAGCAGTCACTGGCGGTAATGTTCCTCGACATCGACCATTTCAAGCGCGTCAACGACAGCCTCGGCCACGATGCCGGCGACGAGCTGCTCAAGGTCGTCGCCGAACGGGTGCGCAGCGTGCTGCGCCGCGAGGATGTGATCGCGCGCCTGGGGGGCGATGAGTTCTGCGTACTCGCCAGCCTGGGTGATCCGACGGAGGCCAAGACGCTTTCGCAGCGAATCATGCAGCGCATGAAGGAGCCGATCACCCTGGCCGGTCGCCGCGTCACCATGACCACCAGCATCGGCATCAGCCTCTACCCGGACGACGGCGACACCTGCGAGGAACTGCTCAAGCATGCGGACCTGGCGCTCTACCAGGCCAAGAGCAGCGGACGCAACAACCTGCATTTCTTCAGCAGCCACCTGAGGAACAAGGCCACCTTCGAGCTGCAACTGGAGGAAGAATTGCGCCTGGCGCTGATCCGGGACGAAGGCCTGTTCCTCTGCTACCAGCCCATCCTCGACCTGCACCGCGGCCAGGTCACCAAGCTGGAAGCCCTGGTGCGCTGGCAGCACCCGCAACTGGGCCTGCTGATGCCGGACGGCTTCATCGGCGTCGCCGAGGCCAATGGCTTCATCGCCGAACTGGATGCCTGGGTACTGCGCCGCGCCTGCCGCGACCTGGTGATTCTTGCCGCCCAGGGCTTCCACGACCTGCGCGTGGCAGTGAACTGCTCGGCGCTCAACCTCAGCCGCGAGGAGCTGGCGGACGAGGTGCAGCGCACGCTGCGCGAGACCGGCCTGCGCCCGCAATACCTGGAGCTGGAAGTCACCGAGAATGCCCTGATGAGCAACGTCAACCAGGCCCTGCGCCTGCTGGAACGCATCCGCAGCCTGGGGGTGAGCGTGTCCATCGACGACTTCGGCACCGGCTATTCATCCCTGACCTACTTGAAGCGCCTGCCCCTGGACACCCTGAAGATCGACCGTTCCTTCGTCATGGACATTCCCGGCAGCCACGCCGACATGGAAATCGTCCAGGCCATCGTCGGCATGGCCCACACCCTGCACCTGCAGGTCGTGGCCGAAGGGGTGGAGACCCGCGAGCAGCTGGACTTCCTGCGCAGCCACAATTGCGACTACATCCAGGGCTACCTGCTCAGCAAGCCCCAGCCGCTGGCGGCAATCGCCGAGTTCATGCGCCATCCCCATGGGATGTGCGGCAGCAATGTGCTGCCGTTTCGGCCGGTGGACTCGAATCCGGCTTGAGGGATGAATTCATTCGAACTTGGGCAGGATGTCTGGCTTGAGCGAGGAGCAGGGGCTGATTCCGCGGTTGAGCGCGGCATGGGAGCTGCCCCCGCCCGCTACCGCTGCCGCAGATACTCCAGCACCGCCGCCTGCTCCCCGGCGAACTCGATACGCGATGCCTTGCTCTCCCGCTGGTAGGCATACATCGGGTCGTAGTACTCGCGCAGCAGCCCTTCGATCCAGCCCCGGTGCAGGTCCACCTTGCCGGTGGCCTCCTGCTCGGCCAGGGCCTGGTCCATCAGTTCCGCCATGCGCTGGTGGCGCTCGCCGCCCAGGCGCCGGACGATGTTGTCCAGGCTCTGGCGCAGGCGCTCGGCGAAGCGCGGGAAGCCATGCTCGTCGCCGTGGGTGGCGATGAACTCGGCACAGAGGTTGGTCACGTAGTCGCGCAGGATGCGCTCCACGCGGTCCTCGAAACTGTCATCGAGCCAGACCAGCGGGTACTCCTGCATGCCGTGGTAAAGCTCGAGCGGCACCGAGCAGCTGCCGACGATACGGCCCTCGTCCTCCAGCACGAACTGGTGATGGCCGGCGGCGCGCTTTTTCAGGATGTCGATGGCAAGCGCGTTCTCGAAGTCGATCTGCGCCGGCTGCGGCGTGGCGCGCTTGCCGAAGCTGGAGCCACGATGGTTGGCATGGCCTTCCAGGTCCAGGCTGTTGGCCAGTTGCGCGATCACCTCGGTCTTGCCGGTGCCGGTAAGACCGCCCACCAGCACGAAGTCACACCGGGCCACGGCGTCCTGGGTGGTTTCCAGGAGGAAGGTCCGCATCGCCTTGTAGCCGCCTGTCACCCGAGGGTAATCGATGCCGGCCTCGTGCTTCAGCCACTGCTGGACCAGTTGCGAACGCAGGCCGCCACGGAAGCAGTAGAGGTAGCCATCGGGGTTGGCGCGGGCGAAAGCCGCCCAGGCCTCGATCCGTTCCGCCTTGATGGCGCCACTGACCAACTGGTGACCGAGGTCGATGGCGGCATGCTGGCCCTGCTGCTTGTAGCAGGTACCGACCTTCTGCCGCTCGATATCGCTCATCAGCGGCAGGTTGACGGTATGGGGAAAGGCGCCCTTGTCGAACTCCACCGGGGCACGGGCATCCATCATCGGCAGGTCGTTGAGGAAGATTTCGCGGTAATTCGAGGTATCCGGGCGCATCAGAACACCTCGACCGCGAGGCTCTGTCGCTCGTGCAGCTGGCCGATGGGGGCGAGTTGCAGGTCGAACTCCTCGGCCACCGCGAGGAATTCCGCCTCCCCTTCCGGGGTCACCGCCACCAACAGGCCACCGCTGGTCTGCGGGTCGCAGAGCAGCAGCCGCTGCACCTCCGCCAGCGGCGCCAGGCGATCGCCGTAGCTGTCAAAGTTGCGCAGGGTGCCCCCGGGCACGCAGCCCTGCTCCAGGTAGTACTCCACACCCGGCAGGCTGGGCACCTTGGCGTAGTCGATATGCGCGGTCAGGCCGCTGCCGTCGGCCATTTCCACCAGGTGGCCAAGCAGGCCGAAGCCGGTTACGTCGGTCATGGCCTTGACCCCCGCCAGCTTGCCAAAGCGGCTGCCGGGTTTGTTCAGGGTGCACATCCAGTCCCGCGCCAGGCCCACATCGGCCTCACGCAATATGCCCTTCTTCTCGGCGGTGGTGAGGATGCCGATGCCCAGCGGCTTGGTCAGGTAAAGCTTGCAGCCGGCGGTGGCGGTGTCGTTGCGCTTCATGTTGCGCTTGTCGACCACGCCGGTGACCGCCAGGCCGAAGATCGGCTCGGGCGCGTCGATGGAGTGCCCGCCGGCCAGGGGAATGCCCGCCTCGTCGCACACGGAGCGGCCGCCACGCACCACTTCGCGGGCCACCTCCGGCGGCAGCAGGTTCACCGGCCAGCCGAGGATGGCGATGGCCATCAGCGGGTCGCCCCCCATGGCGTAGATGTCGCTGATGGCGTTGGTGGCGGCGATGCGGCCGAAGTCATAGGGATCGTCGACGATCGGCATGAAGAAATCGGTGGTGGACACCACGCCACGCTCTTCGTCCAGGGCGTAGACCGCCGCGTCATCCTTGGAGGCGTTGCCCACCCAGAGTTTCGGGTCGAGGTTCTGCGCGCCGCTGCCGGCGAGAATCACCTCCAGCACCTTGGGGGAGATCTTGCAGCCACAGCCAGCGCCGTGGCTGTACTGGGTGAGGCGGATGGGGTCGGTCATGGGGTTCTCTCTACAAAGAAGCGATTTGCTTTCCTGTAGGGGCGAATTCATTCGCCAAGCAGGCCAGCGGCCTGCCCCGGGAATCCATCGGGGCCGCTACGCGACCCTTGGCGAATGAATTCGCCCCTACAAGGTTCATATTCGTCGGCTCAGGCCAGCCTGGCCTTCCACTCCGGCAGCCAGCCGAGGGTATCGGCGGTCACACCACTGGGCTTGTACTCGGCGCCCAGCCAGCCGGGATAGTCGTCCTCCTGGAGGGCGTGCAGGGCCGGACCGAAGTCGGTGCTGCCGGTGCCCGGTTCGCCGCGCCCGGGGCAATCGGCAAACTGCACATGGCCGATGCGTCCCGCCAGCAGGCGAATGCCCGCCGCCGCGTCCACGCCCTGGCGGGCCATATGATAAAGGTCGTACTGGGCGCTGAGGTTGGGATGGTCGACATCGCGCAACAGTTCGTCCAGCTGCTCCGGGGTGTTGATCAGGAAGCCCGGCATGTCCAGCGGGTTGATCGCCTCGCAGACCACGCCGATGCGCAGCACGGCGAAGGCCTCGGCAGTCTTGCGCAGGTTGGCCGCCAGACAGGCCAGGGCACGCTCGCGGCTGACGCCTTCGGCCTTGCGTCCGGCCAGTACGTTGACGAAGCGCGGCCGGGTCATGGCGGCATAGGCGAGCGCCTGCTCCAGGGCATCGTCGAACTGCTCCTGGCGCTCCGGCACCGCGGCAAGCCCCGGGCCGCCTTCCATCAGGTCGCCAGCCGGAAGGTTGAACAGGATCAGCGGCAGGCCGGCGGCCTCCAGCACTTCCTTCATGCGGATCGCCGGCAACTCATAGGGAAACTGCACTTCCACACCGTCGAAGCCGGCGACACGGGCGGCGATGACCCGCTCGATCAGCGGGCGGTCGGTGAACAGCAGAGACAGGTTGGCGGCGATCTTCATCAGTGATTCTCCCGGTACATTTCCACCAGCGTAGCCGGATCACGCTCCAGGTTGCCCTGGCTACCGTGCAAACGCATCAGTTGCGCCGCCAGGGCGCTGAGCGGTGTGGCGGAATCATGCTCGCGGGACAGGCGCACAGCGGTGTCCAGGTCCTTGAGCAGGGTGCGCACATGCCATTTGATGGGTTCGAAACGGCTCTCGGCCATCTGTGGGCCGAGGATCTGCAGCGGCTTGGAGTCGGCGAAGCCGCCGGCCAGGGCCGGAGCGATCAGGCTGGCGTCCACCCCGGCCTTCTCCGCCAGGGCCACCACTTCGGCGATCACCAGGGCATTGCAGGCGACGATCATCTGGTTGCACACCTTGGTCACCTGGCCGGCGCCCACCCCGCCCATGCGGGTCAGGCGTTGGCCCAGATGGGCGAGAATCGGCCGGGCCCGCTCCACGTCGTCCTCATGACCGCCGGCCATGATCGCCAGGGTGCCCGCTTCGGCGCCGAGGGTGCCGCCGGACACCGGCGCGTCCATCCAGCGCATGCCGGTGCGTGCTTCCAGCTCCGCGGCCATCTCGCGGGTGGCGGCCGGTTCCAGGCTGGAGAAGTCCACCAGCAACTGGCCGGGCTTCGCACCCTCGACTATGCCGCCCTCGCCGAACACCACCTTGCGCACCACGCGGGTATCGGCCAGGCAGAGCATGACGATGTCCGCCTCGGCGCACAGTTCGGCCGGCGTCTTCACCCGGCGTGCGCCCTGCTCCAGCAGGGGCGCGCACTTCTCCGGGGAGCGGTTCCACACGGTCAGCGGAAAGCCGGCGGCCAGCAGGCGGCGGGTCATGGGCAGGCCCATCAGGCCGATGCCGGCGAAGGCTATAGAGGGCAGGGAATCGGTCATGCCAGAACTCCGGGCAATTGGCGAAACGCACATCTTAACTGCCTGATCCGCCACGTGAAGCTACCAAGTAACGGCCCGATCACTATAATCCGCCTGCCTTTTCCGCTATTGAACCGGAGAATCCCATGTTCAAACGCTCTCTCGCCCTCGTGGCCGGCCTCGCGCTGTCCGTTTCCGCCGTTGTTTCCCAGGCCGCCGAAGTCCTCAAGGTCTCGGCCATTCCCGACGAAGCCCCCACCGAACTGCTGCGCAAGTTCAAGCCCCTCGGCGCCTACCTCGAAAAAGAGCTGGGCATGAAAGTCGAGTTCGTGCCCGTGGCCGATTACGCCGCGGTGGTCGAATCCCTGGCGGCCGACCGCCTGGACATGGCCTGGCTCGGCGGCTTCACCTTCGTCCAGACCCGCCTGAAGACCGGCAACGCGATTCCCCTGGTGCAGCGTGAACAGGACGAGAAGTTCACCAGCAAGTTCATCAGCGCCGACCCTGCGGTGAAGTCCCTGCAGGACCTCAAGGGCAAGACCTTCGCCTTCGGTTCGGTGTCGTCCACCTCCGGCAGCCTGATGCCGCGCTACTTCATGCAGAAGGACGGCATCGTGCCCGAGCAGTTCTTCTCCCGCGTCGCCTACTCCGGCGCCCACGACGCCACCGTGGCCTGGGTGCAGGCCGGCAAGGTCGACGGCGGCGTGCTCAACGCCAGCGTCTGGCAGAAGCTGGTGGACGCCGGCAAGGTCGACACCAGCAAGGTCAAGGTCTTCGCCACCACCCCGACCTACTACGACTACAACTGGACCGTGCGCGGGACCCTGGACCCGGCCCTGGCGGAGAAGATCAAGCGGGCCTTCCTCGCCCTTGACCCGGCCAACCCGGAGCACAAGGCGATCCTCGACCTGCAGGCCGCCAGCCGCTTCATCCCGACCAAGCCGGAGAACTACGCCGGCATCGAGGAAGCCGCACGCTCGGCCGGCCTGTTGAAGTGAGCCTGTCGCTGCATGGCGTGGACCTGATCCACGCCAATGGCCAGAGCGCGCTCAACGGCATCGAGCTCAAGGTCGGCAATGGCGAGCGGGTGGCCATCATCGGCCCCTCCGGCGCCGGCAAGACCAGCCTGCTGCGCCTCTTGGCCACCAGCCTGAAACCCGCCGCCGGGCAGCTCGAACTGCTCGGCGCGGCTCCCTGGTCGCTGTCCAGCGGCGCCCGCCAGCGCTTGCGCGCACGTATCGGCCTTATCCACCAGGCCCCGCCGTTGCCGCCGCGCCAGCGGGTGGTCACAGCCGTGCTGGCCGGCAAGCTGGGCCAGTGGCCACTGGCCAAGGGGCTGCTCAACCTGCTGCACCCGCTGGACAGCGCCGGCGCGGCCGCGGCCCTGGCCCGGCTGGACCTCGCCGACAAGCTCTTCGAGCGCTGCGACCAGCTGTCCGGCGGCCAGCTGCAGCGCGTCGGCATCGCCCGCGTGCTCTACCAGGCGCCCGAACTGATCCTCGCCGACGAGCCCGTCTCCGCCATGGACCCGGTGCTGGCCGACCATACCCTCGGCGTGCTCTGCGCCGAGGCCAGCCGTCGCGGCGTCACGCTGCTGGCCAGCCTGCACGCGGTGGAGCTGGCCCTGGCGCACTTCCCGCGCATCGTCGGCGTGCGCGACGGCCGCATCGCCTTCGACCGGCCCCGCGAAGCGGTGAGCCAGGCCGATCTCGACGCCCTCTACGCCAACGAACAACTGCACGGCAGTCTGCCCTACTCGCCGCCCGTAGCGGCGCCCGCGCTGCATATCCCGCGATGCTGAAAACCGCCCCCCGCGATCCCGCGGCCCTGCCCCGCCTGCTCCTCACTGTCCTGGCCCTGGCTGTACTCTGGCCGGGCCTCAAGTTGAGCGAGCTGAACCCGGCGGTGCTGCTGGATGAGGGCAATGCCCGCACCATGGGCCAGTTCCTCGAAGCCTTCTGGCCGCCCGAGCATGGTGAGGAATTCCTTCTTCTATTAGGCCGCGCCACCCTCGAGACCCTGGCCATCGCCACCGCCGGCATGAGCCTGGCGCTGCTGATCGCCCTGCCCGCCTCGCTCTGGGCCAGTCGTGCGCTGTCGCTTTCCGCCCTGCCCCGTGGCGGCCGCCCGGCATGGTGGGCCCTGGCCTTGCGCTGGCCGGTGCGCGGATTGCTGATCTTCCTGCGCAGCGTGCCGGAAATCGTCTGGGCCCTGCTCTTCGTCCGTGCCGTGGGCCTGGGCCCCACCGCCGGGGTACTGGCCATCGCCATCACCTACAGCGGAATGCTCGGCAAGGTCTATGCGGAAGTCTTCGAATCGGTCGACCCGCGCCCTGCCCGCGCCCTGCTCGCCTCCGGCAGCCCGCGCCTGGCGGCCTTCGCCTATGGCGTGCTGCCCGTTGCTGCGGCGGAAGTGATCTCCTACAGCGTCTACCGCTGGGAATGCGCGGTGCGCGCCTCGGTGGTGATGGGCTTCGTCGGCGCCGGTGGCCTGGGCCAGCAGATGGACCTGTCCATGCGCATGTTCGCCGGCGGCGAAGTGGCCAGCATGCTGCTGACCTTCCTCGCCCTGGTACTGCTGGCCGACCAGCTCAGCCGCTTCCTGCGCGGGAGGTTTGCATGAGGCCGGGCAACCTCCTCGTGATCCTCACCCTGCTGGCGGCGGTTGGCGCGTCCTTCATCTGGCTGGGCATCGACCTGGGCGCCCTGTTCGGCGGCGACGCGCTGCAGCAGATGGGCAAGTACGCGGCGCGTTTCCTCCAACCTGATCTGTCCACCCCGCATCTGGCGGCCATCGGCCGGGGTGCCGTGGAAACCCTCGCCATGTCGGCCCTCGGCACCCTGCTGGCGGCCCTGCTCGGCCTGCTCTTCGCCCTGCCCGCCGCCGGCCGCTTCGGCCGCCTCGCCCAAGGTGGCGCGCGGCTGCTGCTGAACGCCCTGCGCGCGGTGCCGGAACTGGTCTGGGCCGCCCTGATGGTGCTGGCCGCCGGCCTCGGCCCGAACGCCGGCACCCTGGCCCTGGCGCTGCACACCGCTGGCGTGCTGGGCCGCCTGTTCGCCGAAGCCCTGGAAAACACCCCGCCGGAACCGGCCGAGTCCATCCGCCTGAACGGCGGCGGACGCGTTGCCGCCTTCTGCTACGGCACATTGCCCAGCGTCTGGCCGCAGCTGGTGGCCTACATGCTCTACCGCTGGGAGAACAACATCCGCATGGCCAGCGTGCTCGGCTTCGTCGGTGCCGGCGGCCTCGGGCAGATGCTCTACATGAGCCTGTCGCTGTTCCAGGAAGCCCAGGCGGCCAGCGTGATCCTCGCCATGCTGATCCTGGTATTGGGCGTGGACGCCCTGAGCGGCTGGATGCGCCAGCGCTGGGTCAGCGCGTAGAGCGAACTCAACGGTAGGGTGCGCCATGCGCACCGAGAAGCTGGGGCCCGGGCCGGATTTCATCCAGTCGAAACGGCTGGTGCGCGCGGCACACCCTACATTCAGCGCCTTGCCCAACCGCTAGCGAATTCATTCGCGAATACAGGCCGCAGGCCTGGCGTAGGGTGGAAACCGCGAAGCGATTTCCACCGAAAGACGAGGATCAGAGACCGTCCTTCTCCAGATGGTCGAGGTTCACTGCTTCACCCGGCTTGGCACCGAGCACCTTGCGGATGTCCTCGAAGATCAGATCGTATTCCTTGTGATTGCGCATGATCAGGGTCTGATTGGGATTGAGCCCGTTCTTCACGGCAACCTTGGAAACCACGGCGGCGAAGTTGTACGCCGTGTCGCGGTGCAGCTCGAACTCTTCCTCGAAATGCTTGCCCTCGATGTCGCCCACCATGCGGAAGTGCAGCATGGTGCCCTCCTTGGCATTCGGACGCGCTTCGTAATAGAGGTCGATGGAAAACTGCTGTCCCGGGAAACCGGGCACGCTGGCCCGGTGTACATGGCCTGGTTCGAACATGATGATGCTCCCTGCTGATGATCAAAGTGGGGAAGGTGGATTCAGTCTAGCTCGCTCCACCAGCTTTGCCCCTGTCCCAGATCAGTGCGATGTGGGGCCGGCGGCACGTTCCTCGATCAGTTCCCGGACGCTCTGGAACGTGCCTCGTCAATGTCGCGCCGGTGCCTCTTCGCGCTCCTGGATCAGCACCCAGGGCGCTACCACCACCGCCCAGAGCTTCGGATCGCGGGCCAGCAGGTCCTGGGCGAGGCTCTCCTCGACCTTGCGCAACTTGCCGGCCGAGAGCAGGGCCGCGATCTGCGCCTTGTCGTCCTCCGCGACCGCCAGGGCCACGCCTACCAGGTCTTCCGCCCCGTCCACCCAGAGCAGCGCGCCACGGGCGAAGAAGGGCTGCAGCTCTTCCCAGGAAATGGCGGCGGTTTCGCCGAGCAGCTTGGCATAAAGGGTGCTAGCGTTATCGTTCATGGCTTGCTTTGAGTTGGTTGGTTACAGATGGATTGGGGGGCGCAATGATAGCGCCGGTCAACATTCAGACAAGTCCAGCCTGACGATTCCGACCTCGCTCGAGACACGCCGTATTTCTGTACGTTTGTTTCGATTTAGCGACACAAGATCATTCCGATATCAAAACCCGACTTTTCAAGCCGTAAACCGGCAATCTACACTGTTCCGGTACAGTTGCCGGGGGGTTTTGGCGGGGTGCAATTCCCTGTCCCGTAGCTTCGGCAAACAGGACAACAACAATGAAAAACACAAGAGTGGAGCACTATGAACAAGGCTACCAAGCAGATTTCCAAACTGTTCGCCGCCATGGCTCTGGCCGGTGTCGCTAGCTACTCCGTAGCAGCCGATACCATCAAGATCGCCCTGGCCGGCCCGGTGACCGGTGCGGTTGCCCAGTACGGCGAGATGCAATTCATTGGCGCCAAGATGGCAATCGAGCAGATCAACAAGGCCGGCGGGGTGAACGGCTCTCAGCTCGAAGGCGTGGTCTACGACGACGCATGCGACCCGAAACAGGCCGTTGCCGTAGCCAACAAGATCGTCAACGACGGTATTCACTACGTGGTTGGCCACCTCTGCTCCAGCTCCACCCAGCCCGCGTCCGACATCTATGAAGACGAAGGCATCCTGATGATCACCGCGGCTTCCACCAGCCCGGACATCACCTCCCGCGGCTACCAGCTGGTGTTCCGCACCATCGGCCTGGACAGCCTGCAAGGCCCGACCGCCGGCAACTTCATCGCTGACCACATCAAGCCCAAGGCCGTTGCCGTCATCCACGACAAGCAGCAGTACGGCGAAGGCATCGCCACCGCCGTGAAGCAGACCCTGGAAGCCAAGGGCGTCAAGGTGCCGCTGTTCGAAGGCATCAACGCCGGCGACAAGGACTTCTCCACCATCGTCGCCAAGATCAAGCAGGCGGGCGTGGACTTCGTCTACTACGGCGGCTACCACCCGGAACTCGGCCTGCTGCTGCGCCAGTCGGCTGAGAAAGGCCTGAAAGTCCGCTTCATGGGTCCGGAAGGCGTGGGCAACAAGGAACTCTCCGCCATCGCCGGCCCGGCCTCCGAAGGCCTGCTGGTAACCCTGCCGAAGTCCTTCGACCAGGATCCGAAGAACCAGGCCCTGGTAGACGCCTTCAAGGCCAAGAACGAAGACCCGAGCGGTCCGTTCGTGTTCCCGGCCTACGCCGCTGTGCAGGTCATCGCCGAAGGCATCAAGAAAGCCGGCGACGACGACACCTCCAAGGTCGCGGCTGCCCTGCGCGCCAACTCGTTCGAAACCCCGACCGGTACCCTGGCCTTCGATCAGAAGGGCGATCTGAAGGACTTCAGCTTCGTGGTGTACGAGTGGCACAAGGACGGCACCAAGACCGAAGCTAAGTAAGCTTCCCGCCTGAACGCAAAGCCCACTGCTATGGCAGTGGGCTTTGTTTATCCGTGTTTTACGGGCTCCGCCGCGCCACAAGCGCCGCTTTACGTGATGCCCGAGGAGTTAGGGAATGCCTGATCTCTACCACTATCTGCAACAGCTGGTTAACGGGCTCACCGTTGGCAGCACTTATGCCCTGATCGCCATCGGCTACACCATGGTCTACGGCATCATCGGCATGATCAACTTCGCCCACGGCGAGGTTTACATGATCGGCTCGTACGTAGCCTTTCTCGTGATTGCCGGGCTTACCATGCTCGGTCTGGACAGCCTTCCGATCGTCATCGTCGCGGCCTTCGCCGCGAGCATCATCGTTGCAAGCGCTTACGGTTACAGCATCGAACGGGTCGCCTACCGCCCCCTTCGCGGCAGCAACCGCCTGATCCCGCTGATCTCCGCGATCGGCATGTCGATCTTCCTCCAGAACGAAGTACTGCTGACCCAGGATTCCAAGGACAAGGCCATCCCCAACCTGATCCCTGGCAACTTCATCATCGGTGACAACGGCGTCGTGATCTCCTATATGCAGATCCTGATCTTCGTCGTCACCTTCCTGGTCATGTACGGCCTCACCCTGTTCATCTCCCGCTCGCGCCTGGGCCGTGCCTGCCGCGCCTGCGCCGAAGACATCAGGATGGCCAACCTGCTGGGCATCAACACCAACAACATCATCGCCCTGACCTTCGTCATCGGCGCCACCCTGGCCGCCGTGGCCGCGGTGCTGCTGGGCATGCAATACGGCGTGATCAACCCGCATATCGGCTTCCTCGCCGGTATCAAGGCCTTCACCGCAGCGGTACTCGGCGGCATCGGCAGCATTCCGGGCGCCATGCTCGGTGGCCTGGTGCTGGGCGTGGCCGAAGCCTTTGGTGCCGATATCTTCGGCGACCAGTACAAGGACGTCGTGGCCTTCAGCCTGCTGGTTCTGGTCCTGTTGTTCCGGCCGACCGGCATCCTTGGCCGTCCGGAGGTGGAGAAGGTATGAATACTCGACTCAAAACGGCGTTCTTCAGCGCCCTTCTGGTGCTGGCCGTCGCCTATCCGGTGCTCGGCCTGAAACTCAGCGTGGTCGGCGTCGGCCTGGTGGTCTACGGCGCCGAAACCCCCACCCTGCTCGCCATCGCCGGCGGCGCCCTGCTGATGTTCGTCTGGCAGCTGTTCCGTGACCAGGTCAGCGGCATCTGGGCCGGCGCGCCCAAGGTGCCGCACCTGTCGAAGAAGACCAGCCACTTCCTCACCCTGCCCTCCACCCAGCGCTGGGCGGTGCTCGGCCTGATCGTGATCGGCCTGGTCTGGCCCTTCTTCGGTTCGCGCGGCGCGGTGGACATCGCCACGCTGATCCTGATCTACGTGCTGCTGGGCCTGGGCCTGAACATCGTGGTCGGCCTGGCGGGCCTGCTGGACCTGGGTTACGTCGGCTTCTACGCCGTCGGCGCCTACAGCTATGCCCTGCTCTCGCACTACTACGGCCTGGGCTTCTGGGTGTGCCTGCCGATCGCCGGCATGATGGCGGCCTTCTTCGGCTTCATCCTCGGCTTCCCGGTGCTGCGCCTGCGCGGTGACTACCTGGCCATCGTGACCCTGGGCTTCGGCGAGATCATCCGCATCCTGCTGCGTAACCTGACCTGGCTCACCGGTGGCCCCAACGGCATCAGCAACATCGACAAGCCGACCCTGTTCGGCCTGACCTTCGAGCGCCGCGCCGAAGAGGGCATGCAGACCTTCCACGAGTATTTCGGCTTCGCCTACAACTCGGTGAACAAGGTGGTCTTCCTCTACCTGGTCGCCCTGCTGCTGGCCCTGTTCGCGCTGTTCGTGATCAACCGCCTGCTGCGCATGCCGCTCGGCCGCGCCTGGGAAGCCCTGCGCGAAGACGAGATCGCCTGCCGCGCCCTGGGCCTGAACCCAACCCTCATCAAACTCTCCGCCTTCACCCTGGGCGCCTGCTTCGCGGGTTTTGCCGGCAGCTTCTTCGCCGCGCGCCAGGGCCTGGTGACCCCCGAGTCCTTCACCTTCATCGAGTCGGCGACCATCCTCGCCATCGTCGTGCTGGGCGGCCTGGGTTCCCAGTTGGGTGTGATCCTCGCAGCCGTGGTGATGATCCTGCTCCCCGAACTCATGCGTGAGTTCAGCGAGTACCGCATGCTGATGTTCGGCGCCCTGATGGTGCTGATGATGATCTGGCGTCCGCAGGGCCTGATGCCGATGCAACGTCCCCACCTGGAGCTGAAACAATGAGCCGCCCGATTCTCGAAGTAAGCGGTCTCACCATGCGCTTCGGCGGCCTGCTGGCCGTCAACGGGGTGGGCCTGACCGTTCAGGAAAAGCAAGTGGTGTCCATGATCGGCCCGAACGGCGCCGGCAAGACCACCGTGTTCAACTGCCTGACCGGCTTCTACCAGCCGACCTCCGGCAGCATCCGCCTGGATGGCGAGCAGATCGAGGCCCTGCCGGGCCACAAGATCGCCCGCAAGGGCGTGGTGCGGACCTTCCAGAACGTCCGCCTGTTCAAGGAAATGACGGCGGTGGAGAACTTGCTGGTCGCCCAGCACCGCCACCTCAACACCAACTTCCTCGCCGGCCTCCTGAAGACCCCGGGCTTTCGCAAGAGCGAGCGCGAGGCCATGGACTACGCCGCCCAGTGGCTGGAGAAGGTGAACCTCACCGACGTCGCCAACCGGCCGGCCGGCACCCTCGCCTACGGCCAGCAGCGCCGCCTGGAAATCGCCCGCTGCATGATGACACGCCCGCGCATTCTCATGCTCGACGAGCCGGCCGCGGGCCTCAACCCGCGCGAGACCGAGGACCTCAAGGCACTGATCGCCATGCTGCGCAATGAGCACAACGTGACTGTGCTGCTGATCGAGCACGACATGAAGCTGGTGATGAGCATTTCCGACCACATCTATGTGATCAACCAGGGCACCCCCCTGGCCGACGGCACGCCGGAGCAGATCCGCAGCAACCCCGACGTGATCAAAGCCTATCTGGGGGAGGCCTGAGCCATGCTTACGTTCGACAAGGTTTCCACCTTCTACGGCAAGATCCAGGCGCTGCACGGCGTCAGCATGGATGTGAAGAAAGGCGAAATCGTCACCCTCATCGGCGCCAACGGCGCCGGCAAGTCCACCCTGCTGATGACCCTCTGCGGCTCGCCGCGGGCGCACAGCGGCAGCATCCGCTATGAGGGCGAGGAACTGGTGGGCAAGGAGTCCTACGACATCATGCGCAAGAGCATCGCCGTCGTGCCGGAAGGCCGCCGCGTGTTCGCCCGCCTGACCGTCGAAGAGAACCTGGCCATGGGCGGCTTCTTCACCGACAAGGGCGACTACCAGGAGCAGATGGACAAGGTGCTGCACCTGTTCCCGCGCCTGAAGGAGCGCTTCGAGCAGCGCGCCGGCACCATGTCCGGCGGCGAACAGCAGATGCTTGCCATCGGCCGCGCGCTGATGAGCAAGCCCAAGCTGCTGCTGCTCGACGAACCGTCCCTCGGTCTCGCGCCCATCATCATCCAGCAGATCTTCGACATCATCGAACAGCTGCGCCGTGACGGCGTGACCATCTTCCTGGTGGAACAGAACGCCAACCAGGCGCTCAAGCTGGCCGACCGTGGCTATGTGCTGGAGAACGGGCACATCGTCATGCAGGGCAGCGGCGACGACCTGCTCAACGACCCCAAGGTGCGCGACGCCTACCTCGGCGGCTAAGTGCCCCGCTCCACCGAAAACGGCCCCTCGCGGGCCGTTTTCTTGGCTTTCGTAGGATGGGTGGAGCTTGCGATACCCATCGACCATCCGCTGATGGGTATCGCTTCGCTCCACGCCATCCTACGTAACCGTCGCTCGAACTGGGCCAGCTCCTACAGCCCTATCTTGAGCCTTCGCAAGGCAATTCCCGCTCATTCGCACTACCCTATGCCGGTACCTGCAAACAAGGAGTCCGCATGAGCCTTTCACTGCTGAGCCGCTACGCCTTCTTCGCCTTCTGTGTGCTGTTCACCCTCTTCAGCCTGCCCTTCACCGACCACGACTGGGTCTGGCCCTTCACCCTGCTCACCGGAGCGCTGAGCCTGCTCGGTCTCTTCGACCTGCTGCAGGAGCCCCACGCAGTGCGGCGCAACTACCCGATCCTTGGCAACATCCGCTACCTGGTGGAAGGCATCCGCCCGGAAATCCGCCAGTACCTGCTGGAAGCCGACGACGACCGGCTGCCTTTCTCAAGGGCCCAGCGCTCGCTGGTCTACGCGCGGGCCAAGAATGAAGGCGGCGACAAGCCCTTCGGTACCCTGATCGACGTCTACCGCTCCGGCTACGAATTCATCGGCCACTCCATGCGCCCGGCACCGCTCAGCGATCCGTCCAGCTTCCGTGTGGTGGTGGGTGGCCCGCAGTGCACCCAGCCCTACTCGGCCTCGGTGTTCAACATCTCGGCCATGAGCTTCGGCTCCCTCAGCGCCAACGCCATCCGCGCGCTGAACCGGGGCGCCAAGCTCGGCAACTTCTATCACGACACCGGCGAAGGCAGCATCAGCCCCTACCACCGCGAAAATGGTGGCGACCTGGTCTGGGAACTGGGCAGCGGCTACTTCGGCTGCCGCACCAGCGACGGCCAGTTCGACCCGGAGCGCTTCGCCGCGCAAGCGCAGCATCCCCAGGTGCGGATGATCGAGATCAAGCTGAGCCAGGGTGCCAAGCCGGGTCACGGCGGCATCCTGCCCAAGCACAAGGTCACCGAGGAAATCTCCCTGACCCGTGGCGTGCCAATGGGCGAGGACTGCATCTCCCCTTCCCGCCACAGCGCCTTCTCCACCCCCATCGAGATGATGCAGTTCATCGCCAGGCTGCGGGAGCTGTCCGGCGGCAAGCCGGTGGGTTTCAAATTCTGCCTGGGCCACCCTTGGGAGTTCATGGGCATCGCCAAGGCCATGCTGGAAACCGGCATCCTCCCCGATTTCATCGTGGTCGACGGCAAGGAAGGCGGCACCGGCGCGGCGCCCCTGGAGTTCACCGACCATATCGGCGTGCCCCTGCGCGAGGGCCTGCTGTTCGTGCACAACACGCTGGTGGGCCTGAACCTGCGGGACAAGATCAAGCTCGGCGCCAGCGGCAAGATCATCAGCGCCTTCGACATCGCCAGCGTGCTGGCCATCGGCGCCGACTGGGCCAACTCGGCGCGCGGTTTCATGTTCGCCATCGGCTGCATCCAGTCCCAGTCCTGCCACACCAACCGCTGCCCAACCGGTGTCGCCACCCAGGACAAGCTGCGCCAGCGCGCCCTGGTGGTGCCGGACAAGGCCCAGCGGGTGCAGATGTTCCACCGCAATACCCTCAAGGCGCTTGCGGAAATGCTCGCCGCCGCCGGCCTCGAGCACCCCAACCAGCTTGAACCGCGCCATGTGGTGCGACGTGTTTCGGACAAGGAAATCCGCCTCTTTTCCCAGATTCATGTCTTCCTCAAACCGGGGGACCTGCTCAAGGAAAAGATCGAGGCGGACTTCTACGAACGCATGTGGGCGATGGCGCGGGCGGACAGTTTCGAGCCTTCGTGTGCGTGGTGAACCCTTTGGGGCCGCTTCGCGGCCCAATCGCGAAAAAAGCTCACCCCTTTAGCACCCCACCATCCACCGGAATCAGCGCCCCGGTGACATAGCTGGCCAAGGGGCTCGCCAGGAAAGCCGCCACCGCGCCGAACTCCTCCGTCGCGCCGTAGCGGCCCACCGGAATCGCCGCCTGTTCCTTGGCCATCAGGCTCGCCACCGGCATGCCGCTGCGTTCGGCGGCGCGCAGCGTCAGGGTCTCGGTGCGCTCGGTCCAGAACGAGCCAGGCATCAGGGTATTCACCGTCACCCCATCGGCCGCCACTTCGGCCGAGAGGGTCTTGGCCCAGTTGGCCAGCGCGGCCCGCAGTGCACTGGACAGCACCAGGCCGGGAATCGGTTCCACCACGCTGGTGGAGGAAATCATCAGGATGCGGCCGAAGCGTCGCTGGCGCATGCCGGGCAGGAAGGCGTTCACCAGCGCCATGCTGCTCAGCAGCATGGCATCCAGCTGGCGGTGCCAGAGCTGCGGGTCGAAGTCCACGGCGTTGATCGGCGGCGGTCCACCGTTGTTCGCGACCAGAATGTCCGGCGCACCGATGGCCGCGACCACCTGCTCGATGGCCATGTCCACCGCGCCCAGGTCGCTCAGGTCCACCGCCACCGCCTGGGCCTCGCCGCCCTCGCGGCGAATGCGCTCCACCGCCAGGTCCAGCTTCGACAGGTTGCGCGCCAGCAGGCAGACCCGCACGCCCTCCCTGGCCAGCGCCTCGGCCACGCCGAAGCCCAACCCCGAGCTGCCGCCGCACACCAGGGCGCTGCGGTTTTCAAGTTGAAGGTCCATGATCAGTACTCCATTTCCCGGTTCACCCGCCAGTGTGCACCCGGCGGGGGCGAAGGCCAATGCGCAATCGCCCCTCCCCCATCACGCCGAGAGCACCCGGCAGGCATGCTCCGGAATAGTCACCGACACCGGGTTGCCGATGGCCAGGCCGATGTCCTGGCAAGGCGTTGTCAGCGCGGTGAGGGAAACGCCGGAGCACTCCACCGTGGTCTCGATGGTGGCGCCGATATCCCGCACGAAGGTCACCGTGCCCGGCACGCTGTTGGCGCCGCCGGCCTGGGGCGCGGACAGCTGCAGGTCCTCCGGGCGCACCAGCAGCTTGATCGGCGCGCCGGCCTGGATGCTGGAACAGATCGGCGCCTGGAATGACGCGCCGCCAGGCAGGCCGACACGGCCGCTGCCCAGGGCGGTGGCCGGGAAGATATTGCCGGTGCCGATGAAATCGGCGACGAACTCGTTGGCCGGATTGCGGTAGATCTCGATCGGCGTGCCCACCTGCTGCACGCGGTGCTCGCCCAGCACTACCACTATGTCGGCCATGGTCATGGCCTCGCGCTGGTCATGGGTGACCATGATGGTGGTGATGTTCAGGCGTTGCTGCAGCTGGCGAATCTCGATCTGCATCGATTCGCGCAGCTTGGCGTCCAGCGCCGACAGCGGCTCGTCCAGCAACAGCAGCTTGGGGTGCGAGGCGATGGCGCGGGCGATGGCCACGCGCTGGCGCTGCCCGCCGGAAAGCCGCGACACCGGCCGATCGACCATCTCCTGCAGCTGAATCATCTGCAGCAACTCAGCCACCCGCGCCTGCTGCTCGGCCTTGCCCACGTTACGCAGGCGCAACGGGTAGGCGATGTTCTCGCCCACCGTCATGTGCGGGAACAGCGCCAGCGACTGGAACACCATGCCGAAGTTGCGCTGGTGCGCCGGGGTGTAGCTGATGTTCTTGCCATCCAGGAGGATCTGCCCGGAGCTCAGGCTCTCCAGGCCGGCGATCATCCGCAGCAGGGTGGTCTTGCCGCAGCCCGACGGGCCAAGGAAGCAGACCAGTTTGCCCTCGGGCAGGTGCAGGTTGACGTCGGTCACGGCGCAGATGGAGCCGTAGCGTTTTTCGACTTTTTGCAGAATCAGTCCAGACATGCTTCACCTCGAATCAGAAGGACACGCCGCCATCGCCCACCAGCTTCTCCAGCGCCCAGATCAGGGCGAAGTCGATCAGCACGATCAGCACGGCAAAGGAAAATACGGTGGGGTCGAGGGACGACACGGTGCGGCTGTACATCCAGATCGGCACGGTCATCACATCGATGTTGTAGAGGAAGTAGGTCACGGTGAACTCGTTGAACGAGACGATGAAGGCCAGCAGCATTCCGGCCAGGATGCCCGAGCGCATCAGCGGCACCACCACATCCAGGATCGCTCTCGTCGGCGCTGCACCGAGCATCTGCGCGGCCTCCTCCACCTCGGTGCCGATGGACACCATGGCCGCCGTGCAGTTCTTCACCACGAAGGGCAGCGCGAGGATCACATGGGCGATCACCAGCCGCGAGGTATCCATGTGGAACGGCAGGCTGTCGAACACCAGCAGCAGCGCCAGGCCCAGCACCACCATGGGGAACACCAGCGGCAGCGACATCAGTTGCAGCGCCACCGCCTTGCCGCGGAACTCGCACCGGGTCAGCGCGTAGGAGGCCGGCACTGCCACCAGAGTGGCCAGCACCATGGTCAGGCAGGACACCAGCAGGCTGGTGGTCAGCGCCTGGCCCAGGCTCAGCACATCGCTGGCGTCCGGCGAGACGAAGGTGCGCCAGGCCGCCTCGTACCACTGCAGGCTGAAGCTCGACGGCGGGAAATCGAGGTTCGACGCACCGCTGAAGGACATCACGATCATCGTCAGGATCGGCAGCACCGCCAGCAGCAGGATCACCCCCGAGAGGATCATCGCGAAGCGGCCGGTCTCCCCCGGCAGCGCCGCGTGGGAACGGAAGGGATTGCTCATTGCGAAGCCTCCAGCATGCGGCGACGGCGGCCGGTGACGTATTCGGAGAAGGCCATGATCGCCAGCGTGGTGACGATCAGCACCACGCCGGCGGCGGAGGCCGCGGGCCAGTTCATCAGCGGGGCGATCTGGTCGTGCACCATCACCGCCAGCATCGGCACGCGCCGTCCCCCGAGCAGCAGCGGAACCACAAAACTGCTGGCGTTGTAGGCGAACACCAGGGTGGCGCCGGTGAAGATACCCGGCAGGCTCATCGGCAGCACCACCTGGCGGAACACCTGCAAGCGGCTGGCGCCCAGGGTGGCGGCCGCCTCTTCATAGGTACGGGCCACGCCGCGCATGGCGCTGGCGATCGGCAGCACGGCCAGGGGGAAGGCCGTCTGCACCAGCCCCATCAGCACGCCGGTCTGGTTGTAGAGCAGCATCATCGGCCGGTCGATCAGCCCCAGCCCCATCAGGGCCTGGTTGAGCATGCCGGCCGGCCCGAGGATCACCAGCCAGCCGTAGCTCTGCAGCAGCAGGTTGACCAGCAGCGGCAGCAGCACGGCCGCCAGGAATACCCGGCGCAGGAAGGGCGACTGCAGGCGAGACATGCAGTAGCCCACCGGAATCGCCAGGGCCACCGCGATCAGCGCGCTGAAGAAGGCCAGGCGCAAGGTCAGCAGCAGGGATTTCAGGTAGTACGGCTCGGCCAGCTGGGCGTAGCTGGCCAGGCTGAAGCCGCTCCACTCGGCGCCCTTCTCGCCGATGCTCATGCGCAGCACCAGCAGGCTGGCGGCCACCAGCACGGCGAGGAAAAGCATCGACGGGGTGAGGAAGAGCCAGGCCCGCGCTGTGGGCGAAACCGCTTTCGCCGGGCGTGGGGGCGCCGCGCCGACCGCTTGGGTCAGATCAATGTGTTCCATATCGCTCGTCTCGTCAGAACAGGGAAACCACGCGCCGGGCGGCCAGCCGCCCGGCGCGAATCACGGCAGGCGCCGTGGCTGCATCAGGAAGAGAAGATTTCCGTGTAGCGGCGAATCCACTGGTCGTGGACCGTGGCGAGGAAGGCGTTGTCGTGCATGATCGCCTTCTCCGCGATCTGCTCCGGCGTGAGGATGAAGGGGCTCTTGCGCGCCTCGGCGGAGATGATCGCCTTGGCGTTGACCGGACCGTTGAAGATGTCCTCGGCCATCTTGCCCTGCACCAGCGGGTCCAGCGAATGGTCGAGGAAAGCGTAGGCCAGGTCGGTGTCGCCCGGGCGGTGCTTGGGCATCACCGAGAGCATCAGGTCGGTGTAGAAGCCTTCCTTCATGCCGAAGGTGGCGCCCAGGCTGTAGGCGGGGTCGCGGATCTGCTTGGGGAAGAAGGCCGGGGCGTAGAGACCGCCCATGTCCAGGGAATTGGTGCGGAACAGCTCGGCGATCTGGTTGGGGTTTTCCCCCAGGGTCATCACGCGGTCCTTCAGCTCTTCCAGCTTCTTGAAGCCCGGCTCGATGTTGTGAATGTCACCACCGGCCAGCTTGGCGGCGATGATGATCAGGTCCATGGCCTCGGTCCAGTTGGGCGGCGGCAGGAACAGGCGGCCTTCGTAGGCCGGATCCCAGAGCGCGGCGTAGCTGTCCGGCACATCCTTCACGGTGCGCGTGTTGTAGACCAGGCTGTTGCACCACAAGAGGTAGCCGATGCCGTGGCCGTTGGCGCCGGTCTGGTACTGGGCGGGCACGTCCTTGAGGTTGGGAATGCGGTTGAGGTCGGGCTTTTCCAGCAGGCCGGCGCTGGCCAGGCCTTCGGCGCCCACCCCGGCGAGGGTGATGATGTCGTACTGCGGGCGGTCGCCGCCGGCTTTCAGCTTGGCGACCATTTCCGAGGTGCTGCCAGTGCGGTCGGCGATCACCTTGGCGCCGGTCTTGGCCTCGAAGGTGGCCGCGATATTGCGCAGCGCCGCCAGCCCGGTGTCATCCGACCAGGTCAGCAGGCGCAGGGTCTTGCCCTGGAAGCGAGTATCGCTGGCGCTGGCCCGGATGAAGGGCATCGACAGGGTGGCGGCCGCCACCGAAGCGACGCCTACCGTCTTGATGAAGTTTCTTCTGCTCAGATCATGATCGCCCATTGAGGACTCCTCTTGTTCTTGTATGGAGCTGCGGCAGCGAAGTGCCCGGCGCGGTCATCCTGCGGCGCACCGGGGCGAGCAACAATCGAAAATTCGTCATTGGAGCCATGTCTTCAGCGCATGGCTTGAACCCAGGCATGACAAAGCCGCCCGAAGGCGGCTTTGTGGGGTGTGATGCTGTTCTTTGTAGGGGCGAATTCATTCGCGAAGGGATGCGCAGCGGCCCCCGATACTCCGTCGGGCAGGCCTGCGGCCTGCTTGGCGATTGAAATCGCCCCTACAGTGGATTCCCCCCCACAATGGAAGCCGGCGCCGTCAGACCGCCCTTACCACATGCTTGATCTCCTGGAAGGCGGAGAGCCCCCAGGGGCCGAGTTCGCGGCCGATGCTGCTCTGCTTGTAACCACCCCAGGAAGTCTGCGGGAAGATCACCTGCGGTGAGTTGATCCACACCATGCCGGCCTGCAGGGCATTGGCAACGCGCTCGGCAGCTTCGGCATTGCGGCTGACCACGCTGGCCACCAGGCCGAACTCGCAGTCGTTGGCCAGTTCGATGGCCTCTGCCTCGCTGGCGAAGCTGCGCACACAGAGCACCGGTCCGAAGATTTCCTCGTTCCACAGGGCGCTGTCCTTCGGTACGTCGGTGAACACCGTCGGCTGGAGGAAATAGCCCCGCTCCAGATCCGCCGGACGCTCGCCACCGCACACCAGGCGCGCGCCCTGGGCCAGGCCACGGTCGATATGGGCGCGCACCCGCTGGTACTGCGCCTGGTTCACCAGGGCGCCCATTTCCACGCCTTCGGCGAAGGGGTCACCCACGCGGATGGCCTCGGCACGGGCCTGCACCCGCGCCAGGAAATCCGCCGCCAGCGGCGCTGCCACCAGCACGCGGCTGGTGGCGGAGCACATCTGCCCGGCGTTGAAGAAGGCACCGCCGCAGGCCAGCTCCACGGCCAGTTCCAGGTCGGCATCCTCCAGCACCAGCAGCGACGATTTGCCGCCCAGCTCCAGGCTGACGCCCTTCACGGTTTCCGCCGCGCGCTGCATCACCTGCACGCCCACGGCGTTGCTGCCGGTAAAGGACACCTTGGCCACCTTCGGGTGGGACGACAGCGGCGCGCCTACCGCCAGACCGGTGCCGCACACCAGGTTGAACACGCCGGCAGGCAGGCCGCTGTCGTGGATGATGCGGGCCAGTTCCAGCTCCGGCAGCGGCGTCACCTCGGAAGGTTTGAGCACCACGGCGCAGCCGGCGGCCAGGGCCGGAGCGAGTTTCCAGGCGGTGGTCACCATGGGGAAGTTCCAGGGCACGATCAGCCCCACCACGCCGCAGGGCTCGCGGCGCAGGCGCGCGGCGAAGTCCTCGCTGGGCAGCTCCACCGGGCGGTCCTGCTGGGCATCCAGGCCCTCGGCCAGACCCGCGTAGTACTCGAAGGTGCCGATCACGTCGTCGACATCGATGGCCGCCTCGAACAGCGGCTTGCCGTTGTTGGCCGACTGCAGCTGGATCAGCGTCTCGCGGCGCTGGCGCACACCCTCGGCAATACGCCGCAGGCAGGCGCCACGTTCGGCACCGCTGCTGCCCGCCCAGGCCGGGAAGGCAACGCTGGCGGCCTGCACGGCCTGGTCGACACTGGCGGCATCGCCGCTGCCGACAGTCGCCAGTTGGGCCTCGGTGGCCGGGTTGATCACCGCCAGGGGGGCGCCGCCGGCCAGCCACTGGCCGCCGATGTAAACGCCTGCGAGGGTTTCGGTGTAGGTCGGGAGCGTGTTCTGCATTGCGTGATTCCGTCGATTCTGGGCTGCCGAACCTGCAATCGGCGCGGATGACAGTGGGCGCCTTGCCGCTGGATGCGTGCTGCAGCAAGAGCCGGGGCAGGTAAGTTGCGCAATTGGACCCGCCGGGTGGCGGCCATGACAAGGCAAAATTCGTCATACTTGCCATGTCCTCACGTCATGGCTGCCTTGATGAAACGCCTCCCGCCCCTGCCCGCGCTGCACACCTTCCTGGTCACCGCCCAATGCTGCAACTTCACCCGCGCCGCCGAGTTGCTGCACCTCACCCAGGGCGCCGTGAGCCGGCAGATCGCCGGGCTGGAAAGCCACCTGGGTTACCCGTTGTTCCAGCGCCAGGCGCGGGGCCTCAGCCTCACCGCCCAGGGCCGCGAGCTGCTGCCGCGCATCCAGCACGTCTTCACCCTGATCGATGAAGCCGTCGAGCAGGTCGGCGCCAAGCGCGAAGCGCTGCAACTCAAGGCCCCCACCTGCGTGATGCGCTGGCTCCTGCCGCGGCTGATGCAGTGGCAGGCCGAACGCCCGGACGTGCCGGTGGAACTCACCACCACCGTGCAATACGGCGTGGATTTTCGCCGCGAAGAATTCGACGCCGCGGTGATCTACGGTACCCAGCCCGGCAGCGCCCAGGTCGCCCACCACCTGTTCGACGAACAGCTCACCCCCGTCTGCTCCCAGCAACTGATGGCCGGACCCGTGCCGCTGACCGGCGCCGCCGACCTGGCCCGGCACACCCTGCTGCACCCCACCCGCGACGAACAGGACTGGAAAACCTGGCTCCTGGCCGCCGGCGTCACCCTCGGCAAGCTTGGCAGCGGGCACCACTTCGACACCCTCGACCTCGCCCTTTCCGTCGCCGCCCAGGGCAATGGCGTGGCACTGGGCGACTGGGCACTGATCGGCGAAGACCTCGCCACCGGCCGCCTGGTGGCCCCCTTCGACCTCAAGGTGCCCACCGGCGGCGCCTATTTCCTGGTCTACCCGGAGCGCCCCGTGCCCAGCCCGCAACTGCGCGAGCTGGTGGACTGGCTGATGGCCCAGGCCCACCCAACCTGAGAAGCGGGTGCGCACAGCGCACCCTACGATCCAGGCCGCAGCTGCTGTAGGGGCGAATTCATAGGCTATGTCTGCGTTAAGTGTTGGGATGTGGCGCAGAGGCCCGTAGGGTGGGCTTCAGCCCACCATCGGAGGTCAGCGTGGGCTAAACGATCCAGGCCGCGGCTGCTGTAGGGGCGAATTCATTCGCCAACCGGTCCGCAGGACCGGCCAACACGTCCACCAACACGGCTCCCCCGACAAACCACCTTGAATCGCCCACCGATTCCGCTAGGCTCTGCAACCTCAATTGAAAGGAGTACCCCACCATGGCCCGTGCCACTGCCCGCCACATCCTGGTTGCCACCGAAGCCAAGTGCAATGAACTGAAAGCCGCCATCGAAGCCGGTGCCGACTTCGCCGAAATCGCCAAGCAGCATTCCACCTGCCCCTCCAGCCGCGACGGCGGCAACCTCGGCTCCTTCGGCCGCGGCCAGATGGTCAAGGAATTCGACACCGTCGTCTTCAGCGCCCCGCTGAACGTCGTGCAGGGCCCGGTGAAAACCCAGTTCGGCTACCACCTGCTGGAAGTCACCAGCCGCCAGGAATGACAATCCCCCACGGCGCCGCCGTCCGGCGGCGCCTGCTTCCTTCCCGCTTGCTCTCGCGTTGCGGATTGAAGGGCTGATCGACGTCAGCGCCTACGTTCCGGATCCCCCCCTGCAAGCGACTCAATACCCGCCGAGATCCGTTCCCACGAAAATCCCCAGCCGCGGGTCGTAGTACTGAATCACCACCCGCGGGCTGCCATAGCGCGGGTAGTAGTAGGGTTGCGGACCGACGACGTAGCCGCCGTAGTAACTGGGCGCGATGATCACGCGCGGGTGAATGGGGTAGTAGCTGTAGGGACGGTAATAGGGCCTGTAGAAGCCGTGACGGTGACCGGAGAAGTGGTTGTGGTGGTGCCAGCCGCCGTGACCACCGCCGTTCCAGGCGAGCAGGGCCTGGCTGGAGCTCCCGGTGCTGGACCAGGGTTGCTGGGCGAGGACCTGCCCGCTGGTAGCGCAGGCCAGGAGGAGTATGAACAGCTTGAGGATACGCATGGCGAGCCCTCCTGCATGGTCCCCCCAGGTTTCACCCCCGCAGTCTCAGTATAGTTTTTGACCCGTTTCACCCCGGTCCTGGCGCAGCCTTATGTCGGCATTCGGGGCTGTGGCGACGTACGGTGAGGTCTATTTCCTACAGATGTTTCTGCACTCCAATCCCGTACGCCTACAGAGAAATTTCCTACGAATCTTTAGCCTTGAGCGCCTACAAGCGCCCTGGCTAGAGTCCGGCCCGTCACGGTCAATCCCGTGACCGGGAGTCGAAACCCGGAGTGATCTCTACGAAGGCGCGGTAACCCCATAGACACCACGCACAGGCGCTGTATTCAGCCTGTCGCTTTTGTCCGTCTATGGCGGGCCGTGCGGGGCAGGCCTTGGCCTGGCCGGGTTCCTTCGTAACCGGTATTTCGACCCCCGTGCGGCCCGCCACCTTCTGCCGAGTCGAAACGGCCGGTGGCGGCTCTTCTGGATACGACGGGAGCAACGGAACATGCCCTTACCGCCTTTTACCCACGCGCACCGCCGCGCCATCCCCATCGTCTCCACGCCGGAGGTGCGCCATGTTTGAGTTCAAGCCCCTGCCCTCCCAACCCTACGACGACGTGATGTTCTTCAACCCCCGTGCCTGCGCGGATCATCTCTTCGAAACCGCGCAGCAGCGCATGCATGCCGTGCTGGACCTGGTGCAGATGATCGAGCAGAACGAGAGTTCGGACCTGGTACGGCGGGAGGCGGCGCGGCTCGCATTCGCGATTGGCCTGTTGCTGGCCGACGCCCGCACGCTCTACGAGGCGGCCCATGAGCGGGCGATGGAATCGCAAGGTCCGGGCGGCCTGGCCTGAAGGGAACCAGGTAGGGTGCGCTGTGCGCACCGAAACGTCCGCGCGGGATTGCCGGTGCGCACGGCGCACCCTACGGGGCTGCCAGGCAGCCCTTCGCGAATGAATTCGCCCCCACAGAGAATGTGCCGGCGGGTGAGCAATGGATTATCGAGATGCTCGTTGCCCCTTCGCTGCGAACTCGAGCCAACTCAGGATTCCTTTGCGGTACCCCGTCGAATCCAGCAACTCCCCGGCAGCGACCCAGCCGTCATCGTGTTCCCGCTGCCACTGCTCACCCCAGCTGTTCTTTATCCGCACGGCGTCGTAACACTCGATTTCATCGTCGGCACACATGCGGCGATAACCGTAGATGACCACGGAGTGGCCATTCTCATCGCCCTTCCAGCAAGTCTCACCCTCTTCCTTGACACAGACATTCTGAAGCAGCACCGGATTGTTCGCCCGGATGGACATCTTTATGGCAGCCATGACCGACGCATAGTTCTGCTGCTTCTCTACCCTCGGGTAGAACTTGAAAACCATGGAGTCCTTGAACTCGAAATGGGCCCTGCCTTCGGTTTCATTGCAGGCCTCGGGAGCAATGGCTCGCTCCAGGAAGGCTCCGAACGAAGCCTCGCCAAGTGCTCGGTACAGTTGCTCCGCGCTGGGCCGCGCGTTGCTCAACTGGCTGAATTCCAGAACCGGATCGGCACCTTCCAGGGCGCAGTCGGCACAAGGCGGAACGATACCCTGATAGACCTCGTAGAACGCTTTCAGGCGTTCGAGATTGTTCCGCTGCACGAGCAGTTGATCCCGGGTAAGCGTCTGGTCGGTAGCCACCATGTCCTTGTACAGGGTCTGCGAGGGGAAGCAGGCTTCGCTGGCAACCGTGCCGACGAGGACAGTCGAAATATGCAAGGCCAGCGCTCCTGAGCCGCCCTCATCGATTCTGCTGTATGACGACAGATAGTTCGGCTCACCCTCGGGCATGGAACCGAAACGGGTCATATCCAGGGACGATGCCAGCTGGTCCATTGGCGCACTTGGGCAATCGATGCCCAGGGACCGGCAGGCGTAAAAATTGAAGATCATGGCCGCAGAATGGGCGAAGCAATTGCCGAAGCCTTGCTGGTTCGTGGTCCTGGGCATGTTTTCAATCTGTATCTCGCTGCCCTCCTGTACATGGAAGTTTTCATCGAACACCAGGAACGGCCAAGGCGTCGCGTGTGCGGACCCCGCCAGCAATGCGCCGACAGCCCAGGAACAGAACGCATGGAGGAGCGCCTTCATCATGGCTGTTTCCCTTCCTCGGCTGACTGCCCGCTCAGGTGCACGCGCCGCCACAACCCTACTGGCACAACGCGATTACCCATCACTTTAGATGCCGCCGATCGGTGTCCCCAGTCAGGGCTGGACCTCTTGTCAGGCAGGGATTACCAATCGGCAGTCAATGGGGCTGCTGACCAACCGAAAGCCATCGGAAGGCGAGCTGCATGGACATCGGAAACTCGGATGCGGGCGCGCCTGCGGATGCAATGGCGCCAGGCATGATGGCAAACCAGCCATTGAATGGCGGTTTTACCTGCTCTCGATTGTCGAGTTTTTTGGGGTGCCGGAAAGGCCGCCAGGCATTCCGCAAACCACCGATTTAAAGGGGATCCCGTACTTTGCGCAGGGCTATCCTGGCCACCGGATGCACTGCCGCTCGTCGGACTTTTGATCATTTTTTGATCAAAATCCGCAAGTTGCGATTACTATGCCCCGGCGATCAGGAAGCGCCCTGGCATTTGCATCGTCGACGCGACCCGCATCTGTCTCCCCCCTCGGAACGACTCCGCATGCACAAGTTCATGTGCAGGGGATTGCTCGTTTCGAAAAAAGGCAACTGGCGAATGCAGGCCCGTGACACACGTGCCGCATCTCCCGACCGGCCTTTGCGTTCGCAGCAGATGGCGAACGTCCGAAACCATTTGTCCAATGCCGCTGTTGCATCAGTACAGCCGCTTAAATCGTTAGAAAAGAGGTAAACCATGGAGCTTTTTCACCTTGTTGCGTCCCTGCTTCAGCAGCCGGCAACGATGGAACTGACCCGCATGGGTGTTGTGTACGCTCACCTTATCGCTTGCTGCGTGGCCATCGGCCTGGTCCTGACCAGCGATATCGCCATGATCAAGCAACTGTTCCAAGGCACCGATTCGACCGCTGCCGACAAGGAACATCTGCATATGCTGAAGAAGACCGTGCTGATGGCGCTGGCTGCACTCTGGGTGACCGGTATCGGCATCCTGGCGCTGGACTACTCGGTCAAGGGCGCGATGTACTTCCTCAACCCCAAGCTGCAGGCCAAGATTCTGGTCGTGGCGCTCCTGACCCTCAACGGCTGGGTGCTGCACAGCGTGGTGATGCCGGCGATGGACAAGGCCGGCAGCCTGCTCAAGCTTGATATCAATGCCCGCTCCATCGCGCTGTTCTCGGGCGTCGTTTCCGGAGTGTCCTGGTTCTACGGCGCGATGCTGGGTATCGCCCGTCCGCTGAGCTGGAAGTACTCCCTGGGCGAAATCATGGTCGCCTACCCGGTGCTGATCGTCGTCGGCTTCGCCGCGATGAGCCTGCTGGTCAAGTGGGCCGCCAACCGGGCTGAAGCCAAGGCTCCCGCCCGCATGAATCCTGCGCTCGCCTCCTGGTAAGCGTGGGCGGGCACGGAAGCCCGACCTTATCCAAGAGCCGCAGGGTGCCTAATGGCACCCTGCGGCTTTTTCGTTGAAGCCCTGTCGATTGCCCGTTGATGGGATGGGTGCCTACGAGCCCGGCGAATCGTCGGTCTGGATTTCATCCCAACTGCTGTCGGGGTCGAAGCGGGTCATGGTCTTGGCGAGCTTTTCGCCGTTGGGGCCGAGGTCTTTCTGAAAGATCTGCCCTTCGTGGCTGATCATGAAGCTCATCACACCGCTGTCGCCGTATTGTGCCGGCCAGGCGACGAGGGCGAAGCCACGGCTCATGGCCTTGCCGAGCATGTAGTTGTAGGCGCCACCGGGCGCCGAAGGGCCCTGGGCGGTGAGGATGCGGAAGTGATAGCCGTGCCAGTCGTCACCCTTGGTCTGGCCACCGAACAGCGGGCCGAGAGGGCTCTCTTGCGTGCCGTCTTCGTCGGCCCAGTAGAGGCCATCATGCTGGCCATCGGTGCTGATGAATTTCTGCGCGTACTCGAGCACGCCGTCGCCATTGCGGTCGACTTCGGCGTAGTCCATCTGCGCGTCGTGGTAAGCCTCGGTGGCCTGGATGGCGGCCAGTTCGTTGCGGCCGATGCGCCGCAGGCGGATTTCCTCGCCGCCGGCCCGGGCATCGAAATGCCAGCCTTCCTTGCTCTGCACCAGGGGGATGGGCAGCGTCCAGGGGTCATTGCCGACCACGATGTGGGCGCGGCCCTGAACGGCGCTCTGGATTTCGTGTTTTTCCTTGTAGTAGGCGAGGAAGGCGTCGACATCCTTGCGTGCGATGCCCTTGGTAGGGATGTAGTCCTGCCATTTGGGCCCCAGCAACGCGGCCAGGCGTGCGGCATCGGCCTTTTCGGTGCCGAGCGCGGCGACGAAGGCATCCGCGGCGGCTTGCGGGTTCTTGAAGTGGTCCTGCGCACCGGCGCCCAGGGCGCAGGTGGCCAGCGACAGCAGGGCGAAGATGCGGATTGCGCGGTTCATGTGCTGTCTCCTTTCAGCGCCGACGGCCACCACCGCCACGGGACGGTGATTGGGCTGGGCGTTGCACCTGCCGACCGGCAGAAGCCTTTTGCGGCCGCGAGGCAGAGGCCCGGCTGGCCGTACCCCGATTCGTGGCCGCGCGCGCCTGGGACGGCTGGCGCGCACCGTCGAATGCATTGTTCCGCGGGCCCTGCCGGCTGGCGGATTGCTGCTGGCGGGCCTGTTGCCTTACTTGCTGGTTGTTCTGCGCGCGCGGGCGTTGTTGCTGGCGGCTCGCATCGGTGCGCTGGCGCTGCTGCACGGCACTTTCGGCCCGCTGGCGCTGCGGGTCATTGCGCAGATCGCGTGAGGCGGTCTGGGCCCTTTCGCGGGCTTGCTGGTTGCTGGTGGCGGGCGCCTGGATACCGCGCTGCTGCAGGCTCTGACTGGCACGCTGGCGCTCGGCGGTACGCTGGGAATCATAGCCACGCAGGGCCTGGCGCTGTTCGCCGCCGGACATGCGCAGGCCGTTCTGCTGGCGGTTGCGGTTGTCACGGTAGGGCACGCCGTCGCGATTGACCGGGTTGTGGACGAATTTGTTCTGGCTGCGGTCGATCTGCCGGTTGGTGTTGATGTTGTTGTACTTGTTGACGTCGATATCGACGTCGCCGCCGCCCCAGTCGCAGTCGCCCCAGAGGGAGTTGACGATGCCCACGCCAACGCCGAAGGCCAGGCCAGTCGCCAGGGCGGTGGCGACGGGGTAGCCGTAGCTGGGCGGCGGCGGGTAATAGGGCGGCGGGTAGGACGGGTACGACCAGCTGCCGTAGACCACCGTGGGGTTGTAGCTGGGCACGTAGACCACCTGCGGGTCGGCGGGCTCGATGACGATGGTCTGGGAGGCCGGCTGCACCACGGTGGTGGTGGAGCTGGGCGCAACCGGCGCGGCCTGCTGGACGGTCACTTTCTGCTGCTCGTTGGATTGCAGGTTGCCGGCGGCCTGGGCCTGGCGCCTCAGCCGCTGAACGGAATCCATCACGTCATTGGGCTGGGCGAGGAAGGCATCCCCCACGCGCTGCACCCAGGCCGGGTCCTGGCCGAGGGTGGCGAGCACCTGCGGGAAGGCCACCAGGGATTGAACGCTGGGGTCCCAGGGTTCGTTGGCCACCTGCTTCACGGCGGCGTCACCCTGGACATCCGGGTGGGCCTTGGACCAGGCGACGGCATCGGCCACATTGCCCGGGTAGGTCGCGGCCATCAGGACCTGGGCCAGCAGCGAGTCCGGGTAGAGGGCGATGGGCGCCATCATCTGGTCGAGCTCTTCGGTCCTGAACACCGCCTGGCTGGCGGCGGGTTGAGCCGCCGGCGCGGCTGCGGGGGCGGCTGCTGGGGCGGCCTCGGGCGCGGCGGAAACGCCGGCACTGGGCGCAGCGTCGCCTTCGCCGGCGGAAATGCCGGCATCCGTGGCGGCGAAAAGCGGGCTGCTGGTCAGCAGGGCGAGCATCACCGCGCTGATTCTGTTGCGGACTGGCATGGTGCATCTCCCGCAGAGGAGTTGGGTTGTCCCTTAACCCGGCAAAGGCGCGCGCCCTACCACTGCCGTTGAGAAACGATAGACCAGCGGGCGGGACCGAGCCGCTCCAAACTGACAGAAATGTAATCACCCGCCGTTTCCCGTTATGGCAATTTTGCGCCTGAGCCGCGCAGCAGCAGGTTGCGCGGCGCCTCATTCGACTGACTGGATTGAAACGGCATGCAATGCAAAACCTCGCGGCGGACCTTTGTCAAAGGCCTGGCCGCCGGCGGCATTCTCGGGGGCCTGGGGCTGTGGAAGACGCCCGTCTGGGCGGTGACCAGCCCGGGCCAGCCAACGGTGCTCAGCGGCACCGAATTCGACCTGTTCATCGGCAAGACGCCGGTGAACCTCACTGGCAAGGCGCGCATCGCCAAGACCATCAATGGCACCCTGCCCGGCCCGCTGCTGCGCTGGCGCGAGGGCGACACCGTGACCCTGCGGGTGCGCAACCGCCTGGACGAGGACACCTCCATCCACTGGCACGGCATGATCCTGCCGGCCAACATGGACGGCGTACCGGGCTTCAGCTTCGCCGGCATCGCGCCGGACGGCATGTACGAATACCGCTTCCAGGTGAAGCAGCACGGCACCTACTGGTACCACAGCCATTCCGGCTTCCAGGAGCAGGTGGGTGTGTACGGCCCCATCGTGATCGACCCGAAGGAGCCGGAGCCTTATCAGTACCAGCGCGACTACGTGGTGATGCTGAGCGACTGGACTGACGAAGACCCCGCCCGCGTACTGGCCAAGCTGAAGAAGCAATCTGACTACTACAACCAGCACAGGCGCACCGTCGGCGACTTCATCAACGACGTCGGCGAGCAGGGCTGGGGCGCCGCCATGGCCGACCGCAAGATGTGGGCGGAAATGAAGATGAGCCCGACGGACCTCGCGGACGTCAGCGGCGCCACCTACACCTACCTGCTCAACGGCCAGGCGCCGGATGGCAACTGGACCGGGCTGTTCCAGCCGGGCGAGAAGATCCGCCTGCGCTTCATCAACGGCTCGGCCATGACCTATTTCGACGTGCGCATCCCCGGCCTGAAGATGACCGTGATCGCCGCCGACGGCCAGCCGGTGGAGCCGGTGAGCGTGGACGAGTTCCGCATCGCCGTGGCCGAAACCTATGACGTGCTGGTGGAGCCGGCAGGCGCCGAGGCCTACACCCTGTTCGCCCAGTCCATGGACCGCTCCGGCTTCGCCCGCGGCACCTTGGCCCTGCGCGAGGGGCTCAGCGCGCCGGTGCCGGAGCCCGACCCGCGCCCGCTGATCAACATGGCCGACATGGGCATGGACCACGGTTCCATGGGGCATGGCGACATGGCGGGAATGGATCACTCCGGCATGGCGGGAATGGATCATTCGAAGATGGCCGGCATGGACCACTCCAGCATGGCAGGCATGGACCACTCGCAGATGGCCGGCATGGACCATTCCAACATGGCCGGCATGGACCACTCGCAGATGGCGAGCATGGACCACTCCAAGATGGCCGGCATGGGTGGCCAGATGCAGGCCCACCCCGCGTCGGAAACCGGCAACCCGCTGGTGGACATGCAGGCCATGACCACGGCGCCCAAGCTGGACGATCCGGGCATCGGCCTGCGTGACAACGGCCGCCGCGTGCTCACCTACTCCGACCTGCGCAGCACCTTCCCCGACCCGGACGGCCGCGAGCCGGGCCGTACCATCGAGTTGCACCTCACGGGGCACATGGAACGCTTCTCCTGGTCCTTCAACGGCATCCCTTTCGCCGATGCGGAACCGCTGCTTCTGAAGTACGGCGAGCGCCTGCGCATCACCCTGGTCAACGACACCATGATGACCCACCCCATCCACCTCCACGGCATGTGGAGCGACCTGGAAGACGAGGCGGGCAACTTCCTGGTGCGCAAGCACACCATCGATATACCGCCCGGCTCGAAACGCAGCTATCGCGTCACGGCCGATGTCCTGGGCCGCTGGGCCTACCACTGTCACCTGCTCTTCCACATGGAAATGGGCATGTTCCGCGAAGTCCGTGTGGACGAATGAAGGAGAAACCGATGAGCAAAAGCATGCAGACCCTCACCGCCGCCGCCCTGGCCTTTGCCCTGCTGGCGCCCGCCGCCTGGGCCGGTGACGACCAGAAGGCCAAGGCCGCCGACGCGCAACCGATGAACCATGGCCAGATGAAGGACGGGCAGATGGATCACAGCCAGATGCAGAACATGGACCACAGCAAGATGCAGGGCATGGACCACAGCAAGATGGACCACAGCGCCATGCAACAGGGCCACGACGGCAAGCCCAGGACGGATCGCAAAGATGACCAGTAGTCTCAAGCGCCCTGCCCTGCTCGCGCTGGCCGTGGCCCTTGCCGCGGCAGGAGGCACAAGGGCGGCGGAAACCATGGATCATGGCTCCATGGATCACAGCCAGATGAACCATGGCCAGATGGTTCATGACGAAAACGAACAGGCCCAGCCACCCGGCTACGGCAGCCGCACCCCCATCCCGGCGCCGACCGAGGCCGACCGCGCCGCCGCCTTCCCGCAGCTGCCGCCTCACCACATGCACACCGGCGGCATCAACAGCCTGTTCCTGATGGACAAGCTGGAGTACCAGGACGCCGACGACGCCAGCGTGCTGAATTGGGATGCTTCGGGCTGGATCGGCGGCGACGTCAACCGTTTCTGGTTCCGCTCGGAAGGCGAACGCGCCAACGGCAGGACCGAGAAAGCCGAAGTGCAGGCGCTCTATGGCCGCGCCATCAGCCCCTGGTGGGAAGTGGTGGGCGGCGTGCGCCAGGACTTCAAACCCGGCACGCCGCAGACCTGGGCGGCCTTTGGCGTGCAGGGCATGCCCTTGTACGGCCTGGAGACCGAGGCCACCGCCTTTCTCGGCGAGAACGGCCAGAGCGCCCTGCGCCTGGAAGGCGACTACGACATCCTGCTGACCAACCGACTGATCCTGCAGCCCACGGCGGAAGTGAACCTCTACGGCCGCAACGACCACGAGCGCGGGGTGGGTTCAGGGCTGGGCAACACCGAGGTGGGCCTGCGCCTGCGCTACGAGATCGTCCGCGAGTTCGCGCCTTACATAGGCGTCACCTGGAACCGCAATTACGGCAACACCGCCGACTTCGCCCGCGAGGAAGGTGAGGACAACGACGAAGCCCGCTTCGTCGCCGGTATCCGCTTCTGGTTCTGAGACCCCCAACATGAAAAGAACAATAAAGACCCTGGCCCTCGCCGGCCTGGTGGCCGCCGCCGGCGTGGGCGGCGTGGTCTACAGCGGTGCGGTCAACGTCGCCGCCGACGACCCGCACTTTTCCCTGGTGCATGCGTTTCTTACCGCCGCCCGCGACCGCTCCATCGAAGTGCGCTCACGGGATATCCAGGTGCCGCCGCTGGACGATGCCGAGCTGATCCGCACCGGCGCCGGCAACTACGACGCCATGTGCGTGGGCTGTCACTTGGCCCCGGGGCTGGAGGCCAGCGAACTCAGCCAGGCGCTCTACCCCGCCCCGCCGAACCTCGCCCGGCAAGGTGTGGACGGCGACCCGGCGGCGGCCTTCTGGGTGATCAAGCACGGCATCAAGGCCACCGGGATGGCGGCCTGGGGCAAGAGCATGGAAGACCAGCACATCTGGGGACTGGTGGCCTTTCTCCAACAGCTGCCGGAACTGGACGAGACCGGCTATCGCCAGCTGGTGGCCAGCAGTGAGGGGCACCAGCATGGCGGTGGGGAAAGCGCTCCCCATGGGCATGGCGAGGAGATGGCGGAAGACGAGGGGCATGGGCATGGGGAGGGGCATGGGCATTAGTGCCGGCCCACGCTCCCCTTCCTCCAGCCCCTGTGATTCGCGCCTGCAGGAGAGCAACAACCAGTAAGCCTCGATCCCGCTGGAGGCGAGCGCAGAGGAAGATGGCTAAGGACCCACCCCAGCGTCCAACTCGGCACGGGCAGCCCCCTCTCCCGGAGGGAGAGGGGAGCTAGTCCGTGCCTAGTCGGAACGGTATGCCTCGAACCGGCGGGCCTTGATTCCGAAGGTTGGGCTGAGGTACGAAGCCCAACGCTGTATTACCCACCATCGCTACGTTGGGCCTCGCTGCGCTCGGACCAGCGTGGCCCGCACCAACCTACAAGAGCTAACCTACTTCGCCCCGAGATCCCCGCTCGCCCAGCGCGCTTCGCTGTTTTCCAAAGCGCTGGCGATGGTGGCGAGCCGGTCGTCCGGCAGGGTTCCCGGCAGCGGATCGACACCGGCGCTGACGAAGAGCTGGGCGTAGGCATTGCGCAGTTCGGCGTAGGCCAGGTCGCGCTGGAGTTGGGCATCGAGGGTGTTCAGTTCGCCCTGGATCAGTTCCAGCTCGCCGATGTTCTGCGCCTGGTGGCGATTGCGCAGTTGCTCGACGATCTGCCCGTCCAGGTCGGCCAGTTGCTGGTTGGTCTGGAACTGCCGCAGGGCTTCCTGGTAGTTGGCATTGGCCACGTAGAGCTGCGCCAGCACGGCCATGGACATGGCCTGGCGGCGGGCCGCGGCGACGGACTCGCCGGCCTTGGCGACGTCGATGGCGGCCGGTGCGGAGATGGCGTTGAACAGGTTCCAGGTGACCTTCACGCCGTAGTCGGCCCAGCTCTGGTTCACCAGGAAGGAGTTGCTGTCGTAGTGGCCGCCGGCGGAGAACTCCAGGCCCGGCAGCATGCGCAGCATGGCCTTGCGGGTTTCCGCGGCGCTGATGCGCGCCTGGTAGTCCTGCTCGCGCAGTTCGGGGCGGCTGGCCAGGGCTTCCTCTTCCAGGCGGGTGATGTCCACCTTGAGTTCGGGCACCGGGTAGTCGTCGCTGGCGGCCAGGCTGTAGTCGGTGTTCAGCGGCAGGTTGACCAGCGCGGCCAGTTCGGTCTTGGCCAGGGACAGCGCGCGGCGCTGCTCTTCCAACTGGCGGGTGGCCTCGATCAGGCCGCGCTGGTAGCTCAGGGCCTGCACCGGGTCGCCAATGCGTTCGCGGCTCATGTGCTGGCTGCTGTTGCGCGCCTCGTCCACCCGCGCCATCAGGCCGTCGATCTGCTTGAGCAGGCGGTCGGCGGCCACCGCCCGCCAGTAGGCCGAGCGCACGTCCTGGATGATGGTGTGGACCACCTTGCGGCGGCGTTCCTGGACGATCAGGCGCTGGTCGGCCTGCTGCTTGGCGCTGACATAGCTGACACCGAAGTCCAGCACGTTCCACACCATGGTCAGGTCGGCCACGCCGCGGTCGCGGTCCTGGGAAGTCGAGGGCTCCAGGGACTGGGTGTCGGTCAGCACGCTCTGGCTGCTGGAGGCACTGACGTTGCTGCGCCCGGCGTAGCCCGCTTCCATGGCCATGCGCGGCAGCATGTCGAAGCTGGCGAGGTCCACCTGGCGCTTGGCCAGGGCCTCCTCCATCACCTTCAGGCGCGCTTCGAGGTTGTACTTCACCGCGCGGGCCATGGCCTGGTGCAGGGTCAGGGGCCCGCTGAGGGGCTCCTGGTCCTTGAACATGGCCTGCAGGTCCTGGCGGGCACGCTGCTCGCTGACGCTGCGGTCGATGGGCTGGCTGGTCACCGCGCAACCGCTGATGGCCAGCGCCAGCACGCTGACACTGAAGAATTTCCCTGCTCTGCTCATCCTTGGGCCGCCCCCTTGGTCACGGCGTACACATTGTTCTGATTCGTTCCGATCAGGCCTGCGGCGGATCCGCCTGGATCTGCGCCAGCGCCCGGGCCAACTCGTCGACCTGTCGTTGTTGGTTGTCCTGGATGTCTTGCAGCTGCTGGCCCAGCGTGGGCGCGCCAACGCCGCCCTGCGCGTCCTGTCCGGCATCCGCCGAGCGGCGCCAGAGCCTGGCGTCGAACAGCTTCATCTCGCTGGAGTCGTCCGGCTTGTCCCTGTTGAAGAAGCTGGCCAGGCTGCTGGTGCCGAAGACCCCGGCATCGCCCCCACCGAAACCGAGGAAGCCGTTGGCCGAAGCGTCGCCATCACTGACACCGCCGGCGGCGAATACCTGGGCGATGAAGCTCGGCGCCACGGCACCGTTGTGCCGGAAGAGGCTGCCCAGGGTCGGGAAACCGCTGCCCGGGGTCTGCACCTCGAACAGCGGCAATGGCAGCAGCGGCGAACTGAAGGGTGGCGGCGGCGGCCCCGGCAGGAGCATGTCGATTGGCGCATTGGGTGTGTCCGGGATGCGCAGCGGCGATTCGATGCGGAACTGCGGGTCACCTTCGCCCTGGCTGAGGACATAGCTTTCGCCCACCAGGCTGCCCACCAGCAGGTTGCCGGCGGCATCCGTGATGCCGGTGCCGGGGCTGTTCAGGCTGATACCCAGCGAGCCGTTGCCGGCGACATTGCCGACTGTGACCTGGTAGGTCCGTGCGTCCACCTGCTCCAGCGATTGCAGGGTGCCGACGGCATTGCCGGTGGTGTTCAGGCTGAGGTAGTCGAGGTCCAGGCCGCTGACGTCCTCGCTGAAGGTCAGGGTGAAACGCAGGGTACGGGCCGAGGTGGGTGAGGCATCCGCGCGAACCAGGCCGATGGCACTCGGCGCCGTTGTGTCGACGACCACGCCATGGGTGTCGCCGACGCCGTTCAGCGCCAGGTTCAGGTCATTGCCGGCAGCATCGCGCAGGGTGCCGCCGTTGCTCGCAAGTCCGCTGACGGCAATGCCGTCGGCATCGTTGTCGCCCGGCTGCACGCGGTACTGGAACACCAGTCTGCCACTGCCCGAGCCGGCCACGTAGTCGGCGAACACCGTGCTGCCGCCCATGTCCAGGGCGAGACGCGGGGTGCCGTTGACGAACACCGCCTCGCTGGCGTTGACCACGAAGGTCAGTACATCGCCGGCGTTGTAGGAAAGTCCCACCGGCACGCCGACGCTGGCGACCCTGGGCACCACGGCGTCCACCCGCACACCGGCGGTGCTGGCAAGGTTGTTCAGGCTGGTGTCGGCGTCATTGCCCACGGCATCGCGCAGGGTTGCACCGTTGGCCAGGATGGCGCTGCCGACGCTGATGCCATTGCTGTCGAACTGGCCACTGGCGACGGTCAGGCGGAACACCAGCGCGGAGCTGCCGGAGCCGCCGAGGTAGTCGGCGAAGACGGTTCCACCGCCGTCCAGGGTGACGGCGAGGCGCGGGCTCCCACCGCTGGTGTCGACCGTCAGCGCCTCGCTGAAGTTGACGGTGAAGTCCAGGTGCTGCCCGGCCACATAGGTGCCGTTGGCCGGCACGTCCACACGGGTGATCAGGGGCGCATCGCGGTCGAGGCTGTACAGGTCGCCCACCAGGCCACCGCTGACCGGGTTGCGGGCGCCGTCGATGATGCCCGTGCCGCTGGCATTCAGGTCGAGGCCGAGGGTGCCGGTGCCGGACAAGCCATCGACGGTCACGGTGTAGGTGCGGGCATTCACCTGCACCAGGTTGGCCAGGCTGCCGCTGGCGGTGCCGGTGGTCACCAGGCTGAAGTCGCTGAGATCCACACCGTTGACATCCTCGTCGAAAGTGACGGTGTAGCGCACGCTGCCCGCGTTGGTCGGGCTGGCGTCGACCCGCACGATGCCGCTGGCGTTCGGCGCCCGGGTGTCGATCGCCACGCCGCGGGTATCGCCGACGTTGTTCAGGGTCAGGTCCATGTCATTGCCGGCGGCATCGCGCAGGGTCGCGCCATTGCTGGCCAGGCCGGTCACAGTGAGGCCATTGGCGTCGTTTTCGCCCGGCTGCACGCGGTACTGGAACACCAGGGCGCTGCTGCCGGAGCCGGACAGGTAATCGGCGAACACGGTGCTGCCGCCGATATCCAGGGCGAGACGCGGGGCGCCGTTGACGAACACCGCCTCGCTGGCATTGACCACGAAGGTCAGCAGGTCGCCGGCCCGGTATTGAAGCCAGGTCGGTACGCTGACACTGGCCACGCCCGGTGCCACGGCATCCACCTGCACACCGGCGGTACTGGCGACGTTGTTGAGGGTGGTGTCGGCGTCGTTGCCCAGCCCATCACGCAGGGTCGCGCCGTTGGCCTGGATGGCGCTGCCGACGCTGATGCCGTTGCTGTCGAACTGGCCGCTGGCGACGGTCAGGCGGAACACCAGCGCGGTGCTGCCGGAACCGCTGAGGTAATCGGCGAACACCGTACCGCCACCGTCCAGGGTGACGGCGATGCGCGGGGTGCCGCCGCTGGTGTCGACGGTCACCGCTTCGCTGAGGTTGACGGTGAAGTCGAGGTTCTGGCCCGCGACGTAGATGCCGTCGGCCGGAACGCTGACGCTGGTGACGGTGGGCGCATCGAGATCGAGGCTGTACAGCGCGCCCGCCAGGCCACCGCTGATGGCATTGCCGGCGAGGTCGACGATCCCGGTGCCGGCACCATTGAGGTCGAGCCCCAGGGTGCCGGTGCCGGAGAGACCACTGACGGTGAGCCGGTAGGTCCGCGGGTCGACCTGCACGATGCTCGCCAGGCTGCCGCCAACGGTGCCGGTGGTCACCAGGGTGAAGTCGGCCGGATCGACGCCCGTGACATCCTCGCTGAAGGTAACGCTGAAGCGCACGCTGCCGGCGTTGGTCGGCGAGGGGTCGAGAGTGACGATGCCGCTCGGACCGGGCGCAATGGTGTCGACCAGCACACCGCTGGTGTCGCCGATCGCGTTCAGCGTCAGGTTCAGGTCATTGCCGGCGGCGTCGCGCAGGGCTCCGCCATTGCTCGCGAGACTGGAGACGACAATGCCGTCGGCGTCGTTGTCGCCGGCCTGGACGCTGTACTGGAACACCAGGGTGCTGGTGCCGGAGCCGCTCACATAGTTGGCGAATACCGTGCTGCCGCCGATATCCAGGGCGAGACGCGGGGTGCCGGTGACGAGCACCGCCTCGCTGGCGTTGACCGCGAAGGTCAGCACATCGCCGGCGTTGTATCGCACGGCAGGGGGCACGCTGACACTGGACACCGTGGGCGCCACGGCGTCCACCCGCACGCCCGTGGTGCTGGCGACGTTGTTCAGGGTGGTGTCGGCGTCGTTGCCCACGGCATCGCGCAGGGTCGCGCCGTTGGCCTGGAGGATGCTGCCGACGCTGATGCCATTGGTATCGAACTGGCCAGTGGCGACGGTCAGGCGGAACACCAGCGCGGTGGTGCCGGAGCCGCTGAGGTAATTGGCGAACACCGTGCCGCCGCCGTCCAGGATGACGGCGAGGCGCGGGATGCCGCCGCTGGTATCGACCGTCACCGCTTCGCTGAGGTTGACGGTGAAGTCGAGGTTCTGCCCAGCCACATAGGTGCCGTTGGCCGGCACGCCGACGCTGGCGACGGTGGGTGCGATGCCATCGATGACGATAGCGCTCTGGCCGGCCAGGGAGTTGCCGCCGGCCAGGGCCGGCAGGGTGAGGATCGCGTCGTCGTTGGCCGCGCTGCGAATGGTGGCGCCGTTGAGGGCCAGCGCGGTGGTGGACTGGTAGTTCAGGTCAGCGCTGAGGTCGCCGGCCTGCACCGTATAGCTGAAGGTCAGGGTGTTGCTGCCGGAGCCCGACACGTATGTCGCGACACGATCGGTACTGCCGGTTTCCAGCAGCAGCGTGGGTACGCCGCCGCTCACGGTGACGGCCTGGTCGAAGGTAACGCTGACGCTGACCGTGTCGCCCACCTTGTAGCCGCCGTCGGGACTGGCGCCGGCGACGCTGGTGATGGACGGATTGGGCTGGTCGACATCGATCAGGATGGTGTCGCTGTCGGTCTGGTTACCGCCGCTGCCCGACAGGCCGAGGTCGTTGCTGGTGATCTGCAGCGACGCGGGGCCGTGATAGCCCGACGTGGGTGTGAAGCTCAGTCCGGCCAGGGCGTTGTTGATGGCGCTGACGGTGCCATCGAAGGTCATGGTGCCGTCGCCGCTGCCGCTGCCCACGGAGAACACCAGGCCGGAGATGCTGCCCAGGGTGATCAGGCCGTTGCTGGCAGTGAGGGTGACCTGCACGGTGCCGCCGCCGGCGTCCACATCGGCGATGGAAACCGCGTTGCCGTTGCCGGTGCTGAAGACCAGGTTGCCATTCTCCAGCACGGTCTGGCTGCCTGGCACGCTATTGACCGGCGCATCGTTCACGGCACTGACCACCAGGGTGAGCGAGGTGCTGCCCGTCTGGCTGCCACCGGTGCCGGTGTTGCCGCCGTCGTCGATGCTCAGCGAGAGCACCACGTTGCTGGTGGCGTTGCTGGCAGTGGTGTAGCTGACGGCGCCGCTGGCGAGGAAGGCATTGATATCCGGCAGCGTGCCGCTGAGGCTGAGGGTGCCGGTCCCGGAGCCGAGCACGGTCACGCCGGCCCCACTGCTGGCGCTGAGGGACCCGCTGCCAGGCGCGACACTGAACTGGACGCTGACCACGCCGGAGCCGGCATCGATGTCGCCAAAGCTGATGCCGGTGAGCGCCTGCGGGATGTCCTCGGTGACGTTGATGCTGGCCGGGGCATTGACGACCGGCGCGTCGTTCACCGGGGTCATGGTAAGGGTGACGTTGTCGCTGTCGCTCCCGGCAGCGCCGCCGGTGTTGCCGCCGTCGTCGATGGAGGCGGTTAGCGTGATGCTGCTGGTGCTATTGGGCGCGGTCTGGAAGCTGACCTGGCCGCCGGCGATGAAAGCGTTGATGTTGCTGATCGAGCCGGTCAGCGTCAGGGCGGACGCGGTGCCACCCACGGTGACGCCGCCGCCACTGGTGGCGCCCAGGCTGCCCGAGGGAACGCTCAGGGTAACGGTGACGCTGCCGCCGCCCGCATCGAGATCGCTGAAGCTGATGCCGGTGATGGCGGTGGCGACATCTTCGCTCACAGTGATACTGCCCGGCACCGTGACGATCGGCGCATCGTTGGTGGTAGCCACTGTGACGGTGCGGTTGGCCGTCGCGCTGAAGCTGTTGCCGTCGCTTACCGCGAAACCGATGGTGCGGGTAGCGGTAGCCGGCGTATCCGAGCTGTTGCCGTAGGTGACGACGCGCAGCGCGGCCTGCCATTGCGCCGCGGAGGCGCCACCGGCGGACGTCAGCGTCAGCACGCCGGTGGCACTGTTGTAGCTGCCGGTGATGTCACCCATGGTGGCCGGGTTGCTGCTGAAGGCCAGCACATCCTGGCCGCTCTGGAAGCCGCCAACGATCGTCACCGTGGCGCTTTGCAGAAGCGACGAATCGGCATCGGACAGGGTGATGCCCGGGTCGATCACCATCGGGGTCGAGGCGACATTGTCGCCTTCGATGAAGGCCGCGCTGCCACCGCTGGTGGTGACCACCGGCGCATCGTCGATGGCGGTGACTGTGATACTGGCGGTATCGCTGGCGCTGGAGAACGCCGTGGCACCGCCGGTGGCGCTGGCATCCACCTTGGTTCCCTGCTGCCCGGCGGTTGCGCCGCTCTGGTCCCAGGCGCGATAGGTCAGGCTGGCACTGGTGCCATTGATGCCGTCCGGCACGAATCTCACCCGGTCGGTGGAGCGCAACAGCAATGCGGCACTGTCGGCGACGCTGCCCACATTCGACCAGCTGCCGCCGCCATCCAGGCTGTACTGCCAGGTGCCGTTGCCTGCGTTCAGGCCGGTGATGGCGATGCCGCTGACCGCGCCGCTGTCGACGTCGCCGATCGTGCCACCCGCGAAGCTGGCAACCAGTTGGCCGGGATTATTGACGTCGCCATCGGTGAGACCGGTCAGGGTGGGCGCGACCGGGGTAAGCACCGGCGCGTCGTTGATGCTGCTGACGGTGAGTGTGGCGAGCGCCGTGCCGCTGGAGAACGCCGTGCTGCCGCCATTGGTGGTGGTATCCGCCGTGCTGCGGGTGCCGTTGGTGGATGCCGTGCCGCTGGTCTGGTCCCAGGCCCGGAGGGTCAGGGTCGCGGTCTCGCCATTCTGGGCATTGGGGACATAGCGCAGCTGGCTACTGGCGGAAAGCAGCAGCGCCGCGTTGCCGGCGACGCTGCCGATGCCGCTCCAGGTCAGGCCGTCGGTGGAGTACTGCCAGGTGCCGTTGCCGCTGCTGGCAGTGAGGGCGATGCCGACGCTGGAACTGTCGGGGTCGCTTGCCGTCAGGCCGCCCAGCAGGCTGCTGACGGTGACGGCAGTGGACGTCGCATCCTCGCTGGTGCCGGCCCAGGCATAGGGGCCGCCGGACAGGGTCGGCGCGTCGTTCACGGAAGTGATGGCAACCTGCGAGGTAGCGTTGCCTGAGGCCACTCCATTGCTGTCGGTGACGGTGAAGTTGATCTGCCGGGTGCCATCGGTACCGCCGAAGGTGGGGTCGTCGGAGGTCGAGGAATAGCTGACCGAGCGCAGCGCGGTCTGCAAGGCAGCCAGGGTGCCGGGTCCGGTCAGAGTCAGCACGCCGGTCGCGCTGTTGAAGCTGGTGGCGAAGCCTCCGGGCGTGCCGACGCTCAGCACGTCGCCAGTACGGAAATCGCTGATGGTGACCGTGGCGCCCTGGAAGTTGGCGCTATCCGGGTCACTGATGGTCAGGGTCGAGCTGAGCACCGCGCCGGCGCCATTTTCGGTGTAGAACGCGGTGTCGTTGGCCGGCGCCAGGCTCGGCGCGTCGTTCACCGGCGTCACTGCCACGGTCGAGGTGATATTGGGGCTGGCGCTGTTGTTGCTGCCACCACTGTCGGTGACGCTGGTGATGGTGACCGCACGGCTCGTGCCGCCCGGACTGTCGCTGGTGTTGCGGTAGGTGATGCCGTCGACCAGCGTGCCCATCTGGATATTCGTACGGCTCATGCCCGACAGGGTGACGATCGCCGTGCTGCCGGCAACGCTGACGCTGTAGTTGCCGATGCCGGCGATGGTGCCGCTGTTGCCATTGTTGAGGGCGATGTCGCTGCCGCCGATATTCAGCAGCTCGCTGGCACCGTTGCTGACGTTGGTCACGCTCAGGGTCATGCCGCTGAAGGACTGGCCGCTGTCGTGGGTGTCGGCCGTCACACTGCTGAACAGATCGACCGCGCTGCCATTCTCGGTGAAGGACGGGTTGCTGCCGGTGGCGGACAGGCTCGGTGCGATCAGGGGCGGGTCGGTATCGCCGCTGAAGTTGTCGAAGTTGGTGCCGAAGAAGTCGGTGGAGGTGATCTGCACCTGGTCGACACGGAGACTGCCGAACGTCAGCGTTCCGGAAGTACCAACGGCCATGGCCTGGTTGGCCCCCACCGCCACCCCGTCGAGAAATCCACGCACGTTGGTGGTACCACCGCTGGCGTTGTCGATGAAGATACTGCTGAAGGTGAAGTCCTGACCGTCGGTGCGTGCGATGGTGACCCGTTCGACGGCATTGGTGGCGTCGAACGAGAGCATATTGATCGACGCGGAGCCGCCAGCGCCGTTGATGTTTTCCCAGGCGAAGTCACCGCCATCACCATCGCTGGTGAACGTGAAGGTATAGGACACCCCTCCCAGGGTACGGGTGAATGTGGTGACGCCGGAAATGCCATTGGCACTGGTTAAATCATCGGCAAACGCAGCCAGCAGGCCGCTGTAATCGGTCAGGTCCAGAGCGGCCGCTTCCACTTCACCCTGGCTGACCTCCAACACCCAGTCCCCGCCCATGCCCGCGGCGCCGGTCAGGTCACTGGAAGCGGCGACATCCGCCCCGGTGGCCGCGGCCAGGCCATCGATGAACCCCTGTCCTTCCCCATCGGCACCGACCCGGCAGCCGTACAGCAGGATGTCGCCCCCGCTGTCCAGGGATTGGCCGATGGCGTCCAGCAGCTCGTTGCGACTGGCGAGGTCACCATCTTCCAGCCAGTCATTGCCGAGCTGGACCTTGCCGACATCGCCATGGCTGAGGATATGGATGGCATCGATGCCGCTGCGGCCATCGAGGTAGTCGGCCATCTGCTGCAGGCCGTCCTTGCTGGCATCCAGCACCACCACCTCGGTGCCGGGTTTGAGGCCGCCGACCAATTGCTGGTAGTCCTTCACCTGGCTGTCGACGAACACCACCTCCTGGCGGTTATCGCTCGTGCCGGCGGGGGTCGCGGCCAGGCTATCGCTGGCCGCCTGGGTATCGGTGGCGGACGGCTGGACGTCGGTGGCATCCGCGGCCGGCGGGGTGTCCGTCACTTCCGCAGTGGTGGCGGCAACCGCGCCGTCGAACATCATCCGCGGCTCGAGCGCCACGGCCAACGCGCTTCGCGCCGGCGGGTTCGACGATGATCGGGGGGCACGCTTCTTCCACCACATGAGGCACCGCCTGGTGCATTGAAAAGGGGGAAGGCCGCGAACGGCTTCCCCCCACAGCCTGTTGCGAGTCCGGTTCGCCGGAAGCAACCGGGATCAGCTGCGCGACGGGAAGATCCCCTCCAGCGCGATCACGAAGTTGACGCCCAGGTACGGGTTACGGATCGGCACGGGCAGGCCGCCGCCCGAGGCACCGACGGTGATGCCCGGCATGTCGCCCATCACACTGACGTTGAAGGGCGCCAGGGTGGTGTCGGGTGCGCCGGTGGCATACAGGGTGCCGGCCCGGCCGGAGGCCGAAATCGGCCCGAGTACGGTGGTCGGCCCCGGGTTGGCCTGGGTGGTGCCGGTGGTCGCGGCGGGAACGGCAGCCTGCCCGGAGGCGGTGATGGAGTTGCTGGTAGGCGCCGCGGTATGGGTGTGCGCGGGCATCTGGTTGGTGAGCAGGGTCACGTTCTCGGTGCCGGCCACTTCACCGATCTCGATCCCCGACAGGCCCGGGCCCTGCCCCTGCCCCACCGGGCTGCGGCCGCGCAGATCCGGCAGGGCGAAGGTGGTCTGGCCATTACCGCCGTACATAGTGCCCAGTAGCGAGAACAGCGCCGTGTTTTGCGAGATGGACATCAATGCGCCTTGGCAGAAGGCCCAGCCACGGGGCGCGAAATTGAAGCCGACCATACGGATTTCGCCGAGAAAGGGTTCGCTCATCGCTGTTGCTCCTTGTGGGTGCCGACCATGCGGCAGGTTGCGCATCGCTGCGCGGGACAACCTCTTGATCCGGTTCGCTTCAGGGGGCCCTTCGGCTGTGGAACACCGCCTGCAGCAGGTGGCGTTCGCCGTCCTCGTCCGGGCCGATCGGGGTCAGCAGCACCTGCCACTGCGCCGAACTGGGGCTGCGCAGCAGGTAGCTGTGCTGCGGCAACTGGATGCCGGCGGGCTGGGCGAAGACGGCGCTGTAGCATTCATGACGGGCGTTCATCGCCGTGCCTTCGCTGACCTCCACCAGGGTCACGACGAGGCCTTCGCTGCCTTCCCAGCTCAGGTGCCAGGGCTGCTGGAGTTGCTGTTCGAACTCCTGGCGAGTCGGGATCGAGCTCATGCGGACACCTCCAGCGCGCGCTGCGAACGGGCGTCGCGGCGCATTTGCAGATAGACGTGGTTGCTGCCGGTAACGACGAATCCGAAGCGGTCGTAGAGGCGCCGGGCCGGGTTGCCGGCCTCGACGAACAGGCGGATGGCCCGTCCGGCCTCGTCCGCCTCGCGGGTCAGGGCCTGCAGGTAGGAGGTGCCGATACCCCGCTGCCGCCATTCGGGGAGCAGGGCGATATCGATCAGGTTGAAGGTGCTGGGCCCGCGAAAGACATAGAGCCGGCCGATGGCCCGGTCGCGATCGCAGATCAGGGAGAACTCCGCGTCGCCGTAGTGCTCCTGGTAGTAGCGGTGCTGGGCGTCGAATTGTTGGCCAAGGAAGGTGTCGATGGCCGGCTGGCTCCAGCCGGTGGAGGCCATCTCGTCGGCGCGGGTGGTCGCATAAAGGGCACGCAGGAACGCCATATCGGCGTCCGCGATGAGGCGAAGGTTCAACTCCAGGCTCGGCATGGCGTCGTGCGTCCTTGCTGGCGGCACCCTGGGTGGAAGGGGCCGACTCCGTATTATTGTGCTATCACGCGACCTCAACAGCAGGAGAGTAGTCGAAGGCCTTGGCCAATCGCCACCGTTTCCCGAATTAGCGATGGGATTTTTCCTAAACAGCTGTATGAATCCGCGACTCTAGGCCCCTCCCCGGCCGCCAGCCGGCAGCTCAGAAACCGCTTTCCCTCACGCCCAACGCGGCCAGCCGACGCCAGGCGGCGCCGAGCAGCGACTGCCCCTGCCCGCCCAGCACCACCACGCCGCGCAGGGGCTGGGCCGGCTGGATGGGCGCATCCGGCAGGCTGAGGCGCACACCGTACTGGGCCTGCACCGGCTCGGCGCGACGCTGGGCATCGCGGCGCACGGCAATGGGCCCGTCGTGGTCGGAGGTGAGGGCTTCCAGTTCCAGGAAGGCGACGCCGGTGGCATCCACTTCCTCGAGGCGGACCGGCAGCGCCGGGCGCGCCGGGTCGTCGGCGATAAAGCGCCCTTCGGCACCCGGTTGGACACGCCAGAGGTGTTCTTCAGCCAGGTAGCCACGCAGCCGCAGGCCGGGCTCCACCACCCGCGCCAGGGCATCGGCGGGGCCGAGCCAGCGGCCGGGGCTCAGGTCCGGCAGCAGGTCGCGCACCACCCCGGCCTGGGGTGCGCGCAGTTGCAGGCGTTCGCGCTGGGCGGCGAGGCCACGGTACTCGGCCACGGCCTCGGCCAGGCGCTGTTCGAGGATGCCGACATCGGCCGCGGTCTCGCTGCGCCCGGCCTGGCGGCGCAACTGCAGCTGGAGGATCTCGATCTCGCGGCGAACGATGGCCTGGCGCGCATCCAGGTCAGGGGACTCCAGTTCCAGCAACAGGTCGCCCTGCCCCACCGCCTGGCCGTCCCGTACCTGAAGTTGCTTCAGCCGTGCCGCCAGGGGCGCGTGCAACGCGGTGGAAGCGGAAGCCTCCAGCAGGGCCGGAACCTCCACCGAACTGCGCCAGGGCAGCGCCAGCAAGGCCAGCAGCGCCAGCAGACCGGCGCCGGTGAGCAACATCCGGCCCGGCTCGGCCTGGTGGCGGCGCTGCCACCATTCACGCAGCTCCCGCCAGACCGGCAGGCCGATGAACCAGACCAGCTCCACCAGCATCAGGAAGAGGCCCAATAGCTTGAAGAACAGGTGGTAGACCGCCAGGGCGATACCGAAGAACAGCACCGCGCGCCACAGCCAGGAGCCGTAGCCCCAGAGCAGCAGGCGCCGCGCCATGGCCGGCCGCCAGGGCTCGGGCATGGCTTCGCCGTAGCCGAACAGCGCTTCGCGCAGGCGCCAGCGGCACAGGGCGAAGGCCCGCGCCTGGAGGTTGTCGACGCCCCAGAGGTCGCTGAGCAGGAAGTAGCCGTCGAAACGCATGAAGGGGTTGAGGTTGATCAGCACCGTGGTGACCCAGGTGGCGCTGGCCAGCATGAAGGCCGAGGTGCGCGCCGGGCCGTCCGGCAGCAGCGACCAGGCCAGCAGCGCCAGCACCGCCAGCAGCAGTTCGGCGAGCACGCCGCCGGCGCCGATCAGCAGCCGCGAGCGGCGGTCGTTGACCCGCCAGGCGTCGCTGACGTCGGTGTAGAACATCGGCAGCAGCACCATGAAGGCCAGCCCCATGCTCTGCACCCGGCAGCCGGCGCGCTTGGCCATGAAGGCATGGCCGAACTCGTGGCAGAGCTTGGCGAAGGCCAGGGCGATGCCGAAGGCCAGCGCGCCGCCCAGGCTGAACAGGTGCGGGAAAGTGGCGATAAAGCGCTCCCAGTCCCGCGCCACCAGGAACAGGCCGAGGACCAACAGCAGCGGCAGGCCCCAGCGCAGCAGTGAGGGGCCGGTGCGTTGCAGCACGGGCCAGGCGCGATTGAGGAAGGCATCCGGGCGCCACAGCGGGATGCGGAAGAACAGGTAGTGGTGCAGCACCCGCTGCCACAGGCCCTGGCGCTGGGCGGCGGCCCGGGCGGCATAGCCGGCGCGCTGTTCGGCATCCAGGGCGGCGATCAGGTCATGGCCACGGAGAAAGCGCAGCAGTTCCTCCAGCTCGACGGCACCCAGCGACAGCCCAGGCTCGGCGTTGGCCGCCGCCAGGACCCGCTGCGGCTCGCCCAGGGCCCAGTGGCGGAGCAGGCGCACGGCGCTGGCACCGAGCTTGAAGTAGCGCCCGCGCAGGGGGTCGGCCAGGGTCCACTGGGGCGCGCCGTCCAACCCGGGCGCGGCCGGCGACAGCTGCAGGTCGGGACGCAGCGCCGGCAGCATCAGAAGCCCAGGCTCTGGCGCAGCGCGGCCAGGGGCCGGCGCAGCAGGTAATAGGCCAGGGGCGCACGCTCGCCGAACAGCTTGGCGGTGCCGCGCAGGCCGATGCGCGGCGGCGCCTCGGCGAAGGCGGCGTCGAGACGGTAGGCCAGCTTGCCGGCAGCGGTGGTCTCGGCCTCGTAGGCGGCACGTTCGAGGCGTGCGCCGTGGCGATCGAGGGGATCGCTGTCGAGGAACAGCGCCACTTCGGCGCCGGGCTGCAGGGCGATGGCATCGCCCACCGGCAGCTCGATGCGCAGTTCGGCCTGGGCCGGATCGGCGATCTGCATCAGCCGCTCGCCGGTCTGCACCGGCTTGCCGGTCCAGCGCTCGGCATCGGCGAACACCGCGATGCCGGCCCGTTCGGCGCGCACTTCGCTGCGCGCCAGCAGTTGGCGGGCGTAGTCGCGCTCGGCGCGCTTCTGCTCCACCCGCGCAGCCAGCAGGTCGATGCGTGCGCTGGATTCGGCATCGGCGAAAGCACGCTGGGTGCTGGTCTTGAGTTCGGCCTCGGCCACGCCCAGGGCACGCTCGGCGACATCCGCCTGGGCCTTGAGGCTGGTGGCGTCGAAGCGCACCAGCAGCTCGCCGGCAGCCACGTTCTGGTTGGGCTTGACCAGGAATTCGGCAATCACCCCGTCCAGGGGCGCCGCCACCACCCGGCCGCCCTGGGGCACCACCTCGGCCGGCGCCAGCACCGACTGGCGCACCGGCACCAGGAGCAACAGGCAGAGACCGGCGGCCAGGGCCAGGCGTGTCTTCGTCGGCCAGCGCAGGCGCCAGGGCTTGCGCGGCTGCAGGGCCAGCCAGGCATGGGCGTAGGTATCGCCAAGCTGGACCAGCAGGGTCTGCTCGGCTTCATTGAAAGGCTGTTCGCGGGCCAGCCAGAGGCCACCGAAGGTGGCGCCGCCACGATCCTTCAGGGGTAGCCAGAAGGCCTGGGCAGCGGACAGCGCCTGCCAGTCGGCACAGGACTGCGCGTCCAGCCGCGCGGTCTGGACGGCGCCGGGCTCGTCCAGCAGCCCATGGCCGAGCAATTGCCCGGCGGCGCCCTCGACGAAGGCCACGAAGGGGGCATTGGGCTCGACCAGGCTGATGCCGGTGAGGGCGCGCACCTTGCCGGCGATCAGCAGCGCGGCATGGCGGAAGCCGAACAGCGCCTGGCCGTCGTTGACCATGGCGAAAGCCAGCTGCTCGGTGCTGGCGGCCTGGCGGGCCTGTTTCTCCAGGCCGAGAAAGAGCGCGAAGACGCGCTCGGCGCCACCGGGCAGGGCCGCGCTCATGGCGTCTCCGCGAAGTGCGCGGTACCGCTCATGCCGGCCAGCAGGCCTTGGGCATCGGCCGGCAGGCCGCCGATCAGCAGCAGGGTCTGGCTGCCTTCGTCGATCCGTGCGCCCAGGCGCTTGACCACGGCCTGCAGCGGCTGGCCGGTTTCATCGGGGACGAAGCTGAAGCTCTGCTCCGGCTTGAGCCGGTTCAGCCAGCGCGAAGGCACCAGCAGATGGATCTCCAGGGTGCGGTTGTCCACCACTTCCAGCAGCGGCGCGCCGGCCGCCACGCTTTCGAAGGGCTGCACCTTGCGCGCCACCACCTGGCCGTCGAAGGGTGCCTTGACCTGGCAGCGCTGCACCTGCACCTGGTAGACCTGGGCCTCGGCCTGGGACTGCGCCTGGCGCGCCTCGGCCAGGGCCACTTCGAAACGGCCCACCGAATTGAGAGCGGCCAGTTGCTGCTTGTTCTTCAGTTCTTCACGGGCCGCGCGCACGGCGGAATTGGCGGCATTCAGCTGGGCCTGGTAGGCGCTGCAGTCGAAACGCACCAGCACGTCGCCCTGCTTGAACGCCTGGCCTTCGGCATAAGGCATTTCATTGATACGTCCAGCCAGTTCGCTGGACAGCACCGCCTGGTTGCGGGCCCGCAGCACGCCGCGAGCGTCGCTGCTGGCCGTGGCCTGCGCGGCGGGCGCATCGAGCAAGGGATCCTGGGCCGGCGGTTCCTCCGCCCAGGTGGTGGCGACCAGTCCCATCAAACCCAACAGCGTCCACAGCGTGCGCATCATGGCGGCCCTTCCCTGGAAGACTGGGCCTGAGTCTAAGAGAGCTGTCGGACAATAGGAATCTGAATGCAGGAATTATCTTGCTCCCGAGGGCCCTGGCTACACGGACAGTCGTAGGGTGAAAATCGCGAAGCGATTTCCACCAGCGAACAAGCCGGCTTGCGCCAGGGATCGAGGCCGCTTGGTGGACAGAAAAGCGCTGTCCACCCTACGAAACGATGGGAGCGAATTCATTCGCGAATAAGTTCGCTACCACAAGGTAGAGCCACCCACTCCTTCAGACCATCTCCAGTGGCCGCCGGCGCCGTGGCGGAGGGAAGCTGTGGTCGATCAGGGCGAGGTCGTCGGCGCTGAGACTGAGGCGGTGGGCCTCGGCGTTCTGCTTTATATGGAGGGGATCGACGGCCTTGGGGATGACCATCACCCCCTCCTGGCGCAGGGCCCAGGCCAAGGCCACCTGGGCGGGGCTGGCGCCATGGCGGTGGGCCACCTCGTTGAGGGCGGCATTGCGCAGCAGTTGGGCACCCCGCCCTACCGGGCAGTAGGCCATCAGCGGCATCCCCTGTTGCCGCTGCCAGGGCAGCAGGTCGAATTCGATGCCGCGCGCTTCCGGGTTGTAGAGCACCTGGTTGGCGGCGCAACCGGCGGGCAGTTCAACGAAGTCATCCAGATCGAGATTGGAGACGCCCCAACGGGCGATCTTGCCCTGTTCGCGCAGGCGCTCGAAGGCTTCCACGGTCTCCTCCAGCGGGTGCTCGCCGCGCCAGTGCAGCAGATAGAGGTCGAGGTGATCGGTGCCCAGCCGTTTGAGGCTGCGCTCACAGGCCAGGGCAGTCCCTGTGCGGCTGGCGTTCCAGGGGTAGACCTTGCTGACCAGGAAGACCTGTCCGCGCAGGCCGGCGATGGCCTCCCCCACCACCTCCTCGGCGCCGCCTTCGGCATACATCTCGGCGGTGTCGATCAGTTTCAGCCCCAGCTCCAGCCCCTGGCGCAGGGCGGCGACTTCGCGCTTGCGCTCACTGCGGCTCTCGCCCATGTGCCAGGTGCCCTGGCCGATCGCGGGCACCCGGGTGCCGTCGGGGAAGGTGATGCTTTGCATGGCGTGTTCCTCGGAAAGTCCGTTCATTCGGGATTGCCGGCAGCTGGGGCGCGATATTCCCGCAATGGGCCTGAGCGCTCAAGCCCACGAGGGGCGCCGACCACCACGACGCGTTGGCAGAACGGGGCCCCTGCAGCAATGGACCATCGCGCCCCGCCGCAAGTGCCAGGCACCGTCATGATGCACCCGACGGCGGCGGGGCTCAGCCCGTCGGCTTCGCCTCCAGCAAGAGCGACAGCGGCTCGCCGGTGTCCGGGTGGGCCGGCTCGCGCAGCGCCTCGATGCGGTAGCCGCAGCGCCGCAGCAGCTCGCACCAGGACGCCAGAGTGCGGAAATACCAGGGCATGGGCTCGGGGAACTCGCCTTCGAAGGCGGCGAAGTCCTCGTGGCGCCAGCCATCCCGATAGCCTTCCCGGCCCCGCGCCTGCCAGGGGTGGACGGTCTGGATCAGCAGCACGCCATCCACGCCAAGCAATTCGCGCACCGCCGCCAGCAGGGGTTCGAGCCGTTCCTCGAAGAGGGAGAAATTGCACACCACGACATCGAAGCGGCCCAGTTGGCCGGGGTCGGCCTGCAATTGGGCATAGTCCAGGCAGCGAAACACGCCGCCCGCTACCTGCGCCGCCTCTACCAGGGGTTCCGAGGCGTCGATGCCCAGCACGTCCACCCCCTGGGCGGCCAGCGCCCGGCACAGCCAGCCCTCCCCGCAGCCCAGGTCCAGCACCCGCGCTGGGCAGTTGGCCAGTACCGCCTCGGCGATGGCGCGATCAGTGGCCAATCGCCTGCTTTCGATACGGTTTTCCCGCACCACACGTGTCCAGGCCGGGGCATTGGCATGCCAGCTGAGGTCGAGTTGCTTCCGATTGTCGCCTGTCATTGATTCGCTCCCATTTTGCCGTCACTCCGCCATGCAGCCCGCCCGCGACCTACTAAGATTGCAAGCAAGAGCGGAAACAGGCCAGCCGGTGGACTATGGGCGCATTATGGCAATCCGAAGAAGTCAGGAAGGAGGCCCCTAAGGGCCCTCTCGATACCCCCGCTGTTCCCCCGAAAAAACCTCGCCGCAAGCACCGTCTCCTGTTCTGGGGCCTGTGCCTGCTGACCATTGGTATCGTCGGCGTCGCGGCCACCCACGAGGCACGCACATCCCGGTTCCAGGCTCGGGAAATCAGCCGCTACGCCGCCACCTTGAACTACAAGCTGGGTGAAGGGCCGAGCCACTCCATTCGCTACCCCGGCGACGGCCCCTTCGACCGCCGAATGGGCTATGCCTTCCTGCCACAGATGCTCGAACGCCTGGAAAAACGCGGCTTCGCGATCCAGCAGCAAGCCCGTTTCTCGCCGGCCCTGGTCCGCTACACCGAGCACGGGCTCTTCCCGCCGTACCGGGAAAAGGTCCAGGCCGGCATCAGTATCTGCGACTGCCGCGGCCTGCCGTTCTACCAGTTCTCCTACCCGCAGCAGCGTTACCCGAGCTTCGCCAGCATCCCGCCGCTGCTGGTCAGCAGCCTGCTGTTCATCGAGAACCGCAAACTGCTGGATCGCAACGAGCCACTCGCCAATCCGGCGGTGGACTGGCCGCGCTTTTCCAAGGCGGCGCTGACCCAGGTGGGCAAGGCCATCGACATGGAGGGCCAATCCGCCGGCGGCAGCACCCTGGCCACCCAGCTGGAGAAATACCGCCACTCGCCGTACGGCCGCACGGCCTCGGCCGCCGAAAAGATCCGCCAGATGGTCTCCGCCAGCGTACGCGCCTACCAGGGCGGCCCTGAGACGATGGCCGCGCGCGAACGCATCGTCATGGACTACCTCAACAGCGTGCCGCTCTCAGCGGCGCCGGGGCACGGCGAGGTTCACGGCATCGCCGACGGCCTGCGGGTCTGGTATGGCGCCGATTTCAACAAGGTCAACCAGATCCTGGCCAACAAGAACGCCGATGTGGCCGCGCGCGGCCTTGCCATGCGCCAGGTGCTCTCGCTGTTCATCGCCCAGCGTCGCCCCTCTTATTACCTGTCCACCGCTCATGGCGAACTGAACGACCTGACCGACAGCCACATCCGCGTGCTTGGCAGCGCCGGAGTCATCGACCCGCCCCTGCTCGACGCCGCGCTCAAGGCGAAACTGCGCTTCCGCAACTGGGTGGAAGAACCGGCACTGCAGGCGGTGGAAGCCAACAAGGGCATCAGCGTCGCCCGCAGCCGCCTCTCCAGCATGCTGAACATGCCGCTGTACGACCTCGACCGGCTCGACCTCACCGCCAGCAGCACCCTGCAGAGCGAATTGCAGAACACTGTGACCGACTACCTGCGGCACCTGGCCGACCCGGCCTTCGCCGAGCAGGTGGGGCTCTACGGCGAACGCCTGCTGTCGCCGGAGAAGACCCGCGAAGTGCGCTACAGCTTCACCCTGTTCGAGCGCACGCCTTCGGGCAACCGCGTGCGCGTGCAGACCGATAACACCGACCAACCCTTCGACATCAACGAAGGCAGCAAGCTGGAACTGGGCTCCACCGCCAAGCTGCGCGTGCTGGCCACCTACCTGGAAAACGTCGCCACCCTGCACCAGCGCTATTCCGGCATGTCCGTGGCGGAACTGCGCAAGGTGGAGGTCGACCCGCTCGACTTCATCAGCCGCTGGGCCATCGACTACCTGATCCAGACCAAGGACCGCAACCTCAGCGCCATGCTCCAGGCCGCCCTGGACCGCACCTACTCCGCCAGCCCCTATGAGGCCTTCTTCACCGGCGGCGGGCTGCACGCCTTCAACAACTTCCGCAAGGAAGACAACGGCCGCCGGCCGTCCCTGCGCGATGCCCTGCGCGAGTCCATCAACCTGCCCTTCGTGCGCCTGCTGCGCGATGTGGTGCGGCATGACATGTACCGCCCGGACGGCGGCAAGATGCAACTGCTCTCCGACGACAAGGACCCGCGTCGCCAGGGCTACCTGGACCTCTTCGTCTCCCGCGAGAGCCAGACCTACCTGCGCCGCTTCTGGAACAAGTACCAGGGCAAGGACGCGGAGGCGCGCCTGTCCACCTTCCTCGACGGCCTCAATCCCTGGCAGGCGCGGATGGCCGCCATCCACCGCTACCTGCAGCCCAAGGCGGACCTCGCCACCTTCGCCGCCTTCATGCGCGAGCGGGTGCCCAAGCCCAACCCGGCACTCACCGACGAGCGTATCGAGGACCTCTACACCCGCTACGGGCCGGGTGCCTTCAACCTCAACGACCAGGGCTACGTCGCCCGCGTCCACCCGCTGGAGCTCTGGCTGCTCGGCTACCTGCAGGAGAATCCCAACGCCACCTACCGCGATGCCGTGGAAGCCAGTAGCGACGAACGCCGCGAAGTCTATGGCTGGCTGTTCAAGTCCAAGCGCAAGTACGCCCGCGACAAGCGCATCCGCATCATGCTGGAGGTGGAGGCCTTCCTCGACATCCACGAGCACTGGAAATCCCTGGGCTACCCCTTCGATCACCTGGTGCCGTCGCTCGCCACCGCACTCGGCAGCTCCGGCGATCGCCCGGCGGCCCTGGCCGAACTCATGGGCATCATCCTCAACGACGGCATGCGCCAGCCCACCCTGCGCATCGACCAGCTGCACTTCGCCGCCGACACGCCCTACGAAACCCTGGTGGGCCACCAGGGCAGCGAAGGCAAACGGGTGATGACCTCCGAAGTGGCCGCCACCCTGCGCGACGCGCTCTCCAAAGTGGTGGAAGGCGGCACCGCGCGACGCCTGCAAGGCAGCTTCACCCTGCCCGATGGCCAGCCGCTGGTGATGGGCGGCAAGACCGGCACCGGCGACAACCGCATCCAGACCGTGACCCGCTACGGCGCAGTGAAGAGCTCGAAGGCGATGAACCGCACCGCCACCTTCGTCTTCTACCTGGGTCCGCGCCACTTCGGCACGCTCACCGCCTTCGTCGAAGGCAGCCAGGCCGACAAGTTCAGCTTCACCTCCGCGCTGCCGGTGCAGGTGCTCAAAGGCATGGCCCCCATCCTCCAGCCCTACCTCGCCCCCGGCCTGAACACCCAGTGCCAGGACCTGGCGCCGGCGGTGCAGGTGAGCCGCAGGTAAAAGCACTCTCCTCCCGGAAGGGGCTGCCGGCCCGCCCCGCGAAATGCTGCTTTTCGTAGGGTGGACCACGCTTTATCGGTCCACCATCGGGGGCTTGGCCAGGCGGCGATGGTGGATGGAAAAGCGCCATCCACCCTACGGGGCCGCTGCGCGGCCCTTGGCGAATGAATTCGCCCCTACCGTAGCCCCGCCACCCCGGCGATGATCAACACCACCGACAGCAGCTTGACCGGCGTCAGCGCTTCACCCAGCAGGAGGAAGCCGAGCAGCACCGTGCCCAGGGTGCCGATGGCGGTCCAGATGGGATAGGCGATGCTCACCGGCAGCACGCGCATGGCCAGGGTCAGGAACCAGATCCCGGCCACCGCGGCCACCACCACCAGCAGGCTGGGCCAGGGCCGGGTGAAGCCTTCCGCGTACTTCATGCCCATGGCGAACAGCACCTCGAAGAAGGCTGCCACCAGCAGGAATATCCAGGCCATGGCCGCCCCCTCAGAAGCTTTCCACCAGGTCCGCCAAGGACCGCTCGGCGCGCTGGTAGGACTGCGCGAAAGCCTCGCCGCCGAACTCGTCGTTCTCCACCGCCACCACCGTCACCTCGGTGATGCCGATGTAGCCCAGGACGGCGCGCAGATAGGCGTCCGCGTGGTTCATGTGGGCGTTGGCGCCTCCCGGGCCGTAGCCGTGGTCGCCGCGGGTAGTGATGATCAGCGCCTTGCGGCCCGTCACCAGCGGCGTGTAAGGGTTGCCCTGGCGCGCCGGATCGAAGGCGAAGGTGCGGCCGATGCGCACGATCTGGTCGATCCAGGCCTTGACCCCGCTGGGCACGCCGAAGTTGTACATGGGTGCGGAGAGCACCAGGCGGTCGGCGGCGAACAGCTCGTCCACCAGCAGGTCGCTGAGCGCCAGGTCGGCCTTCATCACCTCACTGCGCGCCTCCGGCTCGGGGTGGAAGGCGGCGGCGATCCAGCCCTCGGTAACCGCCGGAATGCCCACCCGCCCCACTTCGCGACGCACGACCTGGCGGCCTTCCTGGCGCGCCTGCCAGGCCCTGAGGAAAGCCTCCTGCAAGCGACGGGAATGGGAACGTTCACCACGGGGACTGCCTTGAATGGAAAGAATTGTGCTCATCTAAATCTCCTTGACGGCCGCGCTTCCAGAAGCACGTGAATTGGCGGAAACTCAGGCATCAAGCTAGTCACGACCACCGTCCCGGACAAATGAGCATTAGTTCATCTGGATGAATTCAATTCACCCATGGAGCTTCCCATGTTCTCCAGCCTGCCCCTCACCGCCCTGCGCACCTTCGAATCCGCCGCGCGCCTGTCCAGCTTCAAGGCGGCCGCCGAGGAGCTGGCGGTCACCCCCACGGCGGTGTCCCACCAGATCCGTGGCCTGGAAAGCTGGCTGGGGGTGCCACTGTTCGACCGACTGCCGCGCAGCGTGCGCCTGACCGCCTGCGGCCAGCGCCTGTTCGGCAGCCTCCACGGTGCCCTGCTGGAAGTGACCCAGACCCTCGACCAACTGCGCCCGCAACGCAGCAGCGGCAACCTCACCCTCTCCACCACCCCGGCCTTCGCCGCGCTCTGGCTGATCCCGCGCCTGGGCCGCTTCTACGCCGAGCACCCGGAGATCAACCTGCGCCTGGACACCAGCAACACGCTGGTCGACCTGCATCAGGACGCCAGCGTCGATTGCGTGATCCGCTATGGCATGGGCGACTATCCCAACCTGCACAGCCAGTGCCTGCTGGACGAATGCTTCGGCGTCTACGGCGCGCCGGCGCTGGTGGCCAGCCTGGGCGCTGGCGTGCCGACACTGATCACCGTGCGCTGGCGCAACGCCCTGCTCTTCGAGCTGGGCTGGAAGGCCTGGTGCCAGGCGGCGAGCGAGGAGCGGCTGCTGGAAATCGCGCCGCAGCGGGAGTACGACGAAGAACACTATGCCCTGCAGGCGGCCATCGCCGGCCAGGGCCTGGTGCTGGCCAGTTCCATCCTGGTTTCGGAAAGCCTCGCCAGCGGCCTGCTGGTGCCCTATCGGCCGGAGGTCAGGGTGGCCGGTGCGGGCTATTCGACCCTCTGCGTACCGGGGCGGGAACGGCATCCGCCGGTGAAGGCCTTCTTCGATTGGTTGAGCCGGGAAGTGGGGTGACTGACGAGGAATTGCCCTATTCCTTGTAGGGGCGAATTCATTCGCCAAGGACTGCGCAGCAGTCCCATCCCTGCATGGCAGACCTTCGGCCTGCTTGGCGAATAAATTCGCCCCTACAGGAAATCGATCATCCTCCACGCGAACAAAATAACGAACACAAATCCATCCTCGGGAGGTACCGCGACAAGCCACCACACCCGCAAATTTGCCTTTCACGGGTCAGAGCGACTAATATCATGTTCATTATGTTGAACACACTGATCCACCCCCTCCACTTCGCCCGCCTCGCCTCCCGCGAGCGCCACTGGACCGGCGACCTGTAGCCCCTCCCCCTTCCTCATTGCCGTGGAGCCGTCGGGCATGCCCCGTCTCGCCATGGCCAGGACTTCCTGCACATACGCCGTTCGCCTGCAGGCGAAGGGCTCTGCATTGCCCAAGGGAGGGCACCATGCGTTCCTGGATTTATTTATTTGCCGCGATCCTCTTCGAGGTCGTCGGCACCACCTCGATGAAATTCGCCGCCGAACACGCTCCCGTGCTCGGCCACCTGTTGATGTACGGCCTGATCGGCCTGTCCTATTTCTTCCTGTCGCTGGCGATCAAGCGTGTGCCGGTGGGCGTTGCCTACGCCCTCTGGGAGGGCATCGGCATCGTGCTGATCACCGGTATCAGCGTCACCTGGCTGGGCGAGAGCATCGGCCCCTACAAGGCCCTGGGCCTGGCCGTGATGATCGCCGGCATCCTGCTGATCAAATCCGGCACCCGCGCCGCCCCCAGGGCTCGCGAGCAGGAGGTGCTGGCATGAACGGCGTGACCTGGTTGCACTTCGCCTGGCTGGGCGCGGCCATCGCCCTGGAAGTACTGGCCAACGTGCTCTTGAAATACTCCGACGGCTTCCGCCGCCAGGCCCTGGGGGCGCTGTCGCTGCTCTGCATCCTGGCGGCCTTCACCGCCCTGGCACAGGCGGTGCGGGGGATCGACCTGTCGCTGGCCTATGCCATCTGGGGCGGTTTCGGCATCCTCGCCACCGTGGCGCTGGGTTGGGCGCTGTTCGGCCAGCGCCTGGCCGGGCGCGGCTGGCTGGGCTTGGGGTTGCTGCTGGTGGGGATGGGCCTGCTGAAGCTGGCATGATTTGCCGGCCCCGTAGGGTGGACCACGCTTCATCGGTCCACCTTTCGCCGTTCACCTGGGCGCCGCTGGTGGATGTGAAAAGCGACATCCACCCTACGACTACCGTAGCCCCGTAGGGTGGACCACGCTTCACCGGTCCACCTTTCGCGGTTCACCCAGGCTTCGCTGGTGGATGTGAAAAGCGACATCCACCCGACGCCGTCGCCCGGCCAGCGCACAAATCCCAGGCAAAAAAATGGGCGACCATCTGGTCGCCCGCCCAATCATTCCGGGAGAGGAATGTCAGAAACGCTTGTGTCCGCATCACGCAAGATTCAGACAGGAACCTTTTTACGCACTGACACTCCTCCGGACCATTACACCAAGGTCTAACTCTCCTCCTTCCCCAGACCATGCAGCCGCAGTTTGTTGGCGATGGTGGTATGGGACACGCCGAGGCGCTTGCCCAGCAGGCGGCTGCTCGGATGCTCGACATAGAGCCGCTCCAGTACCGCCTTCTCGAAGCGGCCGATGATGGCGTCCAGGCCGCCGTCCAGGGAGAAATCCCCCAGCGGCTGGGGCGTGCCGTAATCCGGCAGGCGGATGTGCTCCGGCCTGACGGTGGCGCCATCGCACAGGGACACTGCCTGGAACAGCACGTTCTCCAGCTGCCGTACGTTGCCGGGCCAGTGGTAGCGGCCGAGCTTGTCCAGCACCTGCGGCGCCAGCTTCGGCAGGCCACAGCCGATCTGCCGGCTGGCCGAGTCGAGGAAGTGCTCCACCAGCGGCGCCAGGCCGTCCAGGCATTCGCGCAGCGGCGGGATATGCAGGGACAGCACATTGAGGCGGTGGTAGAGGTCCTGGCGGAATTCGCCCTTGGCGCAAAGATCGGAGAGATCCACCTGGGTGGCGCAGATCACCCGCACATCCAGGTAGACCTCCTCGTCGCTGCCGACCCGGCGGAAGCAGCCGTCCTGCAGGAAGCGCAGCAGCTTGGCCTGCAGGCGCGGGCTCATCTCGCCGACGCCATCGAGGAACAGGGTGCCGCCGGCGGTGAGCTCCAGCAGGCCCAGCTTGCCTTCCGGCCGCGCACCCTCGAAGGCGCCGGGGCCATAACCGAACAGTTCGGTCTCGGCCATGGATTCCGGCAGGCCGGCGCAGTTCAGCGCCATGAAAGGCGACTGCCCACGCGGGCTGGCCAGGTGGCAGGCGCGGGCCAGCAGCTCCTTGCCGGTGCCGGTCTCGCCCTCGATCAGCAGCGGCGCGTCCAGGGGCGCCATGCGCCGGGCTTCGCGCACCACCGCGGCCATCACCTTAGAGCTCTGGAAGATGCTGTCGAAGCCGCGCAGTTCATGCTTGCGCACGTTGTAGATGCGCTCGCCGACCCGGTCGGCGCGGTGCAGGGTGAGCACGGCGCCAGCCAGGGCTTCGCTTTCGTCGTGCTCGGATTGCAGCGGCGCGATATCGGCGAGGAAGGTGTCGCCCTTGATCTTGATGCGCAGGCCATTGATTCGCGCCTTGTTGGCACGCACCAGCTCCGGCAGGTCGAAGTCCTCGACGTAGCGCGCCAGGGGGATACCCGGCACCTCGTCCACCCGCACGCCGAGCAGTTGGGCAGCGGCGCGGTTGGCGGCGACGATCGAGCCGCCCATGTCGATGGACAGCACCGGGAAATCCAGCGCCCCCAGCAGGGCATTCAGCTCCAGGTGGCGACGCTCGCTGGGCATCAAGCCCACGCGCTTGACGCCGAAGACGCCGGGAATGGTCTCCAGCTTCGGCCGCAGGGCCTGGAACTGCAGGTTGATCAGGTTCGGGCAGAGCAGGTAGATGGCATTGCCCTGGTCGCCGCCCACCTCGCCACGGTTGACGTTGATGCCGTAATCGACGAGCAGGTTGAGGATGTCGCGCAGGATTCCCACGCGATTCTGGCAATGGACTTTGATACGCATCAGACACCCCTGGGTCGGGCTTTTCCTTGGGTTTTGGACGAAAGAATCCGTTCTCGACCCTATTTTTCCGTCAAGAATATGTGACAACACGCCGCAGCGACAAGGCGATTCCTGGCCATCCAGCCATGCATGTAAACTTTTCATTACGATTTGACGGGTATCCGCGAGCCCCGAGCGCCCCCTGCCCTGCTGCGTTGCGGCGCAACCTGCGCTATCGATAAAGCAACACAACAACGAAGCCCCATCCCAGGGAGGCCGAATGAAAGCAACGAAGTACGTGGCCCGTGAACCCGATGCCAACGGTTTTATCCACTACCCGGAAACCGAACATCAGGTGTGGAACACCCTGATCACCCGCCAGTTGAAAGTGATCGAAGGCCGCGCGTGCCAGGAATACCTGGACGGCATCGAGCAACTCGGCATGCCCCATGACCGCATCCCGCAACTGGGCGAGGTCAACAAGGTGCTCCAGGCCACCACCGGTTGGCGCGTTGCCCGCGTCCCGGCGCTGATCCCCTTCCAGACCTTCTTCGAACTGCTCGCCAGTCAGCAATTCCCGGTGGCCACCTTCATCCGCACCCCGGAAGAACTGGACTACCTGCAGGAACCCGACATCTTCCACGAGATCTTCGGCCACTGCCCGCTGCTCACCAATCCGTGGTTCGCCGAGTTCACCCACACCTACGGCAAGCTCGGCCTCAAGGCCACCAAGGAAGAACGCGTCTACCTCGCGCGCCTGTACTGGATGACCATCGAATTCGGCCTGATGGACACCCCGCAGGGCCGGCGCATCTATGGCGGCGGCATCCTCTCCTCGCCGAAGGAGACCGTCTACGCTCTCTCGGGCGAGCCCGAGCATCAGGCCTTCGACCCGCTGGAATGCATGCGTACCCCGTACCGCATCGACATCCTGCAGCCGCTGTATTTCGTGCTGCCGGAACTCAAGCGCCTGTTCGACCTGGCCCACGAAGACATCATGGCGCTGGTGCACAAAGCCATGTCGATGGGCCTGCACACGCCGAAGTTCCCGCCGAAAGCGGCCTGAATCGAACCCTGCGAATGGTGGATGGATAAAGCGCCGTCCACCCTACCGAAGACCCCCAATTCTGGAAGAACGACCATGACCGCCCTGTCCCAAGCCCATTGCGAAGCCTGCCGCGCCGATGCCCCGAAGGTGTCCGATGAAGAACTGGCCGTGCTGATCAAGCAGATCCCCGACTGGAACATCGAAGTCCGCGACGGGATCATGCAGCTGGAGAAGGAGTTCCGCTTCAAGAACTTCCGCTACGCCCTGGCCTTCACCAATGCCGTGGGCGCCATCGCCGAGGAAGAAGGCCACCACCCGGGCCTGCTCACCGAGTGGGGCAAGGTCACCGTGACCTGGTGGAGCCACGAGGCCAAGGGCCTGCACCGCAACGACTTCATCATGTCCGCCCGCACCGACCAGGTGGCGGAAACCGCCGAGGGCCGTAAATGAGTCATTTCGCCAAGGTGGGCCGGGTGCCCGGCGACCCCATCCTCGGCCTGATGGACGCCTACCGCCTGGACCCCAACCCGGCCAAGCTGGACCTGGGCGTAGGCGTGTACAAGGACGCCAAGGGCCTGACGCCTATCCCCCGGGCAGTGAAGCTCGCCGAGCAGCGCCTGGTCGATACCGAGACCACCAAGACCTACGTCGGCGGCCACGGTGACGCGGCCTTCGGCCAACTGATGCTGGAACTGGTGCTGGGCACCGGCAACCCGCTGATCGCGGCCGGCCGCGCCGGCGCCACCCAGACTCCGGGCGGCACCGGCGCCCTGCGCCTGGCGGCGGAGTTCATCGCTGCCAACCTGCCGGGCCGTGGCGTCTGGCTGAGCGACCCGACCTGGCCGATCCACGAAACCATCTTCGCCGGCGCGAAGATCAAGGTCAGCCACTACCCCTACGTGGACGCCAGCAACCGCCTGGATGTGGAGGCGATGATCAAGGCCCTGGAACAGGTGCCGTCCGGCGATGTGGTGCTGCTGCACGCCTGCTGCCACAACCCCACCGGCTTCGACCTCGGCCAGGACGACTGGCGCCGGGTGCTGGAGGTGGTGAAGAAGCGCGAGCTGCTGCCGCTGATCGACTTCGCCTACCAGGGCTTCGGCGACGGCCTGGAGCAGGACGCCTGGGCCGTGCGGCTGTTCGCCGAGGCACTGCCGGAAGTCTTGGTCACCAGCTCCTGCTCGAAGAACTTCGGCCTCTACCGCGAGCGCACCGGCGCGCTGATCGTCTGCGCCGGCGATGCCGAGAAGCTGACCGACGTGCGCAGCCAACTGGCCTTCCTCGCCCGCAACCTCTGGTCCACCCCGCCGGCCCATGGCGCCGCCGTGGTCGCCACCATCCTGGGTGACGCCGCTCTCCGGGCCAGTTGGATCGCCGAACTGGAAGCCATGCGCTCCCGCGTCGCCGACCTGCGCCGTGGCCTGGTGGAAGCCCTGCAGCCTTATGGCCTCGCGGAACGCTTCGCCCATATCGGCGAGCAGCGCGGCATGTTCTCCTACACCGGCCTGTCGCCTGAACAGGTGGCGCGGCTGCGTGCGGAGTTCAGCGTGTACATGGTGAGCACCGGCCGGGCCAACGTGGCGGGGCTGGACTTCAGCCGGATCGGCGACCTGGCGAAGGCCATCGCCAAGGTGTGCTGAGGGACGCTCCGCTACCCTCTCCCCCAACCCCTCTCCCTGAAGGGAGAGGGGAGCTATTCTTTGCATCGCCCGATGGCTGCGCTAAGCACCGCTCCGAGTTTCCGGTTGTCGCGAAACATCAGGCGCGAGTCACCCCTCTCCACTTCAGGGAGAGGGGCCGGGGGTGAGGGTCGCAGCCCTCGCTCAGTAATCCACCTTCCCCCTCCCCGACTTGATCGCCCCGCGCTTGGCCTTGCCTTCCAGCCGCCGCTTCTTCGAGCCCAATGTCGGCTTGGTCGGCCGCCGTGCCTTCTGCACTTTCGCCACGCTGCGGATCAGCTCCGCCAGGCGCTCCAGGGCGTCGGCGCGGTTCTGTTCCTGGGTGCGGTACTGCTGGGCCTTGATGACGATCACCCCCTCCGCCGTGATGCGGCTGTCGCGCAATTCCAGCAGGCGCTCCTTGTAGAAAGGCGGCAGTGACGAGGCGTTGATATCGAAGCGCAGGTGCACCGCACTGGACACCTTGTTGACGTTCTGCCCGCCGGCACCCTGGGCGCGGATGGCGGTCAGTTCGACTTCGTCGTCAGGCAGGTGGACGTTGTTGGAGATCAGCAGCATGGGAAAAGCAACCGGAAGGCGGACGGTAGTCCGTAGGATGGGTGGAGCTACGCGATACCCATCACCACCGCCGATGGGTATCGCCGAGCTCCACCCATCCTACAGGGGCTCAGGCCGTCCGGCTCCCTTCCAGCACCATCTCCTGCTCCGCGCCACGCTTTAGCAGGGCATAGATCACCCCGGTCAGCACGCTGCCGGCGACTATCGCCAGCAGATAGAGCAGCGCGTGGTTGATGGCGTTGGGGATGAGCATGACGAACAGGCCGCCATGCGGCGCCATCAGCTTGCAGCCAAAGTACATCGACAACGCACCGGTCAGCGCCCCGCCGGCAATGCTGGCCGGGATCACCCGCAGCGGGTCCTTGGCGGCGAAGGGAATGGCCCCTTCGGAGATGAAGCACAGCCCCAGCACCAGCGCCGCCTTGCCCGCCTCGCGCTCGCTCTGGGCGAACTTGCGGCGCATGAGCAAGGTGGCGATGCCCATGCCGATGGGCGGCACCATGCCGGCGGCCATGGTGGCGGCCATGGGGGCATAGCTCTGCGACGCCAGCAGGCCGACGGAGAAGGCGTAGGCCGCCTTGTTGATCGGCCCACCGAGGTCCACGCACATCATCCCGCCCAGCAGCAGGCCGAGGAGGATGGCGTTGGAGGTGCCCATGTTGTCGAGGAAGTGAGTGAGGCTGGCGAGCATGCCGGCCACCGGCTTGCCCACCACGTAGATCATCACCAGGCCGGTGAACAGGCTGGCGAGCAGCGGGATGATGAGGATCGGCTTGAGCGCCTCGACGCTGGGCGGCAGCTTGAGGTGGCGGTTGATGGCCCGCGCCGAATAGCCGGCGAGAAACCCCGCGATGATGCCGCCGATAAAGCCCGCACCCAGGGTGCTGGCCAGCAGGCCACCGATCATGCCCGGCGCCAGGCCCGGGCGGTCGGCGATGGAATAAGCGATGTAGCCGGCCAGGAGCGGCACCATCAGCTTGAAGGCCGCCTCGCCGCCGATCTGCATCAGCGCGGCGGCCAGGGTGCCCTCCTCCTTGAAGGCCTCGATGCCGAAGACGAAGGACAGGGCGATCAAGAGACCGCCCGCCACCACCATCGGCAGCATGTAGGACACCCCGGTGAGCAAGTGCTTGTAGGCGCCCTTGGGTTCGGCCTTGGCGTTGCCCGGCTGGCTGTCGCCGCCGGCCTTGGCCGCCAGCGGCTGGCCCTCGGCCAGGGCGCGTTTCAGGGTGGCTTCGGCCTGTTTCAGGGCCACGCCGGTACCACAACGGAACACTTTCTTGCCGGCGAAACGCGCGGTATCCACTTCGATATCGGTGGCCAGCAGAACCGCATCGGCGGCGGCGATGGCCTCGGGGCTGAGCGGGTCGCGGGCGCCCACCGAGCCCTGGGTTTCCACCTGCAGTTCGTAGTCCAGGCGCTGGGCCGCCTGCTTCAGCGCTTCGGCGGCCATGAAAGTGTGCGCCACCCCGGTCGGGCAGGCAGTCACGGCGACCAGGCGCGGCCTCGCGCCGGCAACGGCGGTCGGAGCGGGCACTGCAAGGTCCTGCTCCTTCGCCTCCACGGCGGCGCGCAGGAGAAAGGCCTCAGTGTCGCGCAGGGCTTCGCCGGGGGTGGCGAGGAACAGGCGCTTGCCGGCAAAACGGGACAGGTCCAGGGCGCCGCTCTTGACCACCAGCACCCAGTCGGCTGCCTCCAGGATGGCGGCGGAAAGCTGGTGCTCCCGGTGCTGCGGGTCCACCACTTCGACGCTGGTGCTCCAGCCCAGGCGCTGGGCGGCGGCGTCCAGCAGGCGCGCACAGAGCACGCTGGTGACCATGCCATTGGGGCAGGCGGTGACTATGGCGAGTTTCATCGGGACACCTCTTGTTGTTCTGGCAGCGCCTTTACCGTCACGGCGCCTTCGAGCTGTTGCAGTTGCACGGCGTCAAGGATGCCGAACCCCACCTGGGTCACCGCCTGGGCGGCGATGGCGGTGGCATGGCGCAGGGTGCGCTGCGCCGGCCAGCCACTGAGCAGGCCATGGACCATGCCGGCCAGCAGCGAATCGCCCGCGCCCACGGTGCTGGCCACTGTGACCCTTGGCGGCCGGGCATGCAGGGCCAGACCGGGGCCGAACCAGTTCACCCCCTCGGCACCCTGGGATATGACGATCTGCTCGATGCCCAGCGCCTGCAGCTGACGGACTTCCTCGCGCTGGGACTCGACGTCGGCCAGGACGCGACCGCAGAGCTCGCCAAGTTCGTCGGTGTTCGGCTTGATCAGCCAGGGCGCAGCGAGCAGGCCGGCGCGTAGCGCTTCGCCGCTGGTGTCCAGGGCCACCTTCAGGCCGTGGCCCTTGAGCCGGCCGATCAGCTCGGCAAGAAACGCCGGCGCCACGCCACGGGGCAGGCTGCCAGCCACCACGGCCAGCTCGTGGCCGGGAGCGATGGCTTCAAGGCGGGCCAGGAGTTCGGCCTGGGCGTCCGCATCCACCAGCGGGCCAGGGCCATTGATATCGGTGATGCGCCCATCGGCTTCCGCCAGCTTGATATTGCTGCGGGTCTCCCCAGGCACGCGGACGAACTGGTCGACGAAGCCGCGCCGGGCGAACAGCGCTTCGAAGGCTTCGGCATTGTCCGCGCCAAGGAAGCCGGAAACGCTGAGGGAATGGCCAAGGTCGGCCAGCACCTGGGCGACGTTCAGGCCCTTGCCGGCGGCATGGCTGGCCTGGGCCTGGCTGCGGTTCACCTCTCCCGGTTCCAGGCGCTCCAGGCGCAGGGTCAGGTCCAGGGCGGGATTCAGGGTGATGCTGAGGATGCGCGCCATCAGAAACGCTCCGCCAGTTCGCGCACGGCCGCCGCGCTTTCCAGGGCCAGCGCCCCTTCAGCCAGCTCGCGGGCCGCCGACAGGCTGAACTCGCGCACCCGCGCCTTGACCTCGGCTATGCCGCCGGCCGACAGGCTCAGTTCGTCCACCCCCAGGCCCACCAGCAGCGGTACGGCCAGCGGGTCGCCGGCCAGCTCGCCGCACACGCCCACCCATTTGCCCTGGGCATGGGCGGCGCGCACGGTGAGGTCGATCAGCTGCAGCACCGCCGGATGCAGGCCGTCGGCCTGGGCGGAAAGGGTCGGATGGCCCCGGTCGATGGCGAGGCAGTATTGGGTCAGGTCATTGGTGCCGATGCTGAAGAAGTCCACTTCGCGGGCCAGCACGGGCGCGATCAAGGCCGCCGAGGGCACCTCGACCATGATGCCCAGCTGCAGGTCGGCCTGGGGAATCTCCGCAGCCACCTTCAGCGCCATGTCGCGCGCCTGGCGCCATTCTTCGACGGTGCCGACCATGGGGAACATGATGCGCAGCGGCCGGCCTTCGCTGGCACCCATCAGGGCACGCAGCTGGGTCTCCATCAGGTGCGGACGCTGCAGGGTCAGGCGCACGCCGCGCACGCCGAGGAAGGGGTTCTCCTCTTCCGGCACCGGCCAGTAGGGCAAGGGCTTGTCGCCGCCGACATCCAGGGTGCGGGCCACCAGGGGGCGGCCGTCGAGGGCGTCGAACAGGCGGCGGTACTCGGCCTCCTGGATGGCGAGGTCCGGCGCCTGCGGATGGGCCATGAAGATGAATTCGGTGCGCAGCAGGCCGACGCCTTCGGCGCCCTGGGCCATGGCCTTGGCGGCAGCGGCGCTCTCACCCAGGTTGGCACAGATCTCCACCCGGTGGCCGTCACGGGTCACCGCCGGTTCCAGCTTGTGGGCGTCGGCCAGTTGCAGGCGGCGCTGGCGGCCCTCCTGTTCCTGGCGGGCGCGCTCCAGTTGCTGGCTGTCCGGCGCCACGATCAGACGGCCACGTTGGCCATCCAGCAGTAGCAGGGTGCGCGGCTCCAGCAGCAGCACGGCGGCACCGGCGCCCACCAGGGCGGGAATGCCCAGGGCACGGGCGACGATGGCGCTGTGGGAAGTGGCGCCGCCACGGGCAGTGAGGATGCCGGCCACGCGGTTACGATCCAGGCGCGCCACGTCCGAGGGGGCCATTTCGTCCATCAGCAGGATGTAGGGTTCTTCCGGCTCCGGTGCGTCTTCCACGCCGCAGAGCTGGCCGAGCACGCGCCGGCCGATATCGCGCAGGTCGGCAGCGCGCTCGGCGAGCAGCGCATCGTGCAGGCTTTCCTGCTGGGCGGCGGCGCTCTCCACCACCGTCATCCAGGCGGCGGCGGCGCTTTCGCCCTGCTTGAGGCGAGCATCGACTTCATCGCCCAGCTCGGGGTCGGCGAGCATTTCCAGGTGGGTGATGAAGATCTCGCGGATGGCCTTGGCCTCGCTGCGCAGCACCAGCGCCTCGATCTCGCCGCGCACATGGGCCAGTGCTTGCTGCAGGCGTTCGCGCTCGACGCCGGGAGACTCGCCGCGTAGCGGGTAGTCCAGTTCCCTGCGCAGGTGGATATGCGCCGGGCCGACGGCGATGCCGGGGGCCGCGGGCACGGCCTGCAGCTGGCTGCCGGGAGCCGGGGCGCTGAGAGGCTGCGCTTCGGGCTCGACCTCCTCCACCGGCGCCTCGCCCAGCATCAAGGGTTCGATCTCTTCACCCAGGCCCTCTTCGATGGCGGCTTTCAGGGCCGGCAGCGCGACGTCGGCAATGGTCGGCTCGGCAATGATTTCCACCACCTGGCCACGGCGGATGCCCAGGCTCAGCAACTTGCTCAGGCTCTTGGCGGAAACCGCAGCGGCGCCACTGTCGGCCACCCGCAGGCGGATTTCACCCTCGAAGGATTTGGCCACCTGCACCAGTTCCTTGGCCGGCCGCGCATGCAGGCCATGGGCGTTGGCCAGTGGCAGGCGCAGGCTGGGCCAGTCGGGCTGGGGTTCCCCGCCCAGGGCTTCCAGTACGGCGCGGCGCTGGGTGGCGCGGGCCAGCTCGCGGCCCCGGCCTTCGATCAGCAGGGCGCAGAGGCGCTCCAGCAAGGCCAGGTGGGCATCCCCCAGGCTGGCCAGGCAGAACAGGCCGTTGAGCGGCTGGTCGAGATAGCGCAGGGGCTTTGCCGGGGTCAGGTAGGCCAGGCCGGGGCGCTGCACCGCCTGGTCGCTGTGCAGCCACCAGAGGCCATCGCCCAGGGGCAGCGGTTCGCCCTGCAGCAACGCGGCGGCGAATCCGCCACCGACGCAGTCGGCGCGGCGCAGCAGGCGGGCGCCTTGCAGCACCAGTTCGTCGTAGTCTTCGACCGCGATGCCGAGGCCAATCAACTGGTCGTCCAGGGCCAGTTCCTGGGGTGCGCTCTGCAGCAGCTTGAGAATCTCGTCCGGGGTTTCGGCGCGGCGCAGTTCGCTGCCGAGGTCCGCTTCGCCCAGGGCGCGGGTGAGGATCTGCAGCAGGCGCAGGTGCTCGTCGGACTTGGCGGCGATACCGATGGCGAGATAGACCATCTGGCCGTCGCCCCAATCCACGCCTTCGGGGAACTGCATCAGGCGCACCCCCGTGTTGAACACCAGGTCGCGGGTCTGCGGGGTGCCATGGGGAATGGCGATACCCTGGCCAAGGTAGGTGGCCCCCTGGGCTTCGCGAGCCTCGAGGCCGGCGAGGTAACCCGCTGCCACCAGGCCGTCGCCTTCGAGCCGCTCGGCCAGCATCCGCAACGCGGCAGCCTTGTCCGCCGCCACCAGGCCCATGGAAATCTGCCCTGCGGTCAGTTCGAGCATCGCATCACCTCTCCGGGCCTTGCGCCCTTCTTGTAGTTGTCACCGGCCATCAGCAGCGTTACCAACCGTCGCATCGATTGGCCAAAGCGTAGACAGAACGCCTGCTGAATCGTTTCACTAAACTGAGCAGGCACGTTACTCGATAATCTTCGATTCTTGAAGCCCGTCCGATGAAACACATCCGCATAACAGGAGTCGTCAACTTGAAACTCAGCGATATCGCCCGCCTGGCCGGTGTCTCGGTGACCACGGCGAGCTACGTGATCAACGGCAAGGCCGAGCAGAAGCGCATCAGCCCGGCGACCGTGGAACGGGTACGGGCGGTGGTGGACGAGCACGGTTTCAAGCCCAACCCCCAGGCCGCCGGCCTGCGCAGTCGGCAGACGCGCACCCTGGGTTTCATCCTCCCGGACCTGGAAAACCCCAGCTACGCGCGCCTGGCCAAGCTGCTGGAACAGGGCGCACGGGCGCGGGGCTACCAGCTCCTGATCGCCAGTTCCGACGACGAGCCGGACAGCGAGCGGCAACTGCTCAAGCTGTTCCGCGCGCGGCGCTGCGACGCCCTGATCGTCGCCAGTTGCCTGCCGAAGGAGGACGACAGCCTGGAGCAGCTGCTGGACGAAGGCCTGCCGGTGATAGCCGTGGACCGGGTGCGCGATCCACAGCGGTTCTGCTCGGTGGTCAGCGATGACCGCCTGGCCTGCCAGCAGCTCACCCGCAGCCTGCTGAACCCCGCCCCCCGGCGCATCGCCCTGCTCGGCGCACGGCCCGACCTGCCCATCAGCGCCGAGCGCAGCGCCGGCTTCCACGACGCCCTGGCCGGGATGGAATGCGAGGTACTGGAAATCCAGGGCGAGGACTTCAGCCGCGAATGCGGGCACCGCCTGATGGCCGACCTGTTGCAGCGGGGCGAGCTGCCGGACGCGCTGATCACCACCGCCTACGTGTTGCTGGCCGGGGTCCTCGATGCATTGCGCGAACAGGGCGACTGGCCCGCCGGCATGCGCGTCGGCACCTTCGGCGACACCCAATTGCTGGACTTCCTGCCGCTGCCGGTGAACTCCATGTACCAGCAGCACGAGTTGATCGCCGAACAGGTGCTGGGCCTGGCGCTGAAGGCGGTGGAACAGGCGCTGTACGAGCCGGGCGTGCGCGGCGTGGCGCGCCGACTCAAGGAGCGTTGAGGGGCCTAGGCGCGGAAATTCACGAACTGCCAGGGGTCGTCGCGGTCGAGGACTTCCGCCACCAGCCGTTCGCGGCCCTGCAGCGGGTTCCAGTTGCTGTAGATGCCGGTCACCTCACCCAGGTACGGCCGGGCAAGTTCCAGCAGCTCGGCGTAGGGCAGCTCGTCCGGTTCGAGGATGCCGCGACGCGGGTTGCGCATGACCCAGACCACGCCGGCCAGCACCGCGGCCGTCACCTGCAGGCTGGTGGCGTTGTTGTGCGGGCTGAGTTCCCGGGCCTGCTCGATGGATAACCGCGAACCGAACCAGTAGGCCTGGCTGCCGTGGCCGAGGAGCAGCAGGCCCAGGTCGTCCCGGCCGCGGATGATGTCATCCAGCAGCAGCCTGCCGTGGCGTTGCGGTTGCCAGTTGCGCGCCGCCAGTTCACGCAGGGACAGCACCGCGTCATCACAGGGCTGGTAGGCATAGAGCACCGTGGGGCGGTAACGCGGCTGGCTGGCCGGCCCCAGGGTGAAGTAGTCGGACATGGAGATGGATTCGCCATGGGTGATCAGGTAGCCCAGCGTGGGCCCGCTGGGCGTCCAGCTGCGCACCTGGGTCGCCGCGCCCGGCCGGCGCAGGTATATCGCCGCCTGGCAGCCGCTCTCATGGTGGCGGCCATCCGGCGGCAGGCCCTTTTCGTGAGTGCCCCAGCCGAGCTCGGCAGGCTGGCAGGCCTCGCCGATGAAACCGGCGATTGACCAGGTATTGACGAACTCGTCATCCACCTTGCGGCGCGACGACTGCTGGGTGTCCCGCTCGGCGATATGAATGCAGCGCACCCCCAGCTGCGCGGCGAGGGCGGCCCAGCCCTCCCGCGTGGCGGGCGCGGGCGGGGCCTGGCCACTGTCCGCCGCCAGGTTCAGCAGCGCCTGCTTGACCAGGTGCGACACCAGGCCCGGGTTGGCGCCGTGGGTCAGCAACGCGGTGGGGGCATCGCCACCAGGGCGGCGCAGCGCCAGGGCAGCCTCCCGCAGGGCATGGTTGCTGCGCTGGGACAGGGTGCGCCGCGGGTCGGTGTAGCCGCCCGGCCAGGGTTCGATGCAGGTGTCCAGGTAAAGGACGTCGCGCGCCCGGCAGAACGCCAGCAGTGCCTGGGTAGAAACGCCCACCGAGAGATTGAGCAGAAAATCCCCGGCGCCCAGCAGCGGGTCGAGTTGCTCCCGGTAGTTATCCGGCTCCAGCGCCATGCGGAGGAAGCGCACGCCCTGGGCCTCGGCGATGACCTGGCCGGCCGGGTCCGGGCTCAGCACCAGCAATCGATCGGGCTCCAGCTCAAGGTGACGCAGGAGGAGAGGCAGCACGCCTTGCCCGATGCAACCGAATCCCACCATGACCAGACGACCATCGAAACGCTGGAGCAACTGCCGACTGTGCAAGGCCACACCTCCCCTGCCTTGGCAGGCGGAACGATCGGGCTGCGAGCCTGAATTCCCGAGCCCCTAACCCGAGCATAGCCGCGCCGGCGTGGGCCGAAAGGTCGCAACCGATGTTGGCCTTGACCGTTGCGGCCTGCCGATCACCCGGCGAACGCGCTGGCGCGGTAATCCCTGGGGGACTGGTCGAAATGTTTCTTGAAGGTACGGCTGAAATGCGCCGAGTCGGTGAAGCCCCAGCGGAAGGCGATATCGGTGATGGACTCGTTGCGCAGGCGCGGATTGGACAGGTCGGCGGCGCTGCGTTTCAGGCGCGAACGCTGGATGAAGCGGCAGACGCTGTCGCCCTGGTCCTCGAACAGCCGGTAGAGCTGGCGCACCGAGATATTCAGTTGCCGGGCCAGGGACAGTGGCGTCAGGCCCGGTTCGGAAAGGGACCGGTCGATCAGTTGCTGCGCCAGGCTGCGCAGGCCGGCAATGTGGCTGCCGTCCGCTTCGCTGGCGGTCTGCCCGGCCTGCTGCTTGAGGGTCGGCGCCAGCAGTGCGATCAGCGCCTCTTGCAGGGCATCGCCCTCCTCCAGACCGGCGCAATCATCCAGTTCGCCGCCGCAGATCTGCTCCACCAGGGTCCGCAGCACACGGCCGCTGGCGCAGTGCTGCGAGAGCTTGCCGAACTTCGGCCGGCCCTCCGGCAGATGGCGGCTGACTTCCTCGCGGGAGAGGTGGAAGGACGCGTGCTCGATAAGGCCGTGGGGGACAATCTCGCAGGCCCTGGCCGAGTCCATCAGGGCCATCTCGCCGGGGGCCAGCTCGATGCGCTCCCCACCCTGGCTCAACTGAGCGCGGCCGCTGCGCTGGACGATGAGGAAGCAGTGGCGATCGTCGTCATGGTCGATGGAGGTGCGCTGGCGGCTGATCATCCCGGCGTTGGTGCGGATCTGAGCCACTTCCAGGCCGGAGAGGTCCTGGCGGGTGATCTCGCCGATGAACAGTCCATGACTGAGCGCGGGAAGCGACTCGAAACGGCCGCAGACGCCTTGCAGCTCACGGAGCCAGGAATCGAAATCATGGGAGCGGACAGCTTGGGAAACCATCGGACACCTCCAGGGGCGGGCTGAAGCCACATTGTTATGGCGACATTATTAACATGTTATCTATTTGCCCGACAAGGAACCTCGTCGGCCAGAACAGACCACTTGTGCCCGGTTTGGAGATGTCCCCCTTTTCAGTACTCGACCAGCAGTTCCCGCAGGCCGCGGAGGACCTGCAGGAGATGCTGGCGCTGTTCAGCCGTGAGACGGATGTAGCGGCGGAAGGCCGGCATCCGGTTGACCACCTCGCTGGCGCCCATGTGTTCCAGGCGCACCACCCACTGGCTCCCTTCGCGGTCGATGCGCAGGCGCTTGAAGTCCAGGGGCATCAACGCGGCCAGCAACCGGGGGTCGTCCTGCAGGCGGCTGGCCAGCGCTCCGGCATCGCCCGCGCGGACCTTGCAGGCGATGCCCTGGCGGCGAATCGCGCCCCGGTGGTTCAGTTCGATGCGCACCGGCCCGGCCCCGGACGAAGGCACCCGCAGGACGAACTCGGTGCGCACCAGGTGCATGAGGAACTGCGCCTGCACCACTTCACGCACCTCGAAGTCCAGGGCTCCGTCGGCGCTGCGAAAGCGCATCGCCGCCCCGTCCAGCGGCTCGCCCGGCAGGTTGCGGAGGTCACGCTGCACATGCATCAACGTGGCCCCCGGCCGGTAGCCGGCCGGGGGGCGACGCCAGTACTCAGACAGGCTTGGAAACATGCTCGAAGCGCTCCAGGTCGTGGCTGACGCCAGGTTCGTTGTTGAACTCCTTCTCCAGCACCTCCTCCACCGGCACCGGCCGGAAGGGGTTCACTTTCTGCACCACCAGCGTCCAGAACAGCGCGTAGGCGGCCGTCAGGCCGAGCATCACGCCGAAGGGCACATAGATGTCGCTCGGGTTCATGCCCGGCGGGGTGATGAACCACATGCCGATGAGGATGCCCACGGACGACAGCACCTGCGGCAGCGGGAACCAGGGTGAGCGGTAGGCGCGCGGCAGGTCCGGGCGGCGGATGCGCAGCATCACCACGGAGAGCGTCACCAGCAGGTAGGCAGTGCTCCAGGCGCAGACGGCGGCCAGCACCAGGTTGAAGATGCCATCGGTGTTGCCGCCCAGCCACCAGGCGTGCAGGCAGGGAATGGCCACCGCCACGGCGATGCACAACAGCGGCGTCTTGAAGCGCGGGTGCAGGTAGGTGAAGACCTTGGGCAGCGCACCGTCCACCGCCATGCCGTACATGATGCGCGGCAGGCCGGCCATCAGGGTGTTGATGGTGGCGGCGCCGGCGAACAGGAAGCCGATGCCCAGCCAGATCGGCCCGATGTCGCCCATCACCTGCTGGGCGAACTGCGGGATGGCCATGGGGGTGTCCAGCAGGTGCACGCCGGTGGCTTCGTCGAGCAGCACGTTCTCCACCTGGCGCTTCATCGCCGCGCCATAGATGAACATGCACGAGGCCACGCCGAACAGGCCCAGGGCCATGGCGCGCGGCAGGGTCCAGGCGGAGCGGCGCACTTCGGGGGCCAGCGGGGTGACGAACTCGCAGCCGACGAACATGAACATCGCCATGCCCACCAGGGACAGGATGGTGGTGAGGTCGGTCCCCACCAGGGAGGCGCCGAACCAGCCCTCCAGTTCCACCGCCGGGGCGGCGAACAGGCCCGCCAGGCCGAAGACCATAAGCGTGGTCCACATGCCGAAGGTGAGGATCACCTCCGCCTTGCTGAACACGCTGATGCCGAAGGCGTTGAGGATACCGAAGGTGATGACGAAGCCCACGCCCAGCAGCCAGGAGCCACCGGCGGACTCGGCCAGGGTATTGAGGTGCTCGAAGTTCACCAGGGCCATGACCCCGGCGAGGATGGTCTCGGCGGTGCCGGCGAACACATGGACGATGAGGTAGGCGGAAATGGTCCCGGTGATGGCGAAGAAGCGCCCCATGCCGCAGGAGATGTAGTCGTACACCGAGCCCGTGGTCGGCAGGATGGAAGCTGCCTCGGCGAAGGTGGTGGACTGCGCCAGCATCATCACCGCGGCGATCAGCATGGCCACGGCGAAAGCGCTGCCGCCGATGCCAAAACCCATGGTGGCGGTGAGGATCACCGGGCTGGCCATGATCAGGCCGATGGTACTGGCGAGCGCGGTGGGGAACCCGACCGTGCCGCGCTCCAGGTGTGCTGCGAGTCTTGCGTTGATGGACATGGTGCTGGACCTCGAAGACGGATGTTGTCGTTGTTAGGGCTCAAGGCATGTGGAAGGCCGGGCCCCCACGCGGGCCCGGCGAAGATCATCGGAGGCGGCCGCCTCCTGCGGTGCGGCTCAGTAGGCGATGCACACGGACTTGTTCTCGGTGAAGGCTTCGATGGCGGCGTGGCCCATCTCGCGGCCGATGCCCGACTGCTTGAAGCCGCCGAAGGGCATGGAGGGGTCCAGCAGGTTGTGGGCGTTGACCCAGACGGTGCCGGCCTTCAGCCGTGGGATCAGGCCCATCACCTGCTTCAGGTCGTTGGACCAGATGCTCGCGGCCAGGCCGTAGGGGCTGTCGTTGGCCAGTGCGACCACCTCGTCGAGCTCGTCGAAGGCGGTGGCCACCAGCACCGGGCCGAAGATTTCCTCGCGCACCACCTGCATCTCCGGGCGCACATTGGCGATCACCGTCGGCTGGACGAAGAAGCCCCGCTCGCCGTGTGCGTCGCCGCCGCAGATGACGCTGGCGCCCTGGGCGCGGCCGCTGTCGATCATGCCCAGCACGCGACGCTGCTGTTTGGCGGAAACCAGCGGGGTGATCTGCGCAGCCGGGTCCAGGCCCGCGCCGATGCTGAGGGAACCGGCGATGCCGTGCAGGCGCTCCAGCACCTGGTCGAAGGACTTGCGCTGTACATAGAGCCGCGAACCGGCGGTGCAGACCTGGCCGTTGTTGAAGAAGATCGCCCCGGCGGCGCCAGCGGCGGCGTTGTCCAACGCCGTATCGTCGAGCACGATCACCGGGCTCTTGCCGCCCAGTTCCACGGTGAAGCGGGTCATGTTTTCCACAGCAGCATGGCCGATCAGCTTGCCCACCGGGGTGGAGCCGGTGAAGGCCAGCTTGTCGATGCCCGGGTGCGCCGCCAGGGCCGCGCCAGCCTCGGCACCGACGCCGGTGACGATGTTCACCACGCCGGCGGGAATGCCCGCCTCCAGGCACAGTTGGCCCAGGCGCAGGGCGGTCAGCGGGGTCTCGTCGGCGGGCTTGAGCACCACCGTGCAGCCGCAGGCCAAGGCCGGCACCACCTTCCACAGCGCCATCATCAGCGGGAAGTTCCAGGGTACGATGGCCCCCACCACGCCCACCGGCTCCGGCACCGTGTAGGCGCGGAACTTGCCGCCGGGAATGGCACCGATCGAGACATCCAGGCTCTTGCCTTCGATCTTGGTCGCCCAGCCGGCCATGTAGCGGGTGTACTCCACGCCGGCGCCCACCTCGATGGCCCGCGACAGATTGATCGACTTGCCGTTGTTCAGGGTTTCCAGCTGGGCCAGCTCCTCGCCATGGGCCTCCAGCAGCTCGGCCAGCTTCAGCAGCAGGCGCTCCCGGTCGGCCGGGCGCTGGGCCGCCCAACTGCCCTCGAAAGCGCTGCGGGCGGCGGCCACCGCCAGGTCCACATCGGCCTTGCCGGCCACCGCGACGCGCGCCAGTTCCTCGCCGGTGGCAGGGTTGTGCACCGGCATCTCGGCGCCGGACAGTGCGGGCCGCGACTGGCCGTCGATCAGCAGTCCGTGACGGGCCTGGACGAAGGCGGCAACACGGGGGTCAAGGGCAATGCTCATCTCGATTCCTCTTCTCGCGCGGCCACCAGGGCGGCCGGGTATCTCGGATTGTCGAGTGGCACTCTGCGACAAACCCGGCGGGCGCTCTTGACCCTGCCTGCCGGGGGATTTGCCACTGGCTGCCAGGCCCCCGGCAGGCAGAGACAACCGCCCGGGCAGGGAAAGACAAGCATCACCTCGGGGTTTGGCGGACAAGGGCAATCGAGACGGCCCGGAACCACCGCCTCGCGCCGCACGACAACAATAAGGACCGTTGCCATGTACAAGCCCCTGCGCCCCTTGCTGCTCGGCCTCGCCCTGCTCCTCCCCGCGCTGGCCATCCAGGCCGACCCGGCCACCCGCTACCCGCCCTACCTCGCCGAAGCCCGGCTGCAACTGGCCGACTACCTGCCACCGCCCCCCACCGCAGATTCGCCCGCTGCCCGGGCCGACCTCCAGGCCGTGCTCGATGCCCAGGCCCGACGCAGTGCCGAGCAGGTGAAGAAGGTGCAGGCCGACGACCAGTGGGAGGACGCCGTCTTCCCCTTCGCCGCCGACCTGCTCGGCAAGGGCTTCGAGGCGGAGCGGCTGCCGCTGACCCGCGCCTTCTTCCGCCGCGCCCAGGAAGACCTGGTGCAGGTGCTGATACCGGCCAAGCAGCACTTCGACCGTCCCCGCCCCTACGAGGCGGATACGCGGATCAAGCCCGTGCTGCCGCCGCCGGAAGGCGACTCCTACCCCAGCGGCCACAGCATGAACGCCTACCTCAACGCCACGCTGCTGGGCATGGCGGTGCCGGAGAAACGCGCCGAGTTGTTCGAGCGCGCGCGGGAACACGCAGGCAGCCGGGTGATCGCCGGAGTGCACTACCCCAGCGACCTGCAGGGCGGGCAGCTCGCCGCCGCGGCGCTGGTAGCGAACCTGCTGGCGGACCCGCAGGCCGCCGCCGACTTCAACCGAGTGCGACAGGAAATACGCGCGACTCTGGAACGCAACTAGGCAGGGGCAGGCAACCGGCCTGGCAGGGACAGACAAGACGTCCCCGGCCGGTTGCGGCACAAATGCCCCACACAGCCGCACTGCTGCACGAGAGGAGAATTCACCGTGAGCACCAAAGACACCGCCTTCTGGCACCCCATGCTGCACCCCAACGAGATGAAGCAGCGCGAGCCCATCCGCATCCTGCGTGGCGAGGGCTGCTTCGTCTTCGACGACAAGGGCAATCGCCTGGTGGACGGCGTGGCGGGCCTGTGGAACGTCAACGTCGGCCACGGCCGCAAGGAGATCAAGGCGGCCATCACCGCCCAGTTGGACGAACTGGAGTACTTCCAGCTGTTCGACGGCATCAGCCACCCCCGCGCCGAGGAACTGGCCGCCAAGGTGATCGGCATGCTGGAACCCGAAGGCATGCGCCGCGTGGCCTTCAGCTCCGGCGGCTCTGACGCCGTGGAAACCGCGCTGAAGCTCGCCCGCCAATACTGGAAGCTGCTGGGCCAGGCCGATCGCACCAAGTTCATCTCCCTGCGCCAGGGCTACCACGGCACCCACTTCGGCGGCGCCTCGGTGAACGGCAACACGGTGTTCCGCCGCAACTACGAGCCGCTGCTGCCGGGCTGCTTCCACGTCGACACGCCCTGGCTCTACCGCAACCCCTACAGCCAGGACCCGGAAGAACTGGCGCAGATCTGCGCGGATATCCTCGAGCGCGAGATCCAGTTCCAGAGCCCGGACACCGTGGCCGCCTTCATCGCCGAGCCGATCCAGGGCGCGGGCGGCGTGATCGTGCCGCCGGCCAGCTACTGGCCGCTGATCCGCAAGGTCTGCGACAAGTACGGCGTGCTGCTGATCGCCGACGAGATCGTCACCGGTTTCGGCCGTAGCGGCTCCATGTTCGGCAGCCGCCTGTGGGGCGTTAAGCCGGACATCATGTGCCTGGCCAAGGGCATCTCCTCGGGTTACATCCCCCTCGGCGCCACCGTGGTCAACGAGCGCATCGAGCAGGCCTTCGCCGGCAACGGCAACTTCACCGGCGCCATCATGCACGGCTACACCTACTCCGGGCACCCGGTGGCCTGCGCCGCCGCCCTGGCCAACCTCGATATCGTCGAGCAGGAGAACCTGCCGGCCAATGCGGCGAAGCAGGGTGAATACCTGCTGAACAGCCTCGCGTCCTTCCCCGAGCGTTTCGCCGCCGTCGGCGAGGTGCGCGGCAAGGGCCTGATGGTGGCCCTGGACCTGGTGAGCGACAGGACGACTCGCGAGCCCATCGACCCCATGGGCGGCTACGCCAACCGCGTCGCCGAGATCGCCCGCGCCAACGGCGTGATGGTGCGCCCGGTGGGCACCAAGATCATCCTCTCGCCGCCACTGGTGATCGAGAAGGAGCAGATCGATACCATCGTCAATGCGCTCGCCATCGGCTTCCAGGAAGCCCACATGTAGGGATCAGCTGCGCGTCGGCGATACTGCGTTGGGAATGGCCTCGGCCTGCTCATTTACAGGCGTAAACTCCGCGGCCTCGGCCCTTCCCGCCTTGTCTCGCTCTAGCTCGCAAGATCCTTGGACTTTTTTATAGGGCGCGGCCCAGGCCGCGCTCCTTGTTTCCGGGAGCAGCGTCATGCACGACGACTTCGGCCTGCACTGCCTGCACGCCTTCAGCCGGGTGGTCCCGGCCTCCTGCTTCGCCTTCTACCGGGTCGACGCGCAGTTTCGCGCCCGCGACTTCCAGTTGCTGCGCATGGACGCCCGCACCCACCGCGACTACCTCGACCACTACCGCGACTTCGATCCGCTGCAACCCGCCCTCTGCCGCGACGAACGCCACGCCGTAGTGCCCCTGCGCGAAGCCATGGCGCGCCAGGCGGGGGATTCACGGCGCATCTACCAGGGCTTCCTGGTGCGTCATGGCATCCGCGACGTGGTGGAGGTGATCGCCCATGATCGCCAGCGGCCGGTAGTGGGCATCTCCCTGCTGCGCACTGGCAATCTCTCGCCTTTCGATTCCGAAGAACTGCAGCGCCTCGACGGCCTGCGCGGCCTGCTGGACCTGGCCGTGCGTCATCTGCCGGACGCACCATCGGCGCAGGATGGGCTGACCGGCTTCACCCCTCGGGAACAGGAAATCGCTTTCCTCCTGCGCGAAGGCCTGTCCAACAAGGAGCTCGCCCGGCAGTTGGACCTGAGCCTGGCCACGGTGAAGACCCATCTCATCCATCTGTTCCGCAAGACCGGCGTGCGCAGCCGGACCGAGTTGGTGAGAAAGCTCTTCCCGTAGGATGGGTGGAGCCTGCGATACCCATCGCTTTGGCGCCTCAAACGGAGGAGAAGCAGTTATCCACGAAGAGGTGCGCCCCGCTGACGAAGGACGCCTCGTCCGACGCCAGGAACAACGCCGCCCGCGCCACCTCTTCCGGCTCGCACAGGCGCCCCTGCTGCAGGGAAATGGCCGCCTCGCTGGCCTCCACGCCCATGGCCTGCAGCTCCTTCATCTCGCGGATGCCGTGGGCGGTGCGGATAAAGCCCGGCGCCACGGCATTGCAGCGGATGCCGCGGTCGCGGAACTCCACCGCGATGGCCCGGGCGAACATCTGGCAGGCGCCCTTGGTGGCGTTGTAGACCACTTCGCCGGGAGTGGCATATTCGGCCGAGATGGAGGATGTGCAGACGATGCTGCCCTTGCCCTTGGCCAGCATCTGCGGCAGCACGGCGCGGGTCATCAGGTACATGCTCTTGACGTTGACCGCCATCAACCAGTCCCACTCGTCCTCCTCCACGTCGAGGAAGGGTTTCACGATCAGGGTGCCAGCGTGGTTGAACAGCACATCCGCGCCGCCGAAGGCAGCCTCCCCCGCTGCCACCGCCGCCTTCACCTGGTCGGCCTGGGAAACATCGGCGCCCACGCCCAGCGCCTCGCCGCCGGCAGCCTTGACCTGCCGGGCCAGCTCCCGGGCGGCATCGCCATTGCGGTCGACTATCACCACCCTGGCCCCCTCGGCAGCGAACAGGCGGCTGGCCGCCTCGCCGCAACCGCCGGCGCCACCGCTGATGATCGCCACCTTGTCGAGCAGCCGTGGTCTTGCTGCGTACATGGCTTGCACCTCGCTTCTCTGGAGACGGTCTGAGCAGCGTAGTCCAGGCAGGCCTGCCTCAACCTTCCGGTTGATACCGGCGCGCCCCTATCCGGCCGACCATGGCGCCATCCCAACCCAACGGAGATAAGCCATGACCACCCAACCCGAATGGATCACCGTCGGCGCCCTGGCCGACGGCTTTGCGCCCGAAGCCTTCATCCTGCCGAACCGGGCGGACCTCGCCGGCCGCACCTTCACCCTGCACTTCGCCAATGGCTGGCGCATCGAACACCGCTTCGACGCCGAACAACTCAGTTGGTCGATGCACGATGGCAGCGCCAGCGGCGAGGCGCCCTATCGCGCCACCTCGGTACGCGAAGGCCTGTACCTGGTGGACTTCCTCAAGGAAGAGGACGGCCGCGCGCTGTCGGTGAGCCTGGTACTGGATCTCGCCAACGCCGCCTTCACCGCCGTGCTCGGGCGCATGCCCAGCGAGGCGGAAAGCCGTGGCGATCTGTTCAGCAAGGCGCTGTCCGGTGGCGAGCTGACTTCGGTGAAAGCCGAGTTCCTCCACGGCAGCCTCGACCGCCCCTGGCGCGAAGACGCCTGCCCCCATGCGCCGAGCCGTGAGCTGGTGGGCCTGCGCAACCTCTACCGCTACAGCCCCAGCGAGGTCTACGAGCACCTCTACCTCAACGAGAACTTCTACAGCTGGCAATGTCTCAAGGGCGTCGAGCAGGGCCTGGCGGATACCGACCGCTGCCATACCTACAAGGTCGCCGAAGAGCTGTACCTGTTCGTTTGGCGCGAGAAGATCATCCCCACCCTCGGCGTGGTGCTGATCGACCTGAGAAACCACCGCAGCGACGGCAAGATCTGCGGCTATGCCGGCGGCGACTTCGGTCAGCTGTCGAACTTCCCGGTGAGCTCCCACTGCAGCGTGCTCAACCGCACGGAGTACCCGTTGTGAAGGGCCGTACCCTGCTCATCACCGGGGCCGGCAGCGGCATTGGCGCGGCCTGCGCCCGACGGTTGGCCGCAGAAGGCGCCAACCTGGTGCTGGTGGGCCGCCGTCGTGAAGCGCTGGAACAGGTCGCCAGCGAAAGCGGCGGCCTGGTGCTTGCCGGAGACGCCGCCAGCAGCGCCGACTGGGACCGCTTCATCCCCGCCATCATCGGGCGCTTCGGCGGCCTCGACGGCGTGATCGCCAATGCCGGCGGCCACGGCCTGGGCAGCGCCACCGAGACCTCGGACCATGACTGGCAGGCCGCCATGCGTGCCAACCTCGACAGTGCCTTCCACACCGCCCGCGCCTGCCTGCCGCTGCTGGCACAGCGGCGTGGCTCACTGGTGTTGATGGCCTCCATCGCCGCCCTGGCGGCGGGCGAAGGGGTGTGCGGCTACACCACCGCCAAGCACGCCCTCCTCGGCCTCACCCGCTCCCTGGCGCGGGACTATGGCCCGCAGGGCGTGCGGGTGAACGCCGTCTGCCCCGGCTGGGTGCGCACGCCCATGGCCGACGCGGAGATGCAGCCGCTGATGGAACGCCACGGCGAAAGCCTGGACGCGACCTATGCACGGGTCACTGCCGAGGTTCCGCTACGCCGCCCGGCCAGCCCGGAGGAAATCGCCAGCGTCTGCCGCTTCCTGCTCTCGGACGAGGCCTCGATCATCACCGGCGCCAGCCTGGTGGCCGATGGCGGGTCGAGCATCGTCGACGTGCCGACGCTGGCATTCGGGCGAGGCTAGGGACCGTTCGCGAGAACCAAAAAAAAGAAGCCCGGCGTTTGCCGGGCTTCGAGGGGTGGAGCAAGTGGCGATCAGCTGACGCGCTGGGCTTGCAGCAGGCGGTCGGAACCACCTTCGGCAACGCGGTTGGCGCCGGTGCGGTCCGAGCCGCTTTCGGCAACGCGGTCCAGGACCATGAAGCTGCCTTCAGCGGCAACCGGCTCCACGACCTGGATGTAGGTGCCGTCCCGGGATTCACCCAGTACCGGCTGGTCGTCGGACGGCAGGGCGAAGACAGAGCTGCTCAGGGTGGCGATGATCAGGGCGGCGAAGGCGTGGGTTTTCATGATCGTGGGCTCCTCAACAGGGGCTGGAAACTGGCTACGGAGCTCATGTTACGGACGGGGCGTCGATTAAAAAGTGATCACTCGCGATAGAGAACATCAACGTCGTTGATAGCGATCAAAACCCTTAAGGATCAATTAGTTGCCGCATCCTTCAAAGGCACGGACAGGCAGACCCGCGGTCTGTCTGGCGAATGAATGGGCTATGTCTGCGTTAAGTGTTGGGATGTGGCGCAGAGGCCGGTAGGGTGGGCTTCAGCCCACCATCGGAGGTCAGCGTGGGCTAAAGCCCACCCTACAAGGCCCCGAACCCTGACCGAAACCTCCTAGCAACAGCTAACAGGGTCATAGCCAATGAATGCGCCCCGTACGGGGACTGCGGATTAAGTTAAGATATTAACTTTCATCCATCGCCGTTCCCCCTCCAATGCCCGATTCCCGCCCCTGGCCAGCCGCCGTCCGCGCCCTGCGCCACCGCAACTTCCGCCTCTACTTCGCCGGCCAGGCCATCTCCACCCTGGGCAGTTGGCTGCAGCAGGTCGCCCTGGCGTGGTTGATCTACCGCCTCACCGGTTCGGCCGCGTTGCTGGGCGTAACGACCTTCGCCGCGCTGCTGCCGCAATTGCTGGTCGGCCCCCTGGCCGGTGCCTGGATCGACCGCCACGACAAACGCCGGCTGCTGATCGGTATCCAGGGCCTGCTCGGCCTGCAGGCCATCGGCCTGGCTCTGCTCACCGCCACCGATCTGATCGGCCCGTCGCTGATCGTCGCCATGGCCGCCTTGCTCGGCGTGCTCAACGCCTTCGACACGCCCCTGCGCCAGTCGCTGCTCAGTCAATTCGTCAGCGGCAAGGAGGACCTGCCCAACGCCCTCGCGCTCAACGCCATGCTGTTCAACAGTTCGCGCTTCGTCGGTCCGCCGCTGGCCGGGCTGCTGCTGGGCTTCACCAGCGAGACGGCCTGCTTCGCCCTCAATGCCCTTTCCTACCTCGGGCTGGCTGCGGGGCTGCTGGTCATCCGCATGGCACCGACACCTCGTGCCGCCGGCTCCACGGGGGACGTGTTCCGCGAAGGGCTGGCCTATGTCGCCGGCAGGCCGACCATCCGCCTGATGATGCTCAGCGTGCTGGTGGTCAACCTCACCGCCTCCAGTTACGCCGTGCTGCTGCCGGTGTTCGCCAAGGACATCTTCGCCGGCGATGCGCGCACCCTCGGCTGGCTCTGGGGCGCCGCCGGCCTGGGCTCGCTGCTGGGCACCGCGTTCCTCGCCAATCGCCACGCCCTGCCGGGCCTGGTGAACAGCATCATGGCCTGTGCCCTGGCGGGCGGCGCCGGCTTGCTGGCCTTCGCCGCCAGCGAACAGCTCGCCCTCTCGCTGCTGGCCATGGCCGTGCTCGGCTTCGCCATCACCAACTGCAACGTGGGCACCAACATCCTCCTGCAGAGCCTGGCCCCGGAGCGCCTGAGGGGGCGGGTGGTGTCGCTCTACACCTCGACGCGCTTCGGCTTCGACGCCATCGGCGGGCTGCTGGTGGGCGTGCTCGCCGAACAGGTCGGCGCGCCCTGGGCCATGGCCAGCGCCGGCGCACTGCTGCTCGGCTATTGCGCCTGGCTGCTGCCACGCCAGCGCTGGCTGGGCCGGGAGATAGCGACAGCGCCGAAGGAGGCCTGACCCTATCCTGCATCTGTAGGATGGCGGCGCCCACGGGCGAACCCGATACTCGCTCCACAGGCCCTGCCCCGTCGTGAAGACGATTGGCCATGACCCACACCCGTGACAGAACAACAACAAGGTCGCAATCGGGGATATCGCATGAGCAGGAATGACCAGGCTGATCGCACGATCGCCATCGAGTTGCTGGAGGCATTCAGCGACACCGTGCTGGAACTCCAGCGCCTGGCCAGGGATCGGTCCATCGAAGGCTTCCACGCCCTGGCGCTGGCGCGGTTGCAGCAGTTGCTGGCCTTCGACAAGGCCTGGTGGGGCCGCGCGGCGATGATCGACGGCCTGCCGGAAGAGCACAGCACGCACCTGTTCAACCTGCCACCGCACTACCTGGACGACTGGCAGTCGATCCGCCACGAGGACGTGACCGTCGGCCTGGTCAACGCCACACCCGACAAGGCGGTGGTCGTCGACAGCGCCAATAGCACGCCGGGCCTGAAGTGGCTGGGTGAACGCCACGGCTTTCGTGAATTCCTCTGCGTGATCCATTCCGACCCGCAGACCGGGCTGGTGGACCACCTCACCCTCTACCGCGCGCCCACGGCGGCGCCCTTCAGCGCCCAGGACCAGCTGCTGCTGGACAACCTGATGCGGCACCTGGCCGCCGCCGTCTCGGCGAACCAGATCCGCACCCTGGTGGCCATGCGCGAAAGCCTCTCCAACCCGCGCCAACTGGCGCTGGCAGTGTGCGACTCGCGCGGCACCCTGCACTGCGCCGAGCGTGGCTTCGTCGACCTGCTGCTCACCGAGTGGCCGGAGTGGACCGGCCCGCAGCTGCCCGAAGCGGTCAGCCCCGAGGGCTACCAGGGCGGCCGCCTGCTGCTGGAAGTCACCGCCGTGGGCGACCTGTTCCTCCTCGCCGCCCGCAGCCACAGCCCGCTGCAGCAGCTCAGCGCCCGCGAGAACGACGTGGCCCTGCGCTTCGGCGAAGGCAAGACCTACAAGGAAATCGCCCGCGACCTGGGCCTGGCGCCCAATACCGTGCGCCATCACATCCGCACCATCTATTCCAAGCTCGGCGTGAAGGACAAGGCGAGCATCGCCCACCTCATCCACTCGCCTCCCGACTGATTCCCGCTTTCCCAGCCACCTGATCGTCAGCTGCCAGCCATGGGCGGCAAGGGCGGCGCTTTGCCCGAAGAAACCACCTGCAACCAGAACAAGAGAGACCCGACATCCATGACCTCCTCCCGCTCCCTCGGCCATGTCCTGCTCGGCTGCGGCCTGCTGCCGCTCGCCGCGCAGGCCGCCGACATGAACGCCCGCGACTTCTTCTCCGCGCCCTCAGGCACCCAGCTCGGCGTGCTCTACCTGCCCGCCAACCGCGCCAACGACTTCCATGGCCCGGCCGACGCCAGCGGCAAGGCCGAGCTGGAGGTCAACGCCCTGGCCTACCGCCACGTGCTCTTCACCGACGCCTGCGGCACCCTCTGCACGCCGCAGTTCATCGTGCCCTACGTGGACATCGACGCCCGCCTGCCCGGAGCCACCGGGCACACCAGCGAGCGCGGCATCGGCGACCCGCAGATGGGCGGCACGCTGTTCATCATCAACGACCCGGCCACCCGCACCTACAGCGGCCTGCTGAGCCTGGTGACGCTGCCGGTGGGCGAGTACCACGGCAACAATCCGGACGTGTCCCCCGGCGCCAACCGCTGGGGGCTGACCTTCAATTACAACTACACCCGGGGCGTCGCCGAGAACTGGGTGCTGGAGGCCAACCTCGAAGCCCAGTTCTACGGCAAGAACGACGACTACTACGGGATGGACCTGGAGCAGGACCCGCTCTACCGCCTGCAGGCCTTCGCCTCCTACGACTTCACCCCGGCCACCTATGGCGCCCTGCGGCTGGTGCACGCCGACGGCGGCGAACTCAGTCTGAACGACCGCACCCTGGACGACACCCACCAGCGCTACACCCAGCTCGGTTTCGAACTCGGCCACTGGCTGGACCGGCAGAACCAGCTGATGGTCGCCCTCTCCCACAACGTCGACACCGACAACGGCTACCACGGCGCACAGGCCCTGCTGCGCCTGGCCCATGTGTTCTGATCCCGGAGACCTCGCCATGTCCACCGCAATCCATCGGCCGCTGGCGCTGCAAGCCGCCATCGTCGTGTTCGCCGCCATCACCTCGGCCGTACTGCTGACCGCCCCGGCCATCGCCACCCAACTGGCCGTCGAGCTGGGGCTGAACCCGGCGCAGATCGGCGACCTGTTCTCTATCGAGCTGGGCGCCATGAGCCTCGCCACCCTGCCCTCCTTCTGGTGGCTGAAGCGGGTCGACTGGCGCCGCGCGGCGCTGGTCGCCGCGCTGCTGTTCATCGCCGGCAACCTCGCATCGGCGACCACGGCGAGCTACCAGGCGCTGGCCATGCTGCGCTTCGTCACTGCCCTGGCCGGCGGCTCGCTGATGGTGCTCTGCCTGTCCTGTGCGGCGACCCTGCCCAACCCCAGCCGCGCCTGTTCGAGGCCCATGGCCTGGGCGCCGTCTACCTGCTGCTGGCCAGCCTGATGCTGCTCGGCCTGCCGCTGGTGCGCGCCTTCCCGGCGGCCCATCGGGCAGCCGAACATCGGGTCGGCAGCGGCTCGGCATCCCGCTGGAAAGCCGCAGCGGCCATCCTCGGCCTGCTGGGCTTCTACGTGGCCCTCAGCGCGGTCTGGACCTTCATCGGCGCCATCGGCAGCAAGGCCGGCCTGAGCGCCCGGGCCAGCGGCGACATCCTCGCCATCGCCACCCTGATGGGCATCGCCGGGGCCGGCTGCGCCACCCTGATCGGCGACCGCTGGCCACGCAGCCCGCTGCTGTGCAGCGGCTTCGGGCTGATGGTGGCGGCCATCCTGCTGCTGCTCGGCCAGCCCCAGCTGGCGCGCTTCGCCGTGGCCGTGCTGCTGTTCAAGTTCACCTGGACCTACGTGCTGCCCTTCATCCTCGCCAGCCTGGTGGAACTGGATGAATCCGGTCGCCTGATGAGCCTCAGCAACCTGGTCATCGGCAGCGGCCTGGCCCTGGGCCCAGCCCTGGCCGGCCGCCTGCTCGGTGACGGCGGCGACTTCCAGACCCTGCTGCCGGCGGCCGCCGTGCTCACCGGCCTGGCCCTGCTCGCCACCCTCGCCAGCCGCCTGCGTCCCGCTTCCCTCACCACCGCCCAATCCCTGTAAGCAAGGAGCCTTCACCATGAGCCGTCGTACCGCCTTCTTCTTCGACGAACTGTCCCTCTGGCACAGCGCCAGCCAGCACGCCCTGATCCTCCCGGTGGGTGGCTGGGTGCAGCCGCCCTCCGCCGCCGGCCACGCCGAATCGCCGGAAACCAAGCGGCGCCTGAAGAACCTGATGGACGCCTCCGGCCTCACCAGCCGACTCGACCTGCGCAGCGCCCCGGCCGCCAGCGAGGAAGACCTGCTGCGGGTCCACTCGGCGCACTACCTGGAACGCTTCAAGGCGCTGAGCGATGCCGGCGGCGGCAACCTCGGCGAGCACGCGCCCATCGGTCCGGGCAGCTACGAGATCGCCAAGCTCTCCGCCGGTCTGGCCATGGCGGCCATCGACGCCGTGCTCAAGGGCGAGGCGGACAACGCCTACTCGCTGTCGCGCCCGCCGGGCCACCACTGCCTGCCGGACCAGGCCATGGGTTTCTGCATGCTGGCCAACATCCCGGTGGCCATCGAAGCGGCCAAGGCGCGGCACGGCCTGGGCAAGGTGGCGGTGATCGACTGGGACGTGCACCACGGCAATGGCACCCAGGCGGTCTACTACAACCGCCCCGACGTGCTGACCATCTCCCTGCACCAGGACGGCTGCTTCCCGCCGGGCTACAGCGGCACGGACGATCGTGGCGAAGGCGCGGGGCTGGGCGCCAACATCAACATCCCTCTGCTCGCCGGCAGTGGCCATGCGGCCTACCTCGAAGCCATGCAGCGGATCGTGATTCCGGCCCTGGAAGGCTTCGAGCCGGAGCTGATCGTGGTCGCCTGCGGCTTCGACGCCAACGCCGTGGACCCGCTGGCGCGCATGCTGCTGCACAGCGACAGCTTCCGCGCCATGACCCGCCTGGTCCGCGAAACTGCCGAACGCCTGTGCCAGGGCCGCCTGGCGCTGGTCCACGAAGGCGGCTACGCCGAAGCCTACGTGCCCTTCTGTGGCCTGGCGGTGATGGAGGAACTGTCCGGCATTCGCACCGAGGTGCAGGACCCGCTCTGCGACTTCATCGGCCTGCAGCAGCCGTGCGAAGCGCAGCGTCGGCTGCAGAGCCAGTTGATCGGGGAAATGGTGGAGGCGTTCGGCCTGGCGCGGTAGGGGCTCGATGGCGGCACCTCCTCCTGTGGGGGCGATTTCAATCGCCAAGCGGGACGCAGTCCCGCCCAATCCCGAACCACAGGAAAACCGAACGCTCACCAGGGGGCCGCTTCGCGGCCCTTTTCGAATGAATTCGAACCCACAGGACCGTTTCGCTCCGCGCTACCCAACCTACGGGCCGGCCACACCTGCGCGGCTTGTGCTGGAGCGCAGGGCCAGGCGCAAGGACGCGAAGGCGCCGGTGCCGCACAACGCCACCACCAGGCACATGGGCCAGGTCGAGCCGTCATGCAGCAGGCCCACCAGGAAGCTGGCGAGGGCGCCGAGGCCGAACTGGCCGGCTACCGCCAGGGCCGCAGCGGCGCCGGCGCGCTCGGGGAACAGCGCCATCAGGCTGGCGATGGCGTTGGCACCGAGCATGCCGGTGACGCTGACGTACAGCAGCAGGCCGACGGCGATCCCCATCCAGCCCGGGGCCGGCTGGCTCGTCGCGAGGAGCAGCCACAGCCCGGCCAGGGCGGAAACGGCCGAACCCCGGCGCAGCAGAGTCTCCGGCCCCAGGCGGCCCACCAGGCGGGCATTGAGCAAGGTGGCGACTATCACCCCGGCGATATTGGCGCCGAACAGCAGCGCGTACTGGTTCGGGCTGAAACCGAAGTGCTCGATGAAGACGAAGGGCGAGCCGGTGATGTAGGCGAACATGCCGGCGAAGGACAGCTCCATGCACAGCATCAGCCCCACCGCACGCGGGTTGCCGAGGATCGCCCGGTAGGCGGCGAAGGCGCTGCCCAGGGAATGCCGGCGCGCTTCGCCGCGATGGGTTTCCGGTATGCGCGCGAACACCGCCAGTCCGCACAGCGCTGCGAAGCCCAGCAAGCCGATGAAGATGGAGCGCCAGCCGGCCAGCTGCATCAGCCAACTACCCAGCAGCGGCGCCACCAAGGTGGCGAGCATGGTCACCAGGTGCATCAGCGACAGCACCCGCGCCGACTGTTGCAGGGGATAGAGGTCGCGCACCATGGCTCGCGCCAGCACCGAAGCGGCCGCCCCGCCGAGGGCCTGCAGGCCGCGCCAGAGCAGCAACTGGTCGGCCGTGGCAGTCAGGGCGCAGCCAAGGCTGGCGACCACGTAGAGGGCGACGCCGCCGAGCAGTAGCGGCCGACGGCCGAAGCGATCCGACAGCGGTCCGTAGAACAGCATGCCGACGCACAGCCCCACCAGGAACACGCTGATGCTGTGCTGCACCTGCGCCTCGCTGGCGACGAGTTCCCGTGCCAGGGTGGGCAGGCTCGGCAGGTACATGTCGATGGACAAGGGTGCGAAGGCCACCAGGGCGGCCAGCAGGACGATCAGTCCACGGCCGGCCAATGGGAGGGGCTGGATCATCGGGGAGGTCCCTTGCGGCAGGAAGAAGGCGGGCCGCCGGGCGACCCGCGTCGGATCAGAAGCTGAGCAACCAGAGGCAGATCCCCGGGAAGGCCACCAGCAGCACGATGCGCAGCAGGTCGGAGGCGAGGAACGGCAGCACGCCCTTGGCCGTTTCCAGGTAGGGCACGTCCCGCGCCACCTTGTTGACGATGAACAGGTTCATTCCCAGCGGCGGATGGATCAGGCCGATCTCCACCACCATCAGCGCGAGGATGCCGAACCAGATGGACTTCTGCACTTCGCTCATGCCGTAGAAGTCCAGGCCCATGATCACCGGGTAGAAGATCGGGATGGTCAGCAGGATCATCGCCAGGGAATCCATCACGCAGCCCAGCAGCAGGTAGAGCAGCAGGATGGCGCAGAGCACCAGCATGGGCGCCAGGCCGCTCTGCTGGACCCACTCGGCCAGCTCGGTGGGCATCTGGGTCAGGGCCAGGCCGGAGTTCAGCAGGTCGGCGCCGAGCAGGACCAGGAAGATCATCGCCGTGGTCTCGGCGGTGCCCAGCAGGCTCTGGCGCAGGCCCTCCGTGCGCATGCCGCCCTGGAACACCGCCAGCAGGCCGCAGGCCGCCGCGCCGATGGAAGCCGCCTCGGTGGGGTTCGCCCAACCGCCGTAGATGCCCACGATCACCACCAGGAACACCCCCAGCACCGGCAGCACCTGCATGAACGCCTTGAGTCGCTCAGCGGCGTTGGCAGGCTCGCTGTGGCTGTGGCCTTCCGACTCGCGCGCCACCATCAGCCGCACCACCAGCACATAGCCCACAGCCGCCAGCAGGCCCGGCACCACGGCGGCGACGAACAGTTTGGCGATGGATTCCTGGGTGAGCACCGCGTAGATGATCAGCGGCACCGACGGCGGGATGAGGATGCCCAGGGTGCCGCCGGCCGCCACCGTGGCGGTGGCCAGGCGCCCGGAGTAGTTGTGCCGGCGCAGCTCCGGCAGCGCCACCTGGCTCATGGTCGCCGAAGTGGCCAGAGACGAGCCGCAAATGGCGCCGAAACCGGCGCAGGCACCGATAGCGGACATGCCGAGGCCGCCGCGCAGATGGCCAACGAAGGCCGCCGCACAGCGGAAGATGGCCTTGGAAAGGCCGCCATGGGTGGCGAACTGCCCCATCAGTACAAACAGCGGGATCACCGCCAGGTCGTAGTTGGACAGGCGCGACCAGGCCAGATTGTTGAGGCTGAACAGCAGCGCCGAAAGGTCGCCGTCGTTCACCGCGAGGAAGCACAGGGCGCCGCCCACCATCATGGTCAGGCCGATATGCATGCGCAGCACCAGCAGGGTGAAGGTGGCGGCCAGCGCCAGCAGGCCGAGACTGAGACCGCTCATGGACGTTGCTCCCGGGCGAGGCAGTGGAGGGTTCGGGCACCGGCGGTGATCGCCAGCAACAGCAGGCTCGGGACTATGCCCAGCAGGGGAATCCACAGGGGCACCGAGAGCAGCGTGGAAACCTCGCCGTACTCATGGCTTTCCAGCGCCTGCAACCCGGTGCGCCAGGCCAGCAACAGCGCAGCCAGCAGGCACAGCAGGTGGGCGAAGGCGTCCAGCCAGGCCTGGAGTCGCCGCGGCAGTTTCAGGGTGAAGGCATCCACCTTGATGTGCTGCCCGCGCAGCTCGCACAAAGGCAGGAACGCGGCGATGGCCACCGCCGCACCGATCTCCATCAGCTCGAAATCGCCCCGGATGGGGGTGGCGAACAGCTTGCGACCGATGATGGACACCAGGGACATGGCCACCAGCACCAGCAGGATGAGGCCGCCACCCAGGGCGAAACCCTGGGCGGTGCGCAGCAGCGTGCGGCTGGCCAGGCCGGCCCCCTCGCTGGGGGCGGCGTCGAAGGACAGGGATTCGTTCATCATCGATCACCGGGATTGTTGAGCCGACAGCTTGCGGGCGCCCTGGAGCAGGGCCGGGCCGTCCAGGCCCTTGTCGCTGAGCTCGGCCGCCCAGGCATCGGCCAGCGGAGAGGCCGCCTCGCGCATGGCGGCGTAGGCCGGCTGGTCGATGGCCACCATCTGTTCGGCTGGCGTGGCGTTGCGGGCCTTGTCGAGGAAGCTGTCCCAGGCAGTGGCGAAGCGCTCGTTCAGGGCCGGGCCGCTGTTGCGCTCGATGATGGCGCGCAGGTCCTCCGGCAGGCTGTCGAACTTGCGCGGGTTCATCAGCATGGCGAGCACGGTGTAGGAGAAGGCCGGCTGGCCAGCGGGGATGGCCGAGTGGTGGTCGGTGACTTCATCCAGCTTGGTCGGCGGCACCACTTCCCAGGAAGCCAGCGCGCCGTCCACCACGCCCTTGGAGATGGACTCGGTCATCTGCGCCGGCGGCATGCTCACCGGGGCGGCGCCCAGGGCTTCCACCAGCTTCGCGGCGGTCCGGCTGGAGGCACGCAGCTTGAGGTCCTTCAGGTCCTCCAGGCGGGCCACGGCCTTGCCGCGGGTGTGGATGTCCATGCCGCCATCGCCGTGGATGGAGAGCACCTTGTAGCCCTTGAAGTCATCCCGGGCGTACTGCTCGTAGTACTGCCAGATGATCGGGTTACTGGCCTTCGCCCCCACCGGCAGCATGAAGGGCAGCTCCATGGCCTCGATGCGCGGAAACTTCCCCGCCGAGTAGGCCGGCGCGGTCCAGACGATATCGGCGACGCCGTTGCGCGCCATGTCGGCCAGCTTGGCCGGGGTGCCGCCCAGTTGCATCGAGGGGTACAGCTGGCACTTCAGGCGGCCGGCGGATTCACTGGTAAGTTGCTGGCACCAGGGCTCGATGATGTTGCGTTGGGCGTTGGAGTTGGCCGGCAGGAAGTGCGCGACCTTGAGGGTGTAGCTCTGCTCCGCCAGTGCCAGTTGGGCTGAGCAAGCAACAGAAAGGAGGACGGCGAGCTTGGAGATTTTCATGGGACGGGGCCTCGTTGTTCTTGTAGTGGCGTTTTTCGCCAGCCGGAGGAAGGCAGATATCGTTAACATGTTCAACATCTAATTAACAAATTAACGTTTTGCTGTTGCCTGTCAACCACGGACAACTGCTCGATAGCGGACCGCGCCCTTACCCACGTCCGGAAATGGAGGAAAAATCTAACAGGGTCAAAGAGTTGCGATCAGTCCAGAGGAGCCCGGCAAGAAGGTCTGGCCTGGCACGGACAGACAAGAAGGCTTTGGGGCCGCTGCGCGGCCCTTCGCGAATGAATTCGCTCCTACGGAAAGAAGGTCGTGCCGGTGCCCGCCATCGGCGCTCGTGAGGCGGCGCTCAACGCCACGCCTCCTCCTTGTCCCCTGCCCTGCGCTGGCGATACTCGCCCGGCGACATGCCCGCATTACGCGCAAAGAAGCGGCTGAAATAGGCCGGGTCCTTGAAGCCCAGCAGGTAGCAGATCTCGTTGGATGAGCTGCCGGTGAACAGCAGCAGGCGTTTGGCCTCCTGCATCACCCGGTCGTGGATCAGGCGCTTGGATGGGAGGTCGGCGATGCGTCGGCAGATATCGTTCAGCCGCGCCTCGGTCACGCCCATCTGGCTGGCGTACTGGCCCAGGGACCAGTGCTCGCGGTAGTGGGCCTCGATCATGGCGTTGAAGCGGTGGAACACCTGCAGGTCCTCATGGCGCGCCGGCTGCGCCTTGAGGGACCGGGCCGAGAGCCGCAGCAGACTGATGAAGATCAGCCGGGTCAAGGCCGAGAGCGCCGCCTCGCGACCCGGCCGCTGGGCGCCGAACTCGCTGCGCAGCTGGTCGAACAGCAGGTCCAGGCGCTGCACCTCCTCGCGGTACTCCTCCCCCAACTCGGAAAAGGCCACGCACACCGGCGCAATCTGCGCTCCATCGGCCAATCCCTGCTCGGCTTCGAGCAGGGGCCAGACTAACTGCTGACGCACGGTAAGCACATGGCCGTCGGCGTCCTGCTCGGTGACGAAGGCATGGGGAATGGTCGGTGGGGTGAGGAAGAACAGTGGCCCTTCCTGGAGGTACTGCTGCTCGTCGAGGTAGACCCGTACCGCCCCGCTCTTCACGTAGTGCACCTGGAAGAAGCGGTCATGACGGTGCACCGGCATGTTGCGGCCAAAAAAATCCGCCAGCTTGCCGAGCGCCTCGTAGTGCACTTCCGCGTCGGCGTAACGCTGGTCGTAGACCTGGCCGATGTTGATGTTCGGGATGGGTTGGCGCTCTGCCATGACGACCTTTCTCCGCTGCCTTCGCACACCTTCGATGACGAAAGGCGAAGACGCAAGGCTTGACGATCATTAACATGTTAAATATAAAGTTAACACATTAACGAAATCCTCGTTACGGGTGGCGCTCCTGTCACGGCGCCACCCGCTTTTCATTCACAGGAGACGACCATGCGCCCCGCACTCGACCACGTCGCCACCGGCACCCTGTTCGGCGTTGCGCTGAACTACCGGGGCCTGCTGGAGAGCCGTCTGGACGAATTCCAGCAACCGCCCTACCAGAAGCCGCCGGTCAAACCGGTGCTGTTCATCAAGACCCCGAACACCCGCAATGGCCACGGCCAGCCGGTGGTCTACCCGCAAGGCGTCGAGCGTCTGCAACCGGGCCCGGCGCTGGGCGTGGTGATCGGCAAGCGCGCCAGCCGCGTAAGCGCCGCCGACGCCCTGGCCCATGTGGCCGGCTACGTGATCGTCAACGAATTCAGCCTGCCGGAAGAGAGCTACTACCGCCCGGCGGTGAAGGCCAAGTGCCGCGACGGCTTCTGCCCCCTCGGCCCGGAATTCGTCCCCGCCGCCAACGTGCAGGACCCGCACACACTCACCCTCAAGCTGTTCGTCAATGGCCAGCTGCGCCAGGAGAACAGCACCGCCAACCTGGTGCGCGGCATCCCCCAGCTGATCGAGGAGATCAGTGAATTCATGACCCTGCATGAGGGCGATGTGCTGATCACCGGCACCCCGGAAGGTCGCGTCGACGTGCAACCAGGCGACCTGGTGGAAGTGGAAATCAGCGGCCTCGGTCGCCTCGTCAACACCGTGGTTGCGGAATAAGGAGCCCGAGATGAAACACGCACGCATCCGTTACCAGGGCGAACTCCACGCCGTGACCGTGGAAGCGGACAACGCCGTCCGTCTAGTCGATGGCCGCCTGCTGGCCGAAGACCAGGTCGAGTGGCTGCCACCGGCTACCGGCAGCATGTTCGCCCTGGGGCTTAACTACGCCGACCACGCCGCCGAACTGGCCTTCAAGGCACCCACCGAGCCGCTGGCCTTCATCAAGTCGCCGGGCACCTACACCGGCCACAACCAGGTCACCTGGCGCCCGGACAACGTCGCCTACATGCACTACGAGTGCGAGCTGGTGGCAGTGATCGGCAAGCCGGCGCGCAACGTGAAGCGCGAAGACGCCCTCTCCTACCTGGCCGGCTACACCGTCTGCAACGACTACGCGATCCGCGATTTTCTCGAGAACTACTACCGGCCCAACCTGCGGGTGAAGAACCGCGACGCCACCACCCCGGTCGGTCCCTGGATCGTCGACGCCGGCGATGTGCCCGACCCAATGAAGCTGACGCTGCGCACCTGGGTGAATGGCGAGCTGAAGCAGGAAGGCACCACCGCCGACATGATCTTCGACATCCCCTACCTGATCGAATACTTCTCCAGCTTCATGACCCTGCAGCCGGGCGACATGATCGCCACCGGCACGCCGGAGGGCCTGGCCGACGTGGTGCCCGGCGATGAAGTGGTGGTGGAAGTGGAAGGCGTGGGCCGCCTGGTCAACCGCATCGTCAGCGAAGAGGCCTTCTTCGCCCGCAAGCAACAAGAGGTAAGAACCGCATGATCAAGCACTGGATCAACGGCCAGGAAGTCGAAAGCAAAGAGACTTTCGTCAACTACAACCCGGCCACCATGGACGCCATCGGTGAAGTCGCCAGCGGCGGCGCCGAGGAAATCGCCGCCGCCGTGGCCGCCGCCAAGGAAGCCTTCCCCAAGTGGGCGAACACCCCCGCCAAGGAGCGCGCCAGGCTGATGCGCAAGCTGGGTGAACTGATCGACCAGAACGTACCGCACCTGGCCGAGCTGGAAACCCTGGACACCGGCCTGCCGATCCACCAGACCAAGAACGTGCTGATCCCCCGCGCCTCGCACAACTTCGAGTTCTTCGCCGAGGTCTGCACCCGCATGGACGGCCACAGCTACCCGGTGGATGACCAGATGCTCAACTACACCCTCTACCAGCCGGTGGGTGTCTGTGGCCTGGTCTCGCCGTGGAATGTGCCGTTCATGACCGCCACCTGGAAGACCGCGCCGTGCCTGGCCCTGGGCAACACCGCGGTGCTGAAGATGAGCGAGCTGTCTCCGCTGACGGCCAACGAGCTGGGCCGCCTGGCCCTGGAAGCCGGCATCCCGAAAGGCGTGCTGAACGTGGTGCAAGGCTACGGCTCCACCGCTGGCGATGCCTTGGTCCGTCACCCGGACGTGCGCGCGATTTCCTTTACCGGCGGCACCGCCACCGGCCGCAAGATCATGCAGACCGCCGGCCTGAAGAAGTACTCCATGGAACTGGGTGGCAAGTCGCCGGTGCTGATCTTCGACGACGCCGATCTCGACCGTGCCCTCGACGCCGCGTTGTTCACCATCTTCTCGCTGAACGGCGAGCGCTGCACCGCCGGCAGCCGGATCTTCATCCAGGAGAGCGTCTACGACAAATTCGTCGCCGAGTTCGCCGCCCGCGCCAAACGCCTGATCGTCGGCGACCCGCAGGACCCGAAGACCCAGGTCGGCTCGATGATTACCCAGGCCCACTACGACAAGGTGACCGGCTACATCCGCATCGGCATCGAGGAAGGCGCCACCCTGCTGGCCGGCGGTCTGGAGCGCCCGGCGAACCTGCCGGCACACCTGTCGCGCGGGCAGTTCATCCAGCCCACCGTGTTCGCCGATGTGGACAACCGCATGCGCATCGCCCAGGAAGAGATCTTCGGCCCAGTGGTCTGCCTGATGAAGTTCAAGGACGAAGCCGAAGCGCTGCAACTCGCCAACGACACCGAATACGGCCTAGCCTCGTACATCTGGACCCAGGACATCGGCAAGGCCCACCGCCTGGCCCGCGGCATCGAGGCCGGCATGGTGTTCATCAATAGCCAGAACGTGCGCGACCTGCGCCAGCCGTTCGGTGGCGTGAAGGGCTCGGGCACCGGCCGCGAGGGCGGCCAGTACAGCTTCGAGGTGTTCGCCGAGATCAAGAACGTGTGCATTTCCATGGGCAGCCACCACATCCCGCGTTGGGGCGTGTAAGGCTCGTCCGCATAGAGCCGCTCCGCAGGCAAACCCTGCGCGAGCGGCCACTTTCGCTGGCGTGCAAACACCACAACAACCAGGACGCCCCGTGAGAGAGGGCGCCCGCCGCTAGGAGAACCGTCATGGGCAAACTTGCTCTGGCTGCCAAGATCACCCACGTCCCGTCCATGTACCTGTCCGAACTGCCCGGCCCGCGCCAGGGCTTTCGCAAGCCGGCCATCGACGGGCACATCGAGATCGGCCGCCGCTGCCGCGAGCTGAACGTCGACACAATCGTCGTGTTCGACACCCACTGGCTGGTCAACGCCAACTACCACGTCAACTGCGGCCCTCATTTCCAGGGTCTGTACACCAGCAACGAGCTGCCGCACTTCATCAGCAACATGGAGTACGAGTTCCCCGGCAACCCCGAACTGGGTCGCCTGCTGGCCGAGGCATGCAACCGCTACGGCGTGGAGACCATGGCCCACGACGCCACCACCCTGGCCCCCGAGTACGGCACCCTGGTGCCCATGCGCTACATGAACGCCGACCAGCACTTCAAGGTGATCTCGGTCTCGGCGCTGTGCACCTCCCACTACCTGAACGACAGCGCCCGCCTCGGCTGGGCCATGCGCAAGGCGGTGGAAGAACACTACGACGGCACGGTCGCCTTCCTCGCCAGTGGCTCGCTGTCCCACCGCTTCGCGCAGAACGGCCAGGCGCCGGAGTTCGCCACAAAAGTGTGGAGCCCCTTCCTGGAAATCCTCGATAACCGCGTCGTGCAGATGTGGCAAGACGGTGAGTGGGACGACTTCTGCACCATGCTCCCGGAGTACGCGGTCAAGGGTCACGGCGAAGGCTTCATGCACGACACCGCGATGCTGCTGGGTGCCCTGGGCTGGTCGAAGTACGACGGCAAGGCCGAAGTCGTCACGCCCTACTTCGGCTCCTCCGGCACCGGCCAGATCAACGCCGTGTTCCCGGTCACCCCACAGGACGGCTCCGCCATCCCCGCCGCCCAGGCCTCCAACCCGGCCGGCGTCACCTCCACCAGCCGCCTGTAAGGAGCCTCGCCATGCCCCATCTGGTCCTGCTCTACAGCCCCGACCTGGAACGCGAGGCCGACATCGGCGGCCTGTGCCGCGCCCTCGCCGACTGCATGCTGCAGCAGCGCGACGAGACCGGCCGCCAGGTGTTCCCCACCGGCGGCACCCGCGTGCTGGCCTACCCGGCGGCCCATGCCGCCGTGGCCGACGGCAAGGGTGATTACGGCTTCCTCTACGCCAACCTGCGCATGGGCGCCGGGCGCAGCCCGGCGGTGCACAAGCAGGTGGGCGACAGCCTGCTGGCGGTGCTGCGTGGCTACCTCGACGCCCTGCTGGAGCAACGCCCCATCGGCGTCACCCTGCAGATCGACGAAAGCCCCAGCCAGGTCTTTGATGCCAAGCACAGCAGCCTGCACCCCCTGTTCTCGAAGAATTCCTGAGGTTTCCATGCTCGACGCCAGCATCATCCAGCAAGCCGCCGCCCGCCTAGACGCCGCCGAGCGTTCCCGCGAGCAGGTGCGCCAGTTCTCCCTCGACTACCCCGCCATCAGCATCGACGACGCCTACGCCATCCAGCGCGCCTGGGTGGCACAGAAGATCCGCGACGGCCGCAAACTGGTGGGCCACAAGATCGGCCTCACCTCCCGCGCCATGCAGGTCTCCTCCAATATCACCGAGCCGGACTACGGCGCGCTGTTGGACGACATGTTGTTCGACGAAGGCAGCGACATCCCCTTCGAGCGCTTCATCGTCCCGCGCGTGGAAGTGGAATTGGCCTTCATCCTCGGCAAGCCGCTGCGCGGCCCGAACTGCACGGTGTTCGACGTGCTGGAGGCCACCGAGTGGGTGATCCCGGCGCTGGAGATCATCGACGCGCGCATCCAGCAGGTAGACCCGGACACCAAGGTGACGCGCAAGGTCTTCGACACCATCTCCGACAACGCCGCCAACGCCGGTGTGGTCATGGGCGGGCGGGCCGTACGCCCCACGGATATCGACCTGCGCCGGGTTCCGGCGATCCTCTACCGCAACGGCGTGATCGAGGAATCCGGCGTCTCCGCCGCGGTGCTCAATCACCCGGCCAAGGGCGTGGCCTGGCTGGCCAACAAATTGGCCCCCTACGACGTCACCCTGGAAGCCGGGCAGATCATCCTCGGCGGTTCCTTCACCCGCCCGGTGGCGGCCAACCCCGGGGATACCTTCCACGTCGACTACGACCAGCTGGGCTCCATCGCCTGCCGGTTCGTGTAAGCGGCAAGCCACAAGCTTCAAGCTGCAAGTGAAACGGCCTTTGCTTGAGGCTTGCAGCTTGCAGCTCTCCAAAGGAGCTTCCCATGCAACTCCCCATCAACCATTTCAAGGCTCGGCTGAATTCCGGCCAGCCGCAGATCGGCCTCTGGCTCGGCCTCGCCGATGCCTACTGCGCCGAACTGGCGGCCAGCGCCGGCTTCGACTGGCTGCTGCTGGACGGCGAGCACGCCCCCAACGATCTGCGCAGCCTGCTGGCCCAGCTCCAGGCCATCGCGCCCTACCCGTCCCAGCCCATCATCCGCCCCCCCATCGGCAACGCGGTACTGATCAAGCAGTTGCTGGATATCGGGGCGCAGACCCTGCTGGTGCCCATGGTGGAATCCGCCGAGCAGGCCTTTGATCTGGTGCGCGCCATGCGCTACCCGCCCTTCGGCATCCGTGGCGTCGGCAGCGCCCTGGCCCGCGCCTCGCGCTGGAACAGCATCCCCGGCTACCTGGATAACGCTGACGAGCAGATGTGCCTGCTGGTGCAGATCGAGAACCTCGAAGGCCTGGCCAACCTGGATGTGATCGCCGCCGTGGAAGGAGTCGACGGCGTCTTCATCGGTCCGGCCGACCTCTCCGCCGCCATGGGCCATCGCGGCAACCCCGGCCATCCCGAGGTGCAGGCTGCAATCGAGGACGCCATCCTCCGCATCCGCGCTGCCGGCAAGGCCGCCGGCATACTCTCCGCCGACCAGGCCCTGGCACGGCGCTACATCGAACTGGGCGCGGCCTTCGTTGCGGTGGGGGTGGATACCACGGTGCTGATGCGTGGATTGCAGAGCCTGGCGGGGGCGTTCAAGGGGACGCCGGCGCCGGTGGGCGGGGGTGGTGGGGTGTATTGATTGACCCTGGTGATGAAGAAAGCCGGCTCCTTGAGCCGGCTTTCTTGTACCTACTTTCTTGGCACCGAGCGGTCGCGAAGCCCCCTCACCCCAACCCTCTCCCAGAGGGAGAGGGGGCTGGCCGTGCAGGGGGTGGGCTTTGGCACTTCGTCGCCACCGCGAGTCACCCCTCTCCCTCCGGGAGAGGGGCCGGGGGTGAGGGATGTATCCGTCCGCTCGGTACCTAGACTGAACACGGATCGCGAATGAATTCGCTCCTACGGGTTTCCCCTCCCCCAAAATGAAAATGGCGCCCACAAGGGGCGCCATTTTCCACTCCAGTTCGATCACCCCAACGCAATCACCGCCTTGAGCATCTGCTTGAGAGTCTCCACCTGCTCCTCGCTGAACTGCGCGAACACCTTCTCCTGCTGCTCGCGGGCGATGCGCCAGAGCGCGTCGGCCTGCTCCACCCCGGCCGGGGTCAGCACATAGCGTTCGCCAGCATCGGCCACCATGCCCTTGCGCTTGAGGATGGCCACCGCCTCCTCGATTTCGCGCCTGGGCATCGCCACTTCCCGCTGCAGGTCGCAGAGGTCGAGGCCGGCGTCGTTCTCCAGCACCATCAGCATGCGCGCCTCGCTGGTGCGCAGGCCGGTGGCGAGCTGCTTGGGCTGGTAGTCGGCCTGGTAGCCGCGCACCGCCTGGGTCATCAAGTAGTAGAGGTTGTGCGAAAGACGCCCCTGGAAGGCGCTGGAAGCCGGCTGGCCTTCGCCCTTCTGGGTCATGCGGGTGTGCGGCAGGACCATGGAATAGGCGCCCTGGTGGTAGAGCAGCGGGGAACGGCCGAAATCATCGAAGGCCAGCACCTTGCCGATGAGGATGACATGGTCGCCGCCATCCACCTGCTGGTGCAGCTCGCACTGGAAGCGTGCCGCGCAGTCCGGGAACAGCGGCGCGCCGCCGATGCCGGTGTCGAAGGTGACGCCATCGAACTTGTCGTCGCGCGGACGGGCGAACTGGTTGGACAGGTCGATCTGGTCAGCGGCGAGGATGTTCACCGCGAAGTGGCTGGCCTGCTGGAACACCGCCAGGCTGCTGGAGCGCTTGTCGATGCTCCAGAGGATCAGCGGCGGCTCCAGGGATACCGAGTTGAAGCTGTTGGCGGTGACCCCGGCGCGGCTGCCATCGGGCGCGGTGGCGGTGACGATGGTGACGCCGGTGGCGAAATTGCCGAGGGCGCGGCGGAAGGCCCGGGAATCGAAAACGGACTCTTGGGAAGACATGGCGCAGCTCCTGGCGGCCGCCTCATGGGACGGCCACACGGTTTTTCGAATGAGGGCGACGCGGGCCGCCCGGCACGCAGGTAAGGGATGCAGGCGTTACACCATGCTGGGGTCGGGTTCGAGTCCCATCAGCTCGCGCCCGAGGATCTGCGCGCAGACGTCGTAGTCGGTGTAGGCATGGGCGCCGGTCATGTGGGAGTCGCGGAACAGCCGCTGCATCTCGTTGTTCTCGAACCAGGCGGTGCCGCCGGCGGCCTCGAACAGGCGGTCCACCGCCTGGATGCACATCTTCACCGCGTAGGCCTGGTTGGTGCGCCAGAAGGCCAGGGTGTCGCGGCTCGGGTACTGGTGGCGCTCGCCGTGCTCGGCGTGCTCCTGCCAGGTCTTTTCCAGGAAGGCGCGGGCGGCGGCCACCTGGTGGGTGGACTCGGCCAGGCGCATCAGCGCCGGGGTGGCGGTGCCGACGCTGACGCCGGTGTAGGCGCGCACGCGGTTCTTCGTTTTCTCCTTGAAGGCTTCCAGCATGCGCTCGGCGATGCCCAGGCTGATGGCTGCGAAGCCGCTGGCAAAGTACGGGCGATAAGGCGCGTAGAAGATCTTGCTGTCCGGGTACAGGCCGAAGCCGGCGGACTTGCCTTCCATCATGTCCTTGGCGGCCTGGATGCGGTGGTTGGGCACGAAGGCGTCCTTGATGACCAGGGTCTTGGTGCCGCTGCCCTTCATGCCGGCGGCGAACCAGTCGTCGCGGATCTCGTAGTCGCTGCGCGGCAACACGGCGAAGCAGTAGATGAGCTCGCCCTCGGCATTCTTCCGGCGGCAGCCGACGATGGCCCATTCGGCATGGTCGCTGCCGCTGCTCCAGCCCATCTCGCCGTTGAACAGTACCCCGCCCTCCACTTCCTCCACCTTGCCGAAGGGCGCGATGGAGCTGCTGGCGGTGGCGTCGGAATTCTCGCCCCAGACCTCTTCCTGCAGTTGCGCGGGGAACATCGCCAACTGGTGGCTGTGGGTGCACAGCAGGCTGAAGGCCCAGGCGGTGCTGGCACAGGCGCCGGCCAGGGCGACCACGCAATCGGCGAACTCCGGCAGGGAGATTTCCATGCCGCCGTACTTCTTCGGCTGCAGTGCGCGGTGCAGGCCGATGCCCTTGAGCATGGCGATATTCTCTTCGGGCACCTGGCGCAATTGCTCGGCCTTCGCAGCATTGGCGGCGATGGCAGGCAGGATGGCCTTCAGGTCATCGAGGAGAGGGTTTGGCTTTTTCATGTCGGAGCCCTGCTTATTGTTAGAGGTGGCGCCGTCGGGCCGAAGCGGTCCTGATAGCCGGACCAGGCCGCTGCCGCAGGCGGTAACCCAAGTGGGTGCAGGGCGATTATGGGATGGGGTACCAACCTCAAGAATGGACGTTACGGAGTCTCGATTGCACTTTTCGTGGCGCGGTCTCGCGCAGGACAGGTAGGGTGAAAATCCTCGAAGAGGATTTCCACTATCGGCGGACTACGAGAACCTCGCCCTCTCCTGCTGGCAAAAGCCGGTGGACCGGTAAAGCGTGGTCCACCCTACATGTGCCATGACTCAGGGCTTGATCTGTTTGAGCTCGTTGAGCAGTTCGAAGAGCTGCTTGAGCTTCGCCTCGCCGAACTGGTCCTGGATCTTCTGGTAGTTGGCCTCCATCCCCGAACTCATGGACACGAAGCACTGCTGGCCCTTTTCGGTCAGGTTGACCAGCACGCGACGCTGGTCCTGCGGGGCCTTGCGCCGCGCCACCATGCCGTCGCGCTCCAGCCGCGCCAGCACGCCGGTCATGCTCGGCTTGAGGATGCAGGCGAGGTCCGCCAGTTGGTAGCTCTCCAGCTCGCCGTGCTGGCGCAGCAGGCGGATCACCCGCCACTGCTGCTCGGTCAGGTCGTGCTGGTTGAGCAGCGGGCGAAAGAAACTCATGGCCGCTTCACGGGCCTGCAGCAGGGTGAGGGTCAGGGAGGGACGGGTTTCAGGCATGGTGACGAGGGTCCGGGACTGTATCGTGAAGATTTTAATGAAAATATCCGCACTCTCGCAGCCCGGCAAGACGAAGGGCGGACCTCGTGGGTCCGCCCATTGGCATCAGGCCTCCTCGAAGCTCAGCTCCGGCGGCTGGCGGCGGAAACCGCCGGTGAGCCAGCCGAGGTAGATCACCCCGAGCGCCAGCCAGGACAGGCCGAGGATGATCGCCAGGTGGTCCAGGCTGACCATCAGCCAGAGGGTCGCCACCATTCCGGCCAGCGGGAACAGCAGGTACTGCACCAACTCGCGCGGGCCGCGACGCTCGCCATTCAGCCAGTAGTGGAAGATCACCGAGAGATTCACCAGGGTGAAGGCCAGGAAGGCGCCGAAGTTGATGAAGGACGTGGACGTGGTCACATCCATCTGCAGCGCCAGCAGCGCCACCACGCCGCAGAGGACGATGCTGCCCACGGGGGTGCCAAAGCGCTCGCTCAGGCGGCCGAACATCGACTGCGGCAGTACCCCGTCGCGGCCCATGGCGAACAACAGGCGGGAGGCGCTGGCCTGGGCCGACAGGCCCGAGGTGAACTGGCCGACGATCAGGCCAATGAGGAAGATCGACACGAACAGGTCGCCGCCGATATTGCGGGCGATCTCGTAGGCCGCCGAATCCGCGCTCTGAAACTCGATGGACGGATGCGCCAGCTGCACGAAGTAGGAGGCGGCGATGAAGATCAGGCCGCCGATCAGCGTGATCAGCAGGATCGCCCGCGGAATGGTGCGGCACGGGTCGCGGGTTTCCTCGGTGAGGGTGCTCACCGCGTCGAAGCCGAGGAAGGAATAGCAGGCGATGGCCGCGCCCCCCATGATCAGCGGCAGCTGCATGCCCTCCCTGAAGAAGGGTTCCAGCGACCACAGCGGCTTGCTGGCATCGCCCAGCACGTAATGCACGCAGAGCGCGACGAAGGCCAGCAGCACCAGGGACTGCACCAGCATCAGGACGCCGTTGACCTTCTTCGCCAAGCGCAGGCCCACCACGTTGATCGCGGTGGTGACGCCGATGAAGGCCAGTACCCAGACCGCCTGGGGCACCGCCGGGAAGGCCGAATGCAGGTAGGCCGCACCGATCAGCCAGATGGCCATGGGCAGGAACAGGTAGTCCAGCAGCACCGCCCAACCGGCGAGGAAACCCAGCTTGGGGTTGATGGCCTTGCGCACGTAGGTGTAGGCCGAGCCGGCCACCGGGAAGGCCGCGGCCATGCGCGCATAGCTCAGGGCGGTGAAGAGCATGGCCACGGAGGCCGCCAGGTACGCCGCCGGCACCAGGCCGCCGGTGCTGTTGGCGAGGATGCCGAAGGTGCCGAGGACGATGATCGGGGTCATGTAGGCGATGCCGAAAAGCACCACCGACCCCAGCGACAGGGTGCGCTGAAGATGAGCCATTACCGCTACTCCGAATTGTTGGTTGTTGTGGCAGAGCCGAAGTGGCATGAAGGGCCGCTCTGCGGATGGAGCGGCCAGGGAAATCAGGGAATCAGCAGCTCGCGGCGGCCATCGGCATGCTCGATGCGCTCGCCCGGAAGCTGCAGGCGGCGCTCGTCGAGGTAGCGGTAGTCGCTGCGGGCGGCCTTGAGGCGCTCGAGGTCCAGCTCGACGATCTGCCGGCACTCGTCGCGGCCGGCCTCGCAGAGCAGTTGGCCGAAGGGATCGACCACCGCGCTGCCGCCAGCGAACACCAGGCCACCGTCGCCTTCGCCGACGCGATTGACCATCACCGCATAGGCCTGGTTTTCCATGGCGCGGGCCATGATGGCGGTGCGGTGGGTCGGGCCGTAGGGGTCCATGTTGCCGTTGGTCACCAGGATCAGCTCGGCACCCAACTGGCCAAGGGCGCGGGCGCTCTCGGGGAACTCGATATCGAAGCAGATCAGGATGCCGACGCGGATGCCCTTCCACAGCGCCGTGGCATAGCGGTCACCGGGGGTGAAGACGCCACGATCCGACGCCCAGAGGTGGGTCTTGCGGTAGCGCAGGGCGATGCCTTCCGGAGTGATCAGCAAGGTGGTGTTGTAGAAGGTGCCGGCGTCGTTCTCCGCCACGCCCACCACCACGGCCACATTGCGCTCACGAGCAGCCTGCTGCACCGCCCGTACGCTGGAACCGTCCAGCGGCTCGGCGATGTCGGCGATGTTGTCGGCGGTGGGAAAACCGGTCAGCTGGGTTTCCGGGAAGACCACCAGTTCGGTATCCGGCGCGCAGGCGGCGATGGTCTGGAGGGTGCGCTCGAGGTTGTAGGCGGTATCGCCGTCACGGCCGGCGAGTTGGACGAGTTCGACCTTCATGGGTACTCCTGGTTCTTGTCAGCGGGCGAGCAGAGGTCACAATGCTCGGCACCCGCCCTGGTGTATCCGGAGTATGGAGCGCGACCAGGCACGAGGTAATTACGCAGGCGTGGTAACCCATCGGGGGTAGAAACATGAGTCTGACCTTGCAGGACATCGCCTGGCACCAGGCAGTCGGCCGGCTGATCGAGCAACTCGACCGCCCCGGCTTCTGGCTCGCCCTGGTGCGCCTGCTGGAACAATATGTGCCCTTCGACAGCTGGGTCGCCCTGCTCTTCAGCGATGGCCGGCCCCAGGTGTTCGCCGAATGCCCGGGCGCCGACGGCGGGCCCGACCCGCTGTTCCAGGATTACCTGCGCGGGCTCTACCAGCTCGACCCCTTCTACATCGCCAGCCGCGAGCGCAATGAAGGCGGCCTGTTCCGCCTGGCCGAGGTGGCGCCGGAGTGCTTCGAACAGACCGATTATTACCAGCGCTATTTCCGCCTCAATGTGGTGGCCGACGAGGTGCAGCTCAATGTGCCGCTGGATGGCGCGCGTACCCTCTGCCTGTCCCTGGGCTCGCGGCAGGCGTTCAGCCCGCAACAGATTGCCCTGCTCGGGCTGATCCAGCCCTGGGTCGCCGGACTGATGCGCCAGCGCATGGGCTTCGAGAAGGAACTCATGGCCAGCCCTCCGCCCCCAGCCCCCGCCTGGCAGGAACAGCTGGAGGCGGCCGGGCAGAAGGTGGAAACCGCCCTCACCGCCCGCGAACTGGAAGTCGCCCGCCTGATGCTCAGCGGCTGCTCCAGCAAGGAGATCGCACGCAAGCTGGATATCTCCGCCGAGACGGTGAAGGTCCACCGCAAGCACATCTACAGCAAGCTGGGGATCAAGTCGCAGTCGGAGCTGTTCGGCCTGTTTTTGAAAGCGCAGGTGGGGTGACAGCGGGGGTGTGGATCTGCGTGTAGGGGCGAATTCATTCGCCAAGGGTCGCAAAGCGGCCCCATTGGATACGACGGGCAAACCTTCGGTTTGCTTGGCGAATGAATTCGCCCCTACAGCAATCTTCGCTTGGACAAAACTCTTTCCCCAGAAACGACAATGCCCGACGTGCAATAGCCGGGCATTCCGTCGAAACAATCAACCAGGATCAATCAACCGTTACTGCAACCCTTGCCGAAGACCCTATATTCCACGCGGTGAACGTTCCCCTGATGGTCTTCGTAAGTCATATAGGCAGGTACTATTCCGCATACATCTGGAATTTCGCTTCTGGAAATAACCTTGGCGATATCCATTTCCATGCCGTAGTGGTACTGCTCGATAGCGGGCTGCACTGCAACGGCGGATTCCGCCGGTTCTTCAGCCAGGGCGAAGGCAGACATGCCGGCCAGCGCCAGCAAGGCAAAAGCTTTCATTGGATAGTTTCCCGAAAACTTGGAAGTTAGAACTTCGACCAGCTCTCCACGAACTGGTCGAAGGCACAGCGCAACACCTTTCGGTGATGTTTACGTCAGCAAGCGCCTCGTCGTGGGAGGCGGGATAATTTTATTGACCGGGAAACTTCGGAAACAGCACCAGTTACAACAAGGACTCTTTACTGGGCGAACAACAATCCGTTGAGGAAACCGGAAGTTTCCGGTTCCCTGCCCTCCTCGCCGATCACCACGGTGCAGGTCATGCCGGCGGCCAGCAGTACGCCATCCGGCACTTCATCCAGATGAATGCGCACCGGCACCCGCTGGGCCAGGCGAACCCAGTTGAAGGTGGGATTCACGTCGGCGGTCAGTTCGCGGCTTTCCGGGTTGTCGCGGTCGTAGATGCCGCGGGCGATGCTGTCCACATGGCCGACTATGCGTTCGCCGCTCATCAGCCGCAGCTCGGCGCGATCGCCCACCTTGATATGCGGCAGGCGGGTCTCCTCGAAGTAGCCGTTGACGTAGAAGGAGCGGTCGTCCACCAGAGCCATGCTGGCTTCGCCACGTTCGGCGTAATCGCCCTTGTAGACGTTGAGGTTGGTGATATGCCCGGCTACCGGCGCGCGGACTTCGGTGCGGGCCAGGTTGAGCTTGGCCGCATCCAGCGCGGCCAGCGCCTCCTGGTATTCGGCGAGGGCGGCTGCGGCCAGGTGGCCGGCGTCCTCACGGCTTTCGCGGGACACCACCAGGTCGTCCATGTCGGCGCGGCGGTCGGCGTTGACCTTGCGCATGTCCAGCGCCGCCTTGCGTGCCGCCACCAGGGCCTCGGCCTGTTTCACCGCCACTTCGTAATGGGACGGATCGATGCGCAACAGCAGGTCACCGGCCTCGACCTTCTGGTTGTCCCGCGCCGGCACCTCCACCACCAGCCCGGCCACATCCGGGGCGATGTTGATCACGTCGGCGCGCACCCGGCCGTCGCGGGTCCAGGGTGAGTCCATGTAGTGCAGCCAGAGGGTACGCACCAGCAGCACCGCCAGGGCGAGGATGAGCAGGGTCGCGCCGACACTGATGATTCGTTTCAGGGACATGGGGGCCTCAACGGTAGATGGTCAGCGCCAGGGCGCCATACAGGCAGGTGAACAGGCCGACGCGCAGCAGCGCCGGGTGCCAGGCGTGGCGATACAGGCCGCACCAGGCGAAGAGGCGGTCCAGCCCCCAGCCGAGCAGGAAGGCCAGCAGGAACAGGACGGTCAGGCTCGGCATGTAGACGCCGTGCAGGGCGATTTCACGCGGCATGGGCGACTCCTTGCAGACGCGCCGGCTGGTCTTCGCCGGCCAGGGGGTTCTGCGGGTCCAGCAATGAGCTACGGATGAAGTGCAGGTAGCTCTGCAGGCGGCGCAGGGGCGAGGTGTCGAACTGTGGCGCGCAGGGTTCGGCGGTGCCGCGCACACTGTCGATGGCCTGCTCCACGGCGAGCAGGGCGCGCTGGCGGTTGGCTTCCGAGGGCTGGATGAACAGCCGCACCAGGGCCCGCCCCATGGCGCGGATCGCATTGCGCCAGGGCATGGATTCGGCGTAGCAGGAGAGCGCCGGCAGGCGTGCCTGCTCCAGGCGCAGCTCGATCACCGCGTGGCCCACCTCCTGCACCAGGAACATCCAGCGCAACAACTGGCGCTGCACGTCGGGACGGCCTGCGGAGTACAGATAGGCCTGGTTCAGCAGGTCGCGGGTGCCGCTTTCGAAGCCGGATACCAGGCCCTTCATCCGCCCGCTCACGGCACGCACCACGCACATGCGCAGGTCGCGCTCCAGGCGCCGCCAGAGCCAGGGGCGGTTGGGCGGCAGGAGCACGGCGGCGGCGGCGGTGGCCAACGCCATGGAGAGCACCGAGGCGAGGTATTCGTTGAGCACCCGGTGCGGATCGAACAGGGTCTGGTTGGCCGGCATGGAGGTCATGCTGAACCACACCAGCAGACCCAGCCCGGCTCCGGCCCACTGCGGCCGCGCGAGGAGGTAGGCACCGAGGGCGACCACCGGGGCCAGGGCACAGCAGAGCAAGGCGAAGCCATCGATTTCGGGCAGCACCCGGAAGGTCATGAAGATGCCGAGGAGCGCGCCGGCGCTGGCCCCCAGGGTGAGTTGCAGCGACAGCCGCCTCGGGTTCGAGGACGAGGATGCCAAGGCCGAGACCATACCGATGGTCATGGCGAAGGTGCCGCCGCTGGGCCAGGCGGTGGCCATCCAGAACACACTGAGCAGCAGGATCAGCAGGCTGCTGCGCAGCCCGGCCACTGCCGCGGCGACGGCGTTGGCGCGGGGCCGGAAGCTTTCCCGCCACTGCTCGCGGACATGGTGGTCCTCCAGCAACGAGGCGTGGGTCTGGGCGTAGTTGTGCAGGTCGTCGGCGAAGCGGTAGAGCAGTTCGGCGGCGGTGTCGTAGTCCAGGCTCTGGGCTTCGCCGGGCTGCTGCGTGGCCAGGCGCGCACGGCCGGCGCGGATCAGCTGCATCAGTTCCTGCTTGCAGGCCTCCAGGCGCACGGCCAGCTGCGCGGCGTCGGCCTCGCTGCTCAGGCGGTCACGCAACGGCGCCAGTAATCGGGCGACCTCCGCGAGGCAGGGCTGCAAAGCCTCCAGCACGATGCCGCCGTAGGAGCCAGCTCTGCTGGCGAAATCCTCCGGCTCGGAGCCTTCGCTCGCGATGCTCGCTCCTACAGGCTGGACCGAGTCGGTGGCCAGGCGACGCAGCAGCTGGTGCAGTCCATGGAAGCGGGTGGAGAGCACCATGAATTCGTTGTTCAGCCGCGCCAGGCGACCGCTGCGCATGCGCATGTGCGGGTCTTCGAAGGCGGTGGCGCTGCGCATGTTCTCCAGGCTGACCGCCGCGGCGGCGAAGCGCGCGTTGCTGGCGTCGAAGCGCTGGGTGTCGAGGCCACCGGCCAGGCCTTCGCAAGCGAAGGCGGCGAAGTCGCGAAAGCGTCCGTGCAGGGTGTTGCGCAGGTCGGTGCTGGTGCTCTGCGGCAGGATCAGGCCATTGACCAGGCCGGTGCAGAGAATGCCCAGGCTGATCTCCAGCACCCGCCAGAGGGCGAGCATGAAGGCGTCATCTGGATGGGTCGTGGCCGGCAGGCCGATCATAACTGCGGTGTAGCCGGCCAGCACGCAGGCGTAGCCGCGAAAGTCGCGATAGCGCGCCGCACCGGCGGTGCACAGGCCGATCCAGATGGCCAGGCAGAGCATGAACAGCACCCGTTCCTGATTGAACAGGGCGATCAGCGCCACCATTACGGTCAGCCCCAGCAGGGTGCCGATGATGCGGTAGAAGCTCTTGGCCAGGACCTGACCGCTCTGCGGCTGCATGACAATGAACACCGTGACCAGCACGGTGCCCGGCTGCGGCAGTTCGAGGCGGTAGGCCAGCCAGAGGGCAAGGAAGGCGGTGAGCAGGGCCTTGAAGATGAAGGCCCAGGTCAGGCCGTCACTGCGCGCCCACTCGGCCAGCGCGCGGTTGAAGGTTTTCACCATGGAGGGTCCTCAGGGCTTGGGGAGAAAGCGCAGGCGCGGTTCCTGCGGCGCCAGGCTGGCGTCGGAAGGGCCGGCGGGCTCGGGCAGCGCGCCGCCGCCGAGCGCCAGCAGCAGGTCGGCCTGGGCGCCCAGCAGCGCCGCGCGTACCTGCTGTTGCTGGAGCTGGCGCTGGAACAGGGTGGGCTGGGTTTCCAGCACGGTATCGAAACCGGTGAGGCCACGCTGCTGGGCCAGCAGGGCGAGGTCGCAGGTTTTCTGCGCGGCGGCCACCGCCTCGGCGGCGAGTTCCTGTTGCTGGTGCAACGACTCGATGCGCACCAGGGCGTCGGCCACCTGTTGCAGCGCGCCGACCAGGGTCTGGTTGTACGCCTCCACCGCCAGGTCGTAGTCGGCGGCGGCGACGCCCAGCTGGCCGCGGCGCAGTCCACCGTCGAACACCGGCAGGCTGAGGGCCGGGCCGAGGTTGTAGGTGAGCTTGTCGTAGCGCAGGAAATCCAGCACACCGCCCTGGGTGGCGTTGGAACCGATGCCGCCCAGCAGGTTGACGTTGGGGTAGAAGCCGGCCTTGGCGACTTCGATGCCGCGCGCTTCGGCCGCCACCTGCCAGCGGCTGGCCACCAGGTCCGGACGACGGCCGAGCAGTTCCAACGGCAGCTCCGCCGGCAAGCCGGGCAGGCGTTGCAGGTCCAGGGTCGGCCGCGCGAGGCGTGCGCCCTCCCCCGGGCCCTTGCCGGCCAGGGCCGCCAACTGGTTGCGCGTGAGGGCGATGGATTCGTTCAGGGCATCGAGCTGCCGATGGGTCTCCGGCAACGGCGCCTCGGCGCGGCTGACTTCCAGCCGGGTGCCGATTCCATCGCGCAGGCGCTGTTCGGCCAGGCGCAGGATTTGTTCCTGCTGTGCAAGGCTGGCTTCGGCGATGTCCTTCTCGGCATGCAGCAGGGCCAGGCGGATGTAGCTGCGCACCAGGTTGCCCTGCAGCTCCAGCGCCGCCAGGCGCGCATCGGCCACGGCCACCTGGGCCTGGTCCAGGGCCTGGTGGCTGCGGCTGCGCTCGCGGCCCCAGAGGTCGAGGTCATAGGAAAAGCCCAGCAGGCTGGTGTTGTTCCAGCTGGTGGTACGCGCCAGTTCGCCGGGGCCGTAGAAGAAGTCGTGGGGCCAGCGCTTGCGCTGCAGGTTGGCTTCGAGATCGACCTGGGGCTGCTCGGCGGACTCCACCACGCCCGCCAGGGCGTGGGCCCGACGTACCCGTGCGGCGGCCATGGCGAGGGTCGGGCTGCCGGTCAGGGCCTGATCCATCCAGGCATTCAGTTGCGGGTCGCCATAGACGCGCCACCACTGGGCGCTGGGCCAGGCGGCGTCCCGTTCGGCGCGGCGCAGGGCCGGGCCGAGGTCGAGTCGGGCGGCGTCCAGGCGCTCGGCCTGAGGCGCGATGCCCTGGCTGTCGATACAGGCGGAAAGAAGCGAAACAACGGCGAACAGACTGGCACGGGCAACGCCGGGCCAAGGATTGCGGTGCACTGCGGCATATCCTGAAGGCTGGGAAACCAGGGGTTGGACCTGGAACGGCGGCGATTCTATTGCCGGGGATTGCCCAGGATAAGGCGACGGATAGATAAAGGATTGTGTACTGAATCAGCCATAATCCATCGACACACTTCGTGACAAAATTTGAGCCCCCTCCCGGGCCAGGACCCTAAATGGACATCCTTTTCAACATGCGCGCCTTCGTCTGCGTGGCGGAGACCGGCAGCTTCACCGCCGCTGCCCAGCGCATGGACCTCACCACCTCCTACATTTCCCGCGCGGTGGCTACCCTCGAAACCCACCTGCGTACCCGCCTGCTGCACCGCACCACCCGCCGCATCGCGCTGACCGAGGCCGGCCAGCGTTACCTGCTGCGCTGCGAGCAGATCCTCGGCTATATAGAAGAAGCCGAAGCGGAGGCCAGCGAGGCCCATGCACGGCCGGTGGGCAACCTGAAGGTCCATGCCATGACCGGTATCGGCCAGCATTACCTGATCAAGGCCATCGCCCAGTACAGCGAGAAGTATCCCGATGTGAGCTTCGACCTGACCCTGGCCAACCGCACCACCGACATCCTCGACGAGGGTTACGACATCTCCGTGGTGATCGCCCAGGAGCTGCCGGACTCGGGCTTCATCTCCAAACAGCTGGGCACCACCTACAGCGTGCTCTGCGCTTCCCCCGGCTACATCGAGAAGCACGGCGCGCCGCGCCTGCCCTCGGAGCTGTCGAAGCACCGCTGCCTGCGCCTGGTGAACAACGTGATGTCCCTGGACAAGTGGCTGTTCGATGGCCCGGACGGCCAGGAGATGGTCAGCGTCAACCAGACGCCTTTCCAGGTGAACACCGCGGACGCCATGACCGAGGCCATCAAGGCCGGCATGGGCGTCGGCGTGCTGCCGGTGTACTCGGCCATCAGCGGCCTCACGGACGGCAGCCTGGTGCGCGTGCTGCCCAACCACAGCCTGTTCCCGCTGGGCATCTACGCCCTCTACCCGTCGCGGCAGTTCCTCGATGCGAAGATCCGCACCTGGGTCGAATTCCTCCGCGAGTTCCTGCCGGAGCGGGTCGCCGCGGATGAGAAGTCGGTGGCGGAGTACAGCCTGCGGTTGGGAACCCCGCGCTCCTGATTTCGGACGATCCTTTGTAGGGGCGAATTCATTCGCCAAGGACAGCGCAGCTGGCCCATTGGCAGTCAGCAGGGCAGCCCTTCGGCCTGCTTGGCGAATGAATTCGCCCCTACAGGAAGAGCCCGACCGTCGCCCCCCCTGCCCTATTCCCCCGCCTTGTCCAGCATCCGCCGGCTGCGCTCGAACCAGCCCAGCAGGTAGTCCGCCAGCACCTGGGTGCGCCGAGGCAGGCCGGCCTGCCAGGGATGCACCAGGAACACCGGGGTCTGCCGGGTCTGGTAGTCCCGCAGCAGCCAGACCAACCTGCCATCAGCCAGTTCGTCGTAGACCATATAGGACGGCAGCCGGGCGATGCCGGCGCCCGCCATGGCCGCCTTCTTCAACAGGCTGTAGTGATTGCTCGCCAGCGCGCCGGCAACCTTGACCCGCTCCAGGCGGTGCTGGCGGTGGTAGAGCCATTCCTCGAAGCCGCTGTAATGGGTGTTCAGCAGGCACTGGTGCCCCGCCAGGTCCGCCGGCTGCAATGGCTCGCCATGGGTGGCCAGGTACGCCGGCGTGGCACAGGTGATTTCCTGCAGGGAGAACAGCGGTCGAGCCACCAGGCGCTCATCGAGGTCCATACCCGAGCGGATGGCCAGGTCGAAGCCTTCGGCCAGCAGGTCGCGGTAGCCGTTGTGCAGGTCCAGTTCGATGCGGATCTGTCCGTACTGGCGGGTGAAGTCCAGCAGCAGCGCATCGAAGAAGGTCTCGCCGAGGGACACCGGTACGGTGAGACGCACGCAGCCCGCCAGTTCCTCCTGCAGCCGACGCACCGATTGCCGCGCCCGTTCGGCCTGGGCGGACAGCGCCTGGGCCTCCGGCAGCAGCGCCGCGCCGGCTGCGGTCAGGTCCAGGCGGCGGGTGGTGCGGTGCAACAATGCAGCGCCCAGGCCCTGCTCCAGCAGCCGGATGCGCTTGGACAACTGTCCTTTGCTGCAGCCCAGGCGCTCCGCCGCAGCGGTGAAGCTGCCGGCCTCGACCAGCACGGCGAATGCTGCCAGATCGTCCATTTCGCTCATGGTAAATGCTGCCCCATTGTTTCCATTTGAAAACCAAAGTTTTCCAATTGCACGGATTATCGACCAAAGATGGGACTCTACACTTAACGGAACGACAACCGACAACCCTGGAGCCACTCCATGAAAATCATCCTCGTCGGTGCCAGCGGCACCATCGGCAGGGCCATCGACAACGAACTGAAGGAGCGCCATGAGATCGTTCGCGTCGGCCATAGCAGCGGCGCCCTGCAGGTAAACATCACCGATTCGGCATCGATCCGCCGCATGTTCGAGCAGGCCGGTCCCTTCGATGCGCTGATCAGTGCGGTGGGCAAGGTGCATTTCGGCGCGCTGGAGGAGATGGGCGAAGCCGAGTTCGCCATCGGCCTGAAGGACAAGCTGATGGGTCAGGTCAACCTGGTGCTGATCGGTCGCGAGTTCGCCAATGATGGCGCCTCATTCACCCTGACCTCCGGGATCCTCAGCGATGACCCCATCCGCTATGGCGCTTCGGCCAGCCTGGTCAATGGCGCCATCGACGCCTTCGTGCGCTGCGCCGCCCTGGAGCTGCCGCGCGGCATGCGCATCAACAGCGTCAGTCCGACGGTGATCGAGGAAGCCCTGCCGGGCTACGCACCCTTCTTCCGCGGCTACAAGGCGGTACCGGCGGCGCTGGCGGCACTGGCTTACGCCAAGAGCGCCGAGGGTGCGCAGACCGGGCAGGTGTATCGCGTCTGGTAAAGGCTGACCGGGCTGTCAGAACTCGCCGGCGTAGCACACCGGCGAGCTGGGCGGTCCGCACCGTTCCAGTTCCTCCTCGAGGAATTCGGCCAGCACCACGGCATTGTTGTAAGACTCGTCCTTCGCCGCGAAGAGCAGCGTGAGAGTGCCGTTGCGCGCCATCGCCAGCAGCCCTTGCCAGTGCTCGGGATGGGCCGCCAGTTCGGCGCGATACAGCAGACGGAACTCGTCGAACAGCGCCGGATCGTGGCAGAACTGCTTGCGCAGGTTGTCGGACGGCGCCACTTCCCGCAGCCAGGCGGCCAGCCCAAGGGCCTCCTTGCGGCAACCCCTGGGCCACAGGCGGTCCACCAGCACGCGCTGGCCATCGCCCGGCTCCATCGCCTCATAGACTCGCTTGCATCGGATCATCGCCCTGCCTCCCGCTTGAGCTGACTCGCATCGCCCGGTAACGTGGCCGCTCCCTGGAAGGAGACCCACCGATGCGCTTTGCCCGCCCCCTGCTGTTCAGCCTCTTGCCCCTCTTCGGCGCCTGCCAGATGTTCGCCGAGAAAGCCCCCGCTCCTGCCGCCAATCTGGTGCGCCTGCAGGGTGAGCTGAGCGTAGACGCTGGCCAGGTGATGTTCAGCCCCTGTGGCGAGAAACGCCGCTTCACCCTGGTGGACAGCGGCGCCACCGGCCTGCTGCCCGAGGCGGCCAACCTTTCGGCGGAGGGCCCCGGCCCCCTGTTCGCGGATATCCGCGCGAGCATGGGACCGACCCGGATGCAGGGTGCCGACGGCCAACTGGACCTGCAGAAACTCTACCGCCTGCAGCGCGAAGGCCATGGCTGCGACGACCTGAACTTCAAGCGCCTGCTGCTGCGCGCCAGCGGCCATGAGCCGGAGTGGAACGTCAGCGTCAGCGGCAAGGGCCTGGTGCTGGACCGCCCCGGACAACCGTCCCTGGCCCTGCCCTACATGGAGGAGCAACTGCCGGACGGCCGCTTCAACCTGTCCAGCGAAGCCAATGGCCAGCGCCTGGAGCTCTGGGTGGCACCGCAACGCTGCGTCGATGGCATGAGCGGCGCGGTCCAGCACCTCAGCGCCGAGCTGCGCATTGACGGCAAGCCGCAACGGGGCTGTGCGTCCTTCGGCGGCTCCCGCGACGAGTGATCCCACCACCGACGGGAAAGCTCCGCGGGTGCTTGCCGAGCTTTCTCCCCACAAATGCCACCTCTCCTACCGGCCTTCATCGCTAAGCTGAACGAAGGACAACAGGAAGGAGAATGTCATGCTGCGTATCGCCCTGAATGGATACGGGCGCATCGGTCGCGCCCTGGTTCGTGCAATGTTCGAGCGCGGCCTCGACCAGCGCCTGCGCATCGAAGCCATCAACGACCTCGGCGACTTCGAGTCGCTGGCCCACCTCACCCGTTTCGACTCCACCTTTGGCCGCTTCCACGGCCATGTCGCCCTGCACGACGACCATCTGCAGGTGAACGGCCAGACCATTCGCCTGCTGCGCGAACGCGACCCGGTCAACCTGCCCTGGGGCCAGTTGGGTGTGGACCTGGTGCTGGAGTGCTCGGGCAAGATGAAGAAACGCCCCCAGGTGGAACAGCACCTCACCGCCGGGGCACCGCGCGTGCTGCTTTCCCACCCGCTGGACAGCGCCGACCTGACGGTGGTCTACGGCGTCAACCATGAACAGCTGGGTAGCCAGCAGATCGTCTCCAACGCCTCCTGCACCACCAACTGCCTCGCCCCGCTGGCCATGCTGCTGCACCGTGGGATAGGCATCCGCAGTGGCCTGGTGACCACGGTGCACGCCTACACCAACGACCAGAACCTCCTCGACAAGAGCCACGGTGACCTGTATCGCGCCCGCGCAGCAGCCGTCTCGATGATCCCTACCAGCACGGGCGCGGCCAAGGCCATCGGCCTGGTACTGCCGGAACTGGCAGGTCGCCTGGACGGGTTGGCAGTGCGGGTGCCGACCCCCAACGTGTCGCTGCTCGATCTTTCCTTCATTGCCGAGCGCCCGGCCAGCCGCGAGGCCATCAATGCCACGCTGGAAGCCGGCGCCCGTGACCTGCCGCAAGGGGTGATGGAGTGCAATGCCCTGCCGCTGGTGTCCAGCGATTTCAACGGTTACCCGGTTTCCTGCGTGGTCGATCTCAATCACACGCGGGTACAGGGGGACTTGGTGAAGGTCCTGGCCTGGTACGACAACGAATGGGCGTTCGCCAACCGGATGCTGGACGTGGTGCTGACCTGGCTCAATCCCTAGCGCTAGTCCAGCACGCCGGCCGGGGCCGGGGCGGTGCTGCGCCACTGGCTCAGCGCCACCCCGGCGAATACGACGCCCGCGGCCAGCAATTGCATGCCGGTCAGCCGCTCGCCAAGCAATCCCCAGGCGAACACCAGGGTGAACACCGGGATCAGGTTGATGAAGCCGGTGGCCTGGCTGGCCGGCAGTCGCGAGACGCCGAAGTTGTAGAGGCCGTAGGCGCCCACTGTGACCACGGTGCCCAGGTAGAGCATGGCGCCGAGGCCCAGCGGGCTGACGGACGCCGGCAGCGGCGAGGTGAGCCAGGCCAGCGGCAGGAAGAACAGGCTGCCGACGAAGGCCTGCATGGCGGTGAGGAAGAAGGCCGAGTAGCGCGACGACAAGTGCTTGAGCAGCAGGGTGTAGCCGGTGGCGCAGAGCATCGCCAGCAGTTCGTAGAAATTACCCAGCAGCGGCTGCGGGGCGTGGCCGTCCGACTCGCTGGCCAGGCTCAGCCAGACGGCACCGGCCACCGCCAGGAGAAAGCCGGCCAGGGTGCTGCGGGTGATGCGTTCATGCAGCGTCGCGTAGGCGCCCACTGCCACAAGCAGAGGCAGGAGCGCAGTGATCATGCCCGCCTGGGAGGCGCTGGTGTGCTGCAGCGCCAGGGCTTCGAAGATGAAGTACAGGCAAGGCTCGCAGGCGGCGAGACCCAGCAGGTATTTCCAGTCGCCGGGGCGGTAATCGAGGGAACCGCGCCAGCGCCAGGCGAGCAGGAAGACCAGGCTCCCCAGGGCCATGCGGGCGAAGATCACCCAATGTGGCGCGGCCTCACGAAAGGCCAGCTTGAGGGCGATGAAGGAGCTGCCCCAGAGCGCCATGGCCAGAACCAGACAAGCCACCGCCACCAGCCGACCCTGCTGCGCCATCGATCACCTCCGTGGAAATCCGCCAGTCTAGGCGGTCGCTCCCCGCCCCAGACAGACACAGCAGGGCGAAGAAACTGTAGCGCTCACTGGTTCCAGGGCTTGCCGCGGGTTCGCGGGTCCACGGGCAGCTGCTGCAGCACCGCGGCCTTGGCCAGCATGTAGGCGCTGACCGGGGCGCTGATGAAGAGGAACAGGCTGATCAGCAGCTCATGCAGGCTGAGGCCATCGGCGTCGGCGGAAAAGAACACCAGCGACGCGATCACCACGCCGCCCACCCCAAGGGTGGTGGCCTTGGTCGGACCGTGCAGGCGCATGAAGAAGTCCGGCAGGCGGTACAGGCCGATGGCACCGATCAGCACGAAGGCGCTGCCGAGGATCAGCAGCGCCGAAACGAGGATTTCCGCCCAGAGGGCCATGGGTTCGCCGGTCATTCGATGATGTCTCCGCGCAGCATGTACTTGGCCACCGCGACGGTGCTGACGAAGCCGAGCACGGCAATCAGCAGCGCCACTTCGAAGAACAGGTCGCTGCCCTTCCAGATACCGTAGAGCACCAGCATGGCGATGCCGTTGATGTAGAGGGTGTCCAGCGCCAGCACGCGGTCCGGCAGGCAGGGCCCCTTGATGAGCCGGGCCAGGGCCAGCAGCAGTGCCAGGCCGAGCATGGCCAGGCATAGCGGGATCACGTAGGCGAGCATGGGAAGATCTCCTTCAGCGGCGCCTCGTAGCGCGACTTGATCTCGGCCACCATGGCGGCCTTGTCCGGAACGTCCAGGCCGTGCACTAGCAGGGTCCGGCGGTCGGCGCTGAGATCGGCGGCCAGCGAGCCCGGCGTCAGGGACACCACACTCACCAGCACGCTGATCGCCAGCTCGTTATCCAGTTCGATGGGCACCTCGACGAAAGCCGGACGCAACGCCTCGACGCGGCCCAGGGTCAGGCGTGCCACCTGGAAATTGGCCAGCAGCACGTCGCCTACCACCATCAGCAGGAAGCGCATCAGCTTGAGCGGGTGCCAGCGCTTCGGCCGCTCGATCAGCAGCGGCTTGAAGCAGAAGGGGATCACCCAGCCGAGAAAGCCTCCCAGCAGCCATTGGCCGAGGGCGAAGGAATCCACCAGCAGCAGCCAGACGACGAGCAGCAACAGGCTTTCGGCGGGATGGGGAAAGAGTCGTCGCATCATGCTCCGGCCTCCCCGAGGATCAATCGGTAGAGCTTCAGGTCATGCAACTGCGTGGCACTGGCCTGGGCGTAGTCCAGCAGCGGCTGGGCGAAGGCCACCAGCACCAGGCTGCCGCCCAGCAACAGCAAGGTGGCGAACAGCCGGCCCGGGTCCAGCTCGGCGCTGCCCAGCACCTGGTGGCCGGTGCGCCAGAACAGCGTGCTGCCGGCGCGGCTGAGGGCCACCAGGCTGATGAAACCGCCGATCAGCAGCGCACTCCACAAGGGCAGCGCACCACCACCCGGGGGCACCGCCTGGAGCAGCAGGAGCTTGGCGAAGAAACCGGACAGCGGCGGCAGGCCGGCCACGGCGATGGCGGCGAAGAAGAAGGCCGCGCCGAGGATGGCCGGATTCTGCAGGGCCGGCCCCTGAACCAGCTTGCCGGCCTTGTCGCCACGCTGGCGGCTGACCAGGTCAGCGAGCAGGAACAGCCCGCCGGCCACCCAAGTGCTGTGCAGCAGGTAGAACAGCGCCGCGCCCTGCGCCTCGGGCGTGCCCAGGGCGATGGCCGCCAGCAGGGTGCCAGCAGAGACCACCACCAGGTAGGCCAGCAGGCCCTGCAGGGTGGTGGCGGCCAGGGCTCCGAGGGCGCCGAGGATCACGCTGGCCAGGGCCAGCGGCCAGAGCCAGGGCTGCGCCAGGTTGGCCAGTTCGCCGGCCTCCGGGCCGAAGACCAGGCTGTAGACCCGCAGGATGGAGTAGATGCCCACCTTGGTCATGATGGCGAACAACGCAGCCACCGGCGCACTCGCTGCGGTGTAGGCACGCGGCAGCCAGAAGTACAGGGGCAGCAGCGCCGCCTTGAGGGCGAACACCAGCAACAGCAACAGCCCGGCGGCAGCCAGCACCGGCGCCTGACCCGGCCCGGCGGCGGCCACCTGGCGAGCCATGTCGGCCATGTTCAGGGTGCCGGTGATGCCATAGAGGGCACCGACCGCGATCAGGAACAGGGCCGAGCCGGCAAGGTTGAGGATCACGTAGTGCAGGCCCGCCCTCACCCGCTCCGCGCCGCCGCCATGCATCAGCAGCGCATAGGACGCGATCAGCAGGATCTCGAAGAAGACGAAGAGGTTGAACAGGTCACCGGTGAGGAAGGCGCCGTTGATCCCCAGCAGCTGGAACTGGAACAGGGCGTGGAAGCGCATGCCGTTGCGATCGTCGCCGCGCACCGCGTAGAGCACCGCGGCACTGGCCAGCACGGCGGTGGCCAGCAACATCAGGGCTGCCAGCCGATCCAGCAGCAGCACGATACCGAAGGGCGGCTGCCAGCTGCCCAGGGCGTAGACCCGCAGCTGACCATCGCCGGCCTGCTGCATCAGCAGTAGCGCGAGCGGCACCAGGGCCAGGGTGGACACCACCGAGATGCTGCGCTTGAGGCGCTCCATGGACGGCAGCATCAGCAGCAGCGCCCCGGCGAACAGCGGAATCAGGATGGGCAGGATCGGTAGGTGCATCATGGCGCGGACTCCTGCTCGGGGCGGCCGTCCACGTGATCGCTACCCAGTTCGGCCACGCCGCGCAGGGCCAGGACCACCACGAAGGCGGTCATGGCGAAGCCGATGACGATGGCGGTGAGCACCAGGGCCTGGGGCACCGGGTCGGCGTACTGCACGTCGCGCCCGAGCACGGCGGCTTCGCCGGCCAGGCGGCCCATGGCGAAAAGGAACAGGTTGACGGCGTAGGACAGCAGGGTCAGCCCCAGCACCACGGGAAAGGTCCGCCCGCGCAGCAACAGGTAGACGCCGCTGGCGGTGAGCAGGCCCAGGGTGACGGCGAAGAGGGCCTCCATCAGTGAATCTCCTTGCTCGCGGCCGGGGCCAGGCTCACCCGCCCCAGGTTGACCAGCACCAGCAGGGTGGAGCCGACCACGGCCAGGTAGACGCCGAGGTCGAACAGCATGGCGGTGGCCAGTTCGAATTCGCCCACCAGCGGCAGCTCGAAGTGGCCGAAGGCGGAAGTGAGGAAGCTGTAACCGAAGGCCCAGCTGCCGAGGCCGGTGAGGCCGGCGATGGTCACGCCGGCGCCAGCCATGCGCTGGTACTTCAGGTTCATGCGCCGCTCCACCCAGGCGATACCGCTGGCGATGTACTGCAACACCAGCGCCACGGCGGTGATCAGGCCAGCGATGAAACCGCCGCCCGGCAGGTTGTGGCCGCGCAGGAAGATGAACACCGAGATCAGCAGCGCCAGGGGCAGCAGCAGACGCGACAGGGTTTCGAGGACCAACGGGTGCTTGGCGTGGGCCCAGTTGCGGCCCTGGGGGTCGCAAGTGGGGTTGGTCAGGCGCAGGCCCGACAGCATGGCGTAGACGCCCACTGCGGCGATGGTCAGGACGGTGATTTCGCCCAGCGTATCGAAGCCGCGGAAGTCCACCAGGATCACATTGACCACATTGGTGCCGCCGCCACCGGACAGGCTGTTGGCGAGGAAGAACCCGGCGATGCCGTCGTACGGGCGGGTCAGCACCGCGTACGCCAGCAGGGCCACCATGACACCCAGGGCGCAGGCCAGGATCAAGTCGCGCAGCCCGCGCAGGCTGGAGCTTTCTCCCGGCGTGCGGGACGGCAGGTAGTAGAGCGCCAGCATCAACAGCACCAGGGTCACCACCTCCACCACCAGCTGGGTCAGGGCCAGATCCGGCGCGGAGAAGCGGGCGAAGGTCAATGCCACCAGCAGGCCAGCAACACCGAGGATCATCAAGGCAATCAGGCGCTGGCGATGGAAAATCGCGGTCAGCACGCCGGACAACGCCAGCACCGCCAGGCCCAGGGTGGTGATGCCATCCAGCGGGGTCAGCGGCCGTTCGCCGGCGATCTGCGGAAGGGGTGCCAGGGACAGCGCCACCACCAGCATGGCGCTGCCCAGCAGCCAGGCCAGGTAGCGCTGCAGCGAACCGTTCTCCAGGTGCCCGGTGATCCAGCGGGCCGCTGCGGCGACACGCTGCACCTGCTGCTCGAATACGTCCTTGGCATCGGTGTCGGGCAATCCGGCGTACCAGCTGAACAGCGGCTTGCGCAGCACGTAGACCAGCACGCCGCCGACCAGCGCCACGAAGCTCATGGCCAGCGGCAGGTTGAAGCCGTGCCAGATCGCCAGGCTGTACTCCGGCAGCTCGCCCCCCAGGCTCGCGGAGGCGGCCGCCGCCAGCATCGGCGCGACCGTGAAATTGGGGAACATGCCCACCATCAGGCAGAGGGTCACGAGGATCTCCACCGGCACCTTCATGTAACGCGGCGGCTCGTGGGGCGGGAACTTGGGCAGGGAAACCGGCTCGCCATTGAAGAAGACGTCATGGACGAAGCGCAGGGAATAGGCCACCGAGAAGACCCCGGCCAGCGTCGCCGCCGCCGGCAATACCCAGCTGAAACTGCCCAGCAGTTCCTGCTGCAGGGTTTCGCTGAAGAACATCTCCTTGCTGAGGAAGCCGTTGAGCAAGGGCACCCCGGCCATGGCCAGGGATGCCACCATGGCCAGCACCGCGGTGTGCGGCATGTACTTCCACATGCCGTTGACCAGGCGCATGTCGCGGCTGCCGGTCTCGTGGTCGATGATCCCGGCGGCCATGAAGAGCGAGGCCTTGAAGGTGGCGTGGTTGATGAGATGGAACACCGCCGCGACGTTGGACAGCTGCGAATCCAGGCCGAACAGCAGGGTGATCAGGCCCAGGTGGCTGATGGTCGAGTAGGCCAGCAACCCCTTGAGATCATGCTGGAACAGCGCCATGCCAGCGCCGAACAGCAGGGTCGCCAGGCCGCTCAGGCTGACCAGGTAGAACCAGAGGTCGGAGCCGGCCAGCGCCGGGTAGAGACGCGCCAGCAGGAACACGCCCGCCTTCACCATGGTGGCGGAGTGCAGGTAGGCGGACACCGGCGTCGGCGCCGCCATGGCGTGCGGCAGCCAGAAATGGAAGGGGAACTGCGCCGACTTGGTGAACGCCCCCAGCAGCAGCAGCACCAGCGCCACGGGATAAAGGTCGTGGGCGCGGATCCGCTCGCCCGCCGCAAGCACCTGGCTCAGCTCGAAGCTGCCGGCGATATGCCCCACCAGCAGCACCCCGGCGAACAGCGCCAGGCCGCCGCCCCCCGTGACCGCCAGGGCCATGCGCGCGCCGCGGCGCGCATCGGAGCGGTGGCCCCAGAAACCGATCAACAGAAAGGATGACAGGCTGGTCAGCTCCCAGAAAACCAGCATCAGCAGCAGGTTCTCGGACAGCACCACGCCGAGCATGGCGCCCATGAACAGCAGCAGGAAGGCGAAGAAGCGCCCCATCGGCTCTTCGTCCGACAGGTAGTAACGGGCATAAAGGATGACCAGGAGCCCGATGCCGAGGATCAGCAACGCAAACAGGAAGCCCAGCCCGTCCAGCCGCAGGCTGAAGCTCAGGCCGAAACCTGGCAGCCACGGCAGCACCAATTTCAGGAGCTCGCCAGAAAAGACGCCGTCAGCCTGGGCCAGCAGCAGGATCAGGCCGGTCAGCGGCACCAGCGCGGCGACACCCGCGCAAACGGAACGGCCGTGGCGCTCGGCCAGTAGCGGAAGGATCGCCCCGAGAAAGGGCAGCGCAACGATGAGCGCCAATATCATCCATAACTCCCCAGGGTAAGCGCCATTCCCTCGCAAGTATCGGAAATGGCAAGCGAAAAACCCGTCGATTATCCATTACTATCGATCTATCGCGATAGATTGAATTATTTCAAAACGCTAGCGATATCGGGAAACGCCCATCCCAGGGCGCGACAGGCTCGAAGCGCTATCGCCCCCCGGGACCGGATGGGGATGGGAAAGAACCGGCTGCCCCGATCGGGACAGCTTAGCCTCAGTGTGCGACGCGGCTGGTGCCGTTCACCGTCACGATGCGCACGCGCTCGCCGACGCGGAAGACTTCATTGGGCTGGACTTCCTGGACGTAGGCACGCATCGAGCCATCGTCCTCGCGCACGGTGACTTCCACACCCTGGGTACGGGTCATGCCTTCTTCGGCTGCCGCACCGAGCAGGCCGCCGGCCACCGCACCGATCACCGCAGCCACTGCGCTGCCGCGACCGTGGCCGATGGTACTGCCGCCGATACCGCCAACTACCGCGCCAGCACCGGCGCCTACCGGTGTCTTGGTGCCTTCGATCTTCACCGGCCGCAGGGATTCGATGGTGCCCATGCGCACGGTCTGTACTTGACGAGCCTCATCGCGGGAATAGGTGTCACCGGTCAGACTCGACTGACAGCCACCCAGCGCCAGTGCCACAGCCGTGAAAGAGGCCACCAGCAGAACGGGTTTACGCATAGCATTTCCTCCAGAATTGATTACCTATCCATTAGACTCCGCGCCGCAGAAGCTGTCATCAGACAGACCCTGCAACTCAGCGCCCATTCAGCCTGAACTCAGCCTCATGGCAGACATCGGGGAGCCACTCCGGAACGTCCCTGTCACACAAGGTTAGCCCATGGACTATTTCATCATCGTCATCACCACCGCTGCCGGCCTGTACTTCCACTGGTGGCTGTACGTCCGCATCAAGCGCTGGATGGATCGCGACCTCGCACTATCCCTCGCCGGCAGCGACAAGGCCAAGCAGGCCTTCATGCTGGAACAACTGCTCCACGCCCGCAAAGCCGGCATCTCACGGCGCCAACTTCCCGACTGGCTGCGTCAGAAAGCCGATAGCTACCAGGCCTGACCGGGATCATGGCGCCAGGCGTTCGCGCGTCCAGGAACCCTCCACGAGGCGATAGTTGAGACGGTCGTGCAGACGGCTCGGCCGGCCCTGCCAGAACTCGATGCGTTCCGGCAGAAGACGATACCCCCCCCAGTGCGGCGGGCAGCTTGGCGCGGAGTCGAGGAATCGCTGTTCGGTCGTCGCCAGCAGCGACTCGAGCTCGGCGCGGTCACGAATCACCTGGCTCTGGGGCGACGCCCAGGCACCCAGGCGACTCCCCAGCGGGCGCACCTGGTAGTAGGCATCGGACTCGGCCGCCGTCACCCGCTCCACCCGCCCTTCGATACGCACCTGGCGCTCCAGGGCCGGCCAGAAGAAGGTCATGGCGGCGAAAGGATTGGTGGCAAGCTGCTCGCCCTTGGCACTGTCGTAGTTGCTGAAGAACGTGAAGCCGCGGTCGTCCAGGCCCTTGAGCAGCAATACCCGGCAGTGCGGGCGGCCGTCGGCATCCACCGTGGCGAGGGTCATGGCGTTGGGCTCGACCGGCAGTTGCTCGGTCTTCACCGCGTCGCCGAACCAGCTCTGGAACAGGCTGAAGGGCTCGACGGGAGCCTGCTCCTCGCTGAGCCCGTCACGGGTGTAGTCACGGCGCATGTCGGCCAGGGTCTGGGTCATGGTTGGCGATCCTGTTTGCAGAAAGCCAATAGCTTACCCAGCCCCGGCTTATTTGGCTTGATCTGCCGCAACCACCGGATTGCCCTTGGCCGGCTTGCTGTACTGGGCGATCAGTGCGACCAGGGTGTCCTGGGGAGTCAGGACCATCTCGACGCGGCGATTGAGGGCGCGGCCCTGCTGGCTGTCGTTGGCCGCACGCGGCATGTCCGACCCCAGCCCCTTGAGGTACAGGCGATCACGCTGCAGGCCGCTCAGGCGGAAGATGGCGGCCACGGACTGGGCGCGCTCCTGGCTGAGCTTGCGGTTGAGTTCTTCCTTGCCGGAAGCATCCGCGTGCCCCAGGACCAGCACCGCGGTCTTGGTATCGCCTTCCACCAGCTTGGCCACCTTGGTGATGGGGCCCAGGGTATTGGGTAGCAGCATGCTCGGGCGGTCCGGATTGAACGACGGGTCCACCGGCAGGGTCACCACCAGCACGTTCTCGCGACGCTCCACATCCAGCTTGCTGCCCTTCACCGCCTCGCGCAGGCGCGGTTCGTACTGGTCGAGCCAGGCCTGGGTCGCCTTGGCGTCCACCTTGGCCGTCTTGGGCGCCTTGGTCTTCTGGCTACCACCGAAGGGCCACCACCCCTTGCTGGCCGATGCGCTGGCCTTCTGGGGTTCGGCAGGGGATTCGGACTTCTGCAGGCCGGGCATGCTGCATCCAGCCGCAGCCATGCAGAGAATCAAGGTGGAGATCTTGAACAGTTTCATGGGCAGGGCTCCGTAATCGCTGAGGCCTCACGCCAGCACTGCAATGATGGCGATCCAAATTTACAACCGGTGTTAAATTTTCTCGCCAACCCATTAATCTGAAAAGGAAAAAAGGGCCTATTAGACGAGCGGTTCAACCCAGGCAGCCTTTGACAACACGCGCGAGATTTTGTGCGCGGGGATCCATCAGCACATAGGGTCCGAGGGTGTTGGTGACGAAGCCGAAAGCCAGGTCGCGCTCGGGGTCGGCGAAGCCGGTGGAACCGCCGGCGCCGGGATGGCCGAAGGCATATCGGCCCAAGCCATAAGTGGCATTGGCCACCTCGGGCTGGTCGAGCATGCAGCCCAGTCCGAAACGCGTTGCGGTCTGCAGGGTGAGGTCCTCGCCCAGACTGTGCTCGCGGGTCAACTCGGCGAGCAGTTCCGAATCCAGCAGTTGGCCGTCCAGCAAGGCGGCGTAGAAGCCCGCCAGACTGCGCGCGTTACCGTGGCCATTCGCCGCCGGCTGTTGCATGCGGCGCCATTCCGGCTTGTTGGTGCTGGTCATGATCGACGGCGGATTGGTGAAGGCACGGGTACTCAGGGACGCGGGCTCGGTCATCATGCACTTGAGCAGACGCTGCGCCGCGGCATCACCCAGGTTGCCCTTGGCACGGGCGATATGGGCGACGCGATGGAACTCCTCATCGGCCAGCCCGACATGGAAATCCAGCCCGAGGGGCCGCGCCACCCGCGCAACGATGGAGTCACCCGGACCACGGCCGTCGGCACGGCGAATCAGTTCGCCAACCAGCCAGCCGTAGGTGATGGGCGCATAGCCATGGGCCTCGCCCGGCGTCCACCAGGGGTCTTCGGCAGCCAGGGCGGTGGTCATGGCGTCCCAGTCGTAGAGCGCCTCCGCCGGCAGCGCGGCGCGGATCGCCGGCAGGCCGGCGCGGTGACAGAGCAGCTGACGAACGCTGATGCGCTCCTTGCCGGCGGCGGCGAACTCGGGCCAGTAGCGCGCCACGGGCGCATCCAGTTCCAGCTTGCCCTCCCCCACCAGCTGCAGCAGGGTCACTGCGGTGAAGGTCTTGGTGCAGGAAAACAGGTTGAGGATGGTGTCGCTGTGCCAGGCCTGCTGGCCATCCTTGTCGGCCACACCGGCCCAGAGGTCGAGCACGGTTTCCCCGCCGACCTGTACGCAGAGGGCGGCACCGCGCTCCTGGGGATCAGCGAAGAGTTCGGCGAAGGCGTCCTTCGCCGCCTCGAAGCGCAAGTCGAAATAGCCCTGGATCTGCACCGGCGTGCTCCTGAAGAAAATGGAGGCGGCATTGTTCCAGCCTTGTCGCCCCTTGTGAACCGTGCCGAAGTGGGGTCGCCCTTCAGGGCTTCCCGCCCTCCTCCGACTGCGTCGCCGTCGACTGTGCGGGCGTCTCCGCCGCGGGCTGCTCGGCAGCCTCCTTGGGCTGCGCAGCCTTGACGGGCTCGGCCGGCTTGGCCGGTTCCGGCTCCTTGCCAGGTTCCGCCGGCTTGCTGGCTTCTGCCGGCTTCGTCGCGGCGTCAGCCGGCTGCTTGGCCGTTTCCTTGGCTACCAAGGGCTTGCTGAAGTCGGCGGCCAGGCCCAGGTTAGCCGTGCGCACCGCGCCAACGAAGCCTTGCCAGGGACGGTCGGTGATGCCCACCAGGCCGAAATGGCCGTTCTCGCCGTCCAGCAGGCGGCCGGTAACCGGCTGGTCGAGGTACTGGAACCAGTGGACGCCGACGATCAACGGCTCCTCGGTGGCCTTCTTCAGGAAGGTGGCATAGGCCGGGCCGCGCTCCTCTTCCTTGTAGACCTCGCTCACGCCACCCCAGAACGGCCCGCGGTCACGGGAGCCGAAGTGGAATTCGGTGATCAGCAACGGCTTGTCCAGCTGACGCAGCAGATCCATGTCCAGCCCATGCTGCGGCTCGCGGGTATAGCGGTTGAAGCTGATCACGTCGCAGTACTCGGCACAGGACTCTATGGCCTCGGGCACCGTGACGGCGAAACGGCCGCCCAGCAGCATGTGGTTGGGCGCATGCCACTTCAGCGAGTCGGCGATGGTCTTGAAGTAGGTGTCGGCGTAGAGGCGCTGGAAGCGCTTGAAGTCTTCCTCGATGGCCGGATGCTCAGGGTTCGGCAGTGGCGGCTCGAAGCCCGGGTCCTCCATCAGTTCCCAGGCCTGCAGGTCGATGCCCCAGGCCTTGGACAGGCCCTGCTGATTGCGGTACTTGTCACGCAACTGCTTGAGGAAGGCGCGCTTGGCCGGGACGTCGGTGGTCAGCCGCAGGGTGCCGTAGGCCAGGGCGTAACGGGCCTTCGGGTCTTCGCCGTGGCCGCCCCAGGCCAGCTCGTTGTCGGCGAAGAAGCCCAACAGCCAGGGATCGTCGCGGTGGTCACGGGCGGCGATGGCGATGGCGCGCTCGGCGGCCATGGCGAAACGCGGGTCGAAGGGGTCGGGCATGCCACCCCACCAGTCGAAGCCGGTCTTGATGGTGGCGAAGTCGCCCTGGATCGACAGCGGCAGCGTGTAGGGCATGCGCTTGCTGGTGTTGAACGCCGGGTCACTCCAGTTACCCAGGGTGTTGAAGCCCCAGGCCTTGAGGCGATCCAGACTCTGGCCGACCCAACGCTGCGGGTCGTTGCCACCATAGGTTCGCTCCAGGTTGGCGCCGTAGAAGTCGTACCAGCGGCCCTGGTTGTAGGCACGCCCCTTGTTGGCAGTGGTCCCGTCGCGGTTGTCGCCCTTGCCGAAATGGGTGGCAAGCGGTTCGTTGTCCTTCGGCAGCGCCTTGAACATGGCCTCGCGACCTTCGACATAGGTCTGGCTCAGACCGGGGGTTACCGCGTTGACCCCGAGGGAGAAGAAGGGGTTGCCGTCGGGCGTCACCAGGTACCAGCGACCGCCCCGTTTCTCGGTGCGGAAGAAGCCGCTGGCCTCGAAGGTCTCGCCACCCAGCCAGCCGCCATAGGGGTCCTGCTGCGGCAGCTTGGCGGTCCAGTCGGCGAGCTGTTTCCGCTCCTCCTCTGCGCCCTTCTTCAGTTGCTCGTCGTTCTTCACCTTGCCCGGCCAATCGCCCCGGGCGTACTGGCCATAGGCATCCAGCAGCCCGTCATAGAGGGCGCCCTGCTGGTCATCCTCGACCGTGCCGAAGCGCCCGAGCAGCACGTTCTGGGCTGCGGTCGGCTGGCTCAGGGAGAGGGTGACGGCGGCGACCTTGCTGCGGTCCAGCTCGCCGTTGACCAGGGTCGCCGGCAGCGATCGCTGGCCGTCCCGGGTCCAGGGCACGGGAGGCGCCGCACGCATGCCGTGGGCATTGGGAGAAGTGGCAGCCAGCGGCACCAGCAGCGTCTGCGCCGGGCCGGCCGGCAACGCCACCTGGGTGGTGAGGACTTTGCCATCGGTGCTTTCGATGGCGACATCGAGGGTGATGGCCCAATCCTGCGCGCTCTGGATGCGCAGGCTCATGGCCTCGGCCTTGGACCAGTCCCAGCTGCCGGCCTGAGGAGTCAGGCGCAGGCTGGGCTTTTCGGCCGCGTTGAAGGTGAGCCGGCGGAGGATCTCGCCATTGGCGGTGGTCTCGGCGGTCACGCTCGGCAGGCTGGCGTCCTGGGTGGTCACCTGCACGGCGTCCAGCGGGCGCACGAAATTGAACAAGGTCTCTGCCTGGGCAGCCAGGGGGATTCCCGACATCCCGAGGAGGATGGCCAGGGCAAGGGGGCGTTTTGGTGTCGAAAGCATCGGACCGGGGTTCCCAAGAGAATGCTGTGCATAGACCGCAAAAAGTTCGTATCTCGCCATGGATGCGACGAAACGAAGCGGGACATCGCGAGCGCCGGCGGCGGCGCTCGCAAAAACCCCGGCATCATCGCAGATGGGGGGCGCACAGCGTCAAGGGTGGGTCGCCGGTCAGTCGATCTTGCCCGATCGGCGAACAGGCCCACGCCGTTCTGAACGAGGGCATTCCGACTTCCGGCCGATCATGGGCCTGCTCAGGCGATCTCGCGGCGGAACGGCGGCAGGGCATCCAGGATGGCCCGGCCATAGCGCTGGGTGACCACCCGCCGGTCGAGCAGCGTGATGGTGCCGCGGTCAGCCTCGGTGCGCAAAAGGCGGCCGCAGGCCTGCACCAGCCGGAGGGAGGCGTCCGGCACGGCGATTTCCATGAAGGGGTTGCCGCCGCGGGCTTCGATCCAGTCGGACAGCGCCGCTTCGACCGGGTCGTCCGGCACGGCGAAGGGGATCTTGGCGATCACCACATGCTCGCAATAGGCCCCCGGGAGGTCGACACCCTCGGCGAAGCTGGCCAGGCCGAAGAGCACGCTGGGCTCGCCGTCGTCCACCCGAGCCTTGTGCTTGTTCAGGGTCTCCTGCTTGGACAGGTTGCCCTGGATCAGCACACGCTTACGCCAATCGCGGTCCAGCCCGTCGAACACATCCTGCATCTGCCGACGGGAGGCGAAGAGCACCAGGGTGCCGCGGGCCCCCTCCACCAGCTCCGGAAGATCGCGGATGATGGCGGCGGTGTGGGCGGCGGCGTCGCGCGGGTCGGCCTTGAGGTCGGGCACCCGCAGCAAGCCGGCGTCGGCATGCTGGAAGGGGCTGGGGACCACAGCGGTGACGGCGACCTTCGGCAAACCGGCGCGCATACGGAAACGATCGAACTTGCCGAGAGCGGTGAGGGTGGCGGAAGTCACCAGGGCGCCATAGGCCACGTTCCACAGGTTGCGGCGCAGGGTCTCGGCCGCCAGGATCGGGCTGGCGTTGACCTCGATGTCATGCAGCGCTCCGCTTTCGGCCAGGGTCAGCCAACGGGCCATGGGCGGGCTGTCTTCAGGATCTTCGGCGGTGAAGGCGGTCCACAGCTCCCAGCTGCCCTGGGCGCGGGCCAGCAGGCTGCCGAACAACGGATACCACTCCTCCGCCTGATGGCTGGCGACGCCGATGCCGGCTTCGCCATCCATGGCTTCCTTGAGCAGTTCGGTGAGGCGGGTGAAGACATCGTTGAGCTTCGAGAAACCCTTCTTCAGCTCGATACCCAGCTCGCGCAGGTGCTCCGGCACCACGCCGGCCTCGAACCGGTGGCGCGGGCGGTCGCGCCCTTCCATATCCTCGCCGGCACGGAAATCGGCGATTTCCTCGCAGGCGTTGAACATGAATTGCTGATGGGTACGGAGTTCCCGCGCCAGCTCGGGGACGCCCTCGACCAGGCGGCCGAAATCGCCCGGCAGCGGGTTCTGCGCCAGCAGCTTGGTCAGGTTCTTGGCCACCTGCTCCAGCCAGTCGCCGGTGGAGCGCAGGCGGGTGTAGTGGGCGAAGTGGCCGATGGCCTTGTCCGGCAGGTGGTGGCCTTCGTCGAAGACGTAGAGGGTGTCACGCGGGTCCGGCAGTACGGCACCGCCGCCCAGGGCCAGGTCCGCCAGCACCATGTCATGGTTGGTGACGATGACGTCCACCTTGGTCATGCCTTCGCGTGCCTTGTAGAAGGCGCACTGCTGGAAGTTCGGGCAATGGCGCTTGGTGCACTGGCTGTGGTCGGTGGTGACCCGGGCCCAGTCCTGGTCCTCGATGGCCTCGGGCCAGGAGTCGCGGTCACCATCCCAGCGATTGCCGGCGAGTCGCTCGATCATCTGGTTGAGCAGCTTCTGGCCTTTCTCGTCGACGTCGATCCTGAAGCCTTCATCGGCGAACAGTTGGGCGGTGGCGCTCTGCGCCTGGCCTTCCTGCAGCAGCATGTCGAGCTTGGACAGGCAGAGGTAGCGGCCGCGGCCCTTGGCCAGGGCGAAACTGAAGTTGAGGCCGCTGTTGCGGATCAGGTCCGGCAGATCCTTGTGGACGATCTGCTCCTGCAGGGCCACGGTCGCCGTGGCGATGACCAGGCGTTTGCCGGCCGCCTTGGCCGCGGGAATGGTCGCCAGGCTGTAGGCGACCGTCTTGCCGGTACCGGTGCCCGCCTCCACCGCCACCACGGCCGGCTCACCTTCGCGGTGGCCCTCGTCATCCGTGGGGATGGCCCCCAGCGCCTTGGCCACCTCGGCGATCATCAGGCGTTGGCCATAACGGGCCTTTAGCCCCTTGGCTTCGAGGAAACGGCTGTATGCGCCCTGGATCTGGGACTTGAGTTCGGTGCTGAGCATGGAGACTGACAACGGCGATGCTGGATAAATTTTCAGTACTTTAACAGGGCGGCTATGATAGCGCGCCTTCTTTTCCCCGCCGAATGGAGTTGACCGGATGACTGCCCACGCCGCCCTTTACGCCCTGCACCTGCTGGCCGCCCTGATCTGGGTCGGCGGCATGTTCTTCGCCTGGATGATTCTGCGGCCGGCGGCCGTGACCACACTGGAACCCCCGGCGCGCCTGCGCCTGTGGCTGGAGGTATTCCGCCGCTTCTTCCAGTGGGTCTGGCCGGCGGTGCTGGTGCTGCCCTTCACCGGCGTAGGCATGCTGCACCTGTCGTTCCAGAGCATGGAAGCAGCACCGCGCTATGTGCACATGATGATCGGTCTCTATGTGGCGATGCTCGCCCTCTTCGTGCGGATCAGCGCCCTGCTGCTGCCGCAACTGCGGGCCGCGGTGAGTGCCGAGAACTGGCCGGAGGGCGGCGCGGTGCTGGGCCGCATCCGCCGGGTGGTGGGGTTCAACCTGCTGATCGGCCTGACGCTGGTGACCATTGTCGCCGTCCGCCCGACCTTCTGAGCCGGGCGCGAGCTCGTTCCAATCCGCGGTGCCCCTCTCCTTGAACGGAGAGGGGGACTCACGCCACGCACCCAGGCCCCTGGCTGGCTTGATCCGGCCGGTGCCCCGGCTTACTGGATGCGCACGACCTTGATGCTGCCTGCGCTGCCGGCAGCACCAGGCAGGCCGGGTTGTCCGGCACGTCCGCCCTTGGCGCCATCGGCCTTGTAGACCAGGCAGCCCTTTCCGGCGCCGCCATGGCCACCGGCACCGCCCTCGCCCGCAGCTCCGCCAGCCCCACCTTCGAGGCGAACGCGCACCTGCTCCACCGGGAAGGACTCAGGCACCTCCAGACGAACCTGGCCACCGGCACCACCCGTTGCGCCATTGCCACCGGCTTGGCCATCCCAGCCACGCTCGGCTCGGCCCCAGAGGCATCCAGCCGCATCACCGTCGGCGCCATCCAGCCCGGGATGGCCAGGGGCGCCAATGCCACCGCGCACATCCACGGTCATCTCACTCACCTGGACGTCCATCAGGCGCAGCTGCAGGTCGCGGCCGGCGGTGGCCGGCCTGCTCATGCTGCCCGCCGAGCCCGATGCGGTGATATGGCTGCCGGTGCCAATTTCGCCCCGTGCGACTTCCAGGCGGAATCCCTGCTCGGATGGTGCAATACCCAGTCGCGCCTCGCGCCCCATGCGCAATTCACCGATACGCAACTCGGTGACGCCGGCTGGAATCAGCAGGGTGGCAAAGTCGGCCACCTCGACCTGGTCGAGGCTGAGGCTGCCGGTGCGCGGCGGCAGCTTGAGGAAGTTGTGGGCATCCACCTTCACCTTGCCCTGTGCCAGGACGACGGGGGCGATCAGCGCGGCCAGCAGGCAGAGCTTACGCATGGCCAGTCCCCTTGGCGCCGTGACGCGGGATGCTGAGCAGATGGAAGACACCGAACAGCAGCAACTGCAGGCGATCCAGCCAGGGCCGGGCACGCGTGCGCAGCAGCGAGTTGAACAGGAAGATTTCCACCAGGTGCACCAGGATCAGCAGAATGCCGGCGCCGTTGAGCAGCAACTGGAATGGTTGGGTGAAAGGTGAAACGAGGTTGGCGATCACCACCAGCCAGAACAACAGGGCAATGACCTTGCCCAGCCCCATGAATACGCGCATGCCTCCCCTCCTGGCATTTTTTAGTTTTGCGGAACATACGCCGATGCCCGGCGGCGCACCAGAGCGTCGCCGGGAAAAGCGCGGGGCCGGGGCCAGCCCCCGGGACCTGGTACAGGGAGTCGTTCAGCGATCGACGTGAAGCTCGACCCGCCGATTGCGCGCCCGGCCTTCGTCGCTGCCGTTGTCCGCCACCGGCTGGCGCTCGCCCATGCCTTCGGTGGTGAGCTTGTCAGCCGGCACGCCCTGGCTCGCCAGGAAGTCGGCCACACTCCGCGCGCGGCGCTCGGACAGCCCCTGGTTGTAGGTATCCGAGCCGGCGCTGTCGGTGTGGCCGACCACCTTGACGCCGACCAGGTTCGCGCTGGTCAGGCGATTGGCGATGCCCGCCAATTGATCCCGGGCCGAGGCGGTGAGCTCGGCAGAATCGAAATCGAAGAGGACGTTGCCCATATCGCTCAGCACTATCACCTCATCCTGGGCCGGCGGCACCTCGGCCGGGGACTGGGGATACGTGCGTTCCGGGCACCCATTGACGCTGACCGGCATGTTCGGTGGCGTGTTGGGACAGCTGTCGCGACGGTCGAAGACCCCGTCGCCATCGGCATCGCCATCCTGGGCATAGCAGATGAGGCCGCCGGCTATGGCACCGGCCGCAGCGCCGCCGGCCGCCCAGGCCGAGCTTTCGATGGCGCCCAGCCCGCCGCCGACGAGACCGCCGACCAGGCTGCAGACAGGCCAATTCCCCTGGTTCACCACCGCCCCGCCATCGCTGGAGGTGGAAGCGCAACCGGAGAGGAAACCGCAGGCCAGAAGAAGAGCAAGCGCAACCCGGTAAAGGTAGTCGCTCATGATGGGGGTCTCCTGTGCCACCGGCCAGGCCGGTAACACAGGAGTAAAGACCCGGAGCCCCCGGGGCACAAGGCGTGCACCGGGGTTGGTCGGAGTGTCAGCGGTCGATCTGGATTTCCACGCGACGGTTCATCGCACGGCCGTCCTTGGTGGCGTTGTCGGCCACCGGCTGGGTTTCACCCGCACCGACGACACCGACGATGCTGGAGGCCGGGATGCCGCTGCGTACCAGGTAGTCGGCCACTGCCTGGGCACGACGTTCCGAGAGTTTCTGGTTGTAGGCGTCCTTACCGACACTGTCGGTATGGCCGGTGATGGTCAGCTTGGCGTCCGGTGCTTCGTTCTTCAGGCGGCTGACGACGGTATCCAGCTTGGCTTCATCGGCTGGATCGAGCTTCGAAGAGTCGAATCCGAACAGCAGATCGCGAACGACGATGGTTTCGTGTTCGACCACGACCACTTCCTCGGCCACCGGTTCTTCCTTCGGCGGGCAACCATCGGCGTCCACACGTGTGCCGGGCGGAGTGCCAGGGCACTTGTCACGGCTATCGGGCACGCCATCGCCATCTTCGTCGCCATCGCCGTGCACCCAGCAGTAGGCTGCCGCCGTGCCGGCGCCGATCAGGGCACCCCAGCCGGCGTAAGTACTGCTTTCAATCGCGCCCAGTCCCGCACCTACCACACCCCCTACTGCTGCACACTTGGGCCAGTCGGTTTTCTGCAGGCCGGCGCAGCCGGTCAGCATGCTGGTCGCTAGTACAAGGGGTAAAGCTGTCCGTGTAATGCTCATAAGCAGGTCTCCTCTTAGAATCGGCCCATACCGACACCTACGGAGTAAAGACGCCAGCCCTAAAAACCGCCAGCACTAGGCCACGACCCGCCTTCAGGCTAGTCTTGCCCTACCTGCTCGAGGATTTTCGATGACTGACAGTTTTTCTTCCCGCACGCCCCAGCAAGCCCTCGCTGCCCTGCTCGAACGCTATGCCCCCAAGAGCCTGTTGCTGGTCGGCAACAGTCCGCTTCCGGCGCTCGAAGCATTCGCCTCCGCCCACCCGGACAGCCAGCTGGTGCAGGTGCCGGCCGGCCCCCTGCCGGCGGAGCAGGCTGCGCGCCGCTTCGATCTCGCCCTGCTCGCGGACTGCCTGGAACACCTGCCCAAGCGCGACGGCCTGCAATTGCTGGGCGGCATCCGCAATCTCAATGCCAGCCGCGTAGCAGTATTGGCGGACCTCGGCGCCTGCGGCTGGAAGGACACCGACTTCTTCGCCCTGGCCCTGCAGGCCAGCGAACGTTTCCGGCGGGAGCAGCAGACCCTGACCCTGTTCACCTACGACCTGCGCGAATACAAGCAGGTCCCCGACTGGCTGAACGCCAAGTTCTGGGCCAACCCGGAAAACTTCGGCAAGTACTGGTGGTAAGCCATGAGCACAGCGATCTGTCCCTGCGGTAGCGGCGACCTGCTCGAGGTCTGCTGTGGCCGCCATCACGCCGGCCACCCCGCCGCCAGCGCCGAGGCGCTGATGCGTTCGCGCTACAGCGCCTATGTGCTGGGCCTGGTGGACTACCTGGTGGAAACCACCCTTCCCGCCCAGCGCGCCGGCCTCGACCTGGAGGCGATCCGCGCCTGGAGCCTTTCCAGCACCTGGCTCGGCCTCGAAGTGGAAGACCATGAACTGCTGGGCGGCCAGCCCGAGCACGCCTTCGTCACCTTCACCGCGCGCTGGCATGACCAGGGTGGCGAACACAGTCACCGCGAACGCTCGGCCTTCGTCCAGGCGGACGGTCGCTGGTATTTCCTCGACCCGACCGTGCCGGTCAAGGCCGGACGCAATGATTCCTGCCCCTGCGGAAGCGGGCAGAAGTTCAAGAAATGCTGTTCGAGCTACTTCTGAGACGCTGACGAAGAAAGGCCCGCATGATGCGGGCCTCTTTCGGGCTACTTGCGCTCTTCCAGGCGCAGATGGGATGTATCGGGCGGCGGTGCGGCCGGAGCGGTCTTGGCCTGGCCCATGTCGCTGCCGGCTGGCGCCACGCTGAGGCTGGAGAAATCGAAGCTTGGCGGCGGGGTCTGCGGCTTGGCGTCCTGCAGGTCAGCACCGACGGGAGCGATACCGAAGTCAGGGGCGTCCACGCCGACGAAAGCGGCCATGTATTCATCACGCGGCACCACCTTCAGGCGGCCAGGAACCGGTCCCTGCGCCTCAGCGACTGCGCGACCTCGTTCGTAGGACGCGTCCGGCTCAGGCGGTGGCGCCAGCTCCACTTCCTCGATCTCCGGCTCCATGGACAGCACCTCGACCAGCGCGCCAGCGCGCTCCAGGGCCGAGCGGTATTTCTCCGCGGCGGCTTCATCCAGGTTGTTCTTGAGGATCACGCGCCGTCCGGAGAACAGCAGGGCAATCCGCTGGGCATCGGCCTGGAACAGCTTGGCCAGGTTGGCCTGTACCAGCTCCAGCTGCGCCCCGGGGACCAGCTTGCCGGAGAAGGCGATCTCGTAACGACCCATTGTTGGTCACACTCCTGTCCGAATCGCCCTGCAGTATGGCGCAGCTTTTTTTCGGCCGACAACAGGTTGCGGCCGAGCAGTTGCTTGTTACACTGGAGCCTCACTCGGAGTAATGCAATGTTTTACCAGGCGCAAACGATAAGAATTCTCAGCCTACTGTTTTTCTTCGCCCTCCCTTTTTTGGGCCTCAGTGGATGCTCCACCTGGTTCAGCGGCAGCTTCCAGGACCCCGACGTGCGCCTGATCAAGGTGGACGTGGTGCGCGCCAAACTGCTGGAGCAACAGTTCGTGCTACGTTTTCGCATCGACAATCCCAATGACGTCAGCCTGCCGGTGCGCGGGCTGGTCTATACCGTGCACCTCAATGACGTGAAACTCGCCTCGGGCGAGTCGAGCACCTGGTTCACCGTTCCCGCCCATGGCAGCCAGACCTTCGAAGTACCGGTGCGCACCAATCTCTGGCGGCACATGAAGTACATCGTCAAGCTCCTGGAAAAACCCTACGAGCCCATCAAGTACCGCTTGCAGGGCGAAGTGAAGACCGGGCTGATGTTCGGCAAGAGCGTGCACCTCAGCCGCAATGGCGAGATAATCCCCGGCAGTTACATCCCGGAGTAGAACCTTCATGAGTCAAGAACCCCACGTCCATGGTCCGAACTGCAACCACGACCATGACCATGACCACGATCACCACCACGTGCACGGCCCACACTGCAACCATGGTCCCCAGGAGCCGGTGCGCAACCCGCTGAAGGAAGTGGGTCGCAACGATCCCTGCCCCTGCGGCAGCCAGAAGAAATTCAAGAAGTGCCACGGCGCCTGACACCGGCGTTCTTTTCCAGGCCCGCCTCGTGCGGGCCTGTTCGTTTCAGGAACGTGCAATATCCCTTGGAGTCTTCCAGATGATCGACCTCTATTACTGGACCACCCCCAACGGCCACAAGGTCACCCTGTTCCTCGAAGAATCCGGCCTGCCCTATCGCCTCCACCCGATCAACATCAACAAGGACGAGCAGTTCCAGCCGCACTTCCTGAAGATCTCGCCGAACAACCGCATCCCCGCCATCGTCGACCAGGAGCCTGCCGACGGCGGTGAACCCCTGTCGCTGTTCGAATCCGGCGCCATTCTGCTCTACCTGGCCGAGAAAACCGGGCGCTTCATCCCGCAGGATCTGCGCGGCCGCCAGGATTGCCTGCAATGGCTGTTCTGGCAGATGGGCGGCCTCGGCCCGATGGCCGGGCAGAACCACCACTTCAATCGCTTCGCGCCGGAGAAATTGCCCTACGCCATACAACGCTACGTCAAGGAAACGGCGCGCCTCTACGGCGTGCTGGACAAGCGCCTGGCCGATCGCGCCTTCGTGGCCGGCAGCGAGTACAGCATCGCCGACATGGCCATCTACCCCTGGATCGACCGTCACCCCTGGCAGGAGCAGGACCTGGACGACTTTCCCAACCTCAAGCGTTGGTACCAGGACATCAAGGCCCGCCCAGCCACCGCGCGCGCCTATGCCCTGGTGGAACAGGTGAACCCCGCCGCCGTGAAAAAGTAGCCCGGACGGCGCTTGCGCGGCGCGGGACGGCTCACTAACGTAGCGCGTTTTATCCGATGCCCTCTCGAGGAGAGCCTGCTCCATGGCTTCGCCAGCCCCCAAGCGCTTCCTTCCCCGGTTCTGCGTTGCCGCCGCCGCTGGCGCCATGATCGGCCTCAGCGGCTGCCAGTCCTGGCTGGACAGCCGCTATTCCAGCAGCCTGCCACCCACCTCCGGCTTCCAGCCGGTCAAGGGTCTGGCGCAGAGCGTGTCGATCCGCCGCAACCCGCTGGGCATGCCGCTGATCGAAACCACCACGTTCCACGACGCCCTGTTCACCCTCGGCTACGTCCACGCCTCCGACCGCCTCAGCCAGATGGTCGGCCTGCGCCTGATGGCCGAAGGCCGCCTGGCCGAGATGGCCGGCCCCGGCGTGTTGGAAATCGACCGTTTCATGCGCGCGGTGAACCTGCGCAAGAGCGCCGACATCCTCTACAAAAACGCCTCGCCGCGCCTGAAGGAGTTCTTCGCGGTCTACGCCCGTGGCGTCAACGCCTACCTCTACCGCTACCGCGACAAGCTGCCGATGGACCTGGCCGAGGCCGGCTACACGCCCGCCTACTGGAAGCCGGAAGACTCGGTGCTGGTATTCACCCTGCTGAACTTCGGCCTGGCGGTGAACCTGCAGGAAGAGATCGCCTCCCTGGTCCTGGCCCAGAAGGTCGGCGCGGACAAGCTGGCCTGGCTGACCCCCATCTACCCGGATGAGCCACTGCCCTTCGAGGAAACCGAGAAGCTCAAGGGCCTGCAACTGGGCGGGCAGATTCCGGGCCTCACGGCGCTGAACGACGCTGCGGGGCAGATCGCCGCGCTCAACATGCTCGGCGTCGCCGCCTCCAACAACTGGGCCATCGCGCCGCAGAAGAGCCGTACCGGCCGCAGCATCCTGGCCAACGACACCCACCTGCCCATCGCCATGCCCTCGGTGTGGAACTTCGTGCAGATCCGCTCGCCGAAATTCCAGGCCGCGGGCGTCTCCATCGCCGGCGTACCGGCCGTGGTCGCAGGTTTCAACGGCAAGCTCGCCTGGGGCATGACCATGGTCATGGGCGACAACCAGGACCTGTTCCTGGAGAAGATCAAGCGTGAAGGCAGCAGCCTCTACTACCAGGCCGATGGCAAGTGGGTACCGGCCAGCCAGCGGATGGAAACCTTCATCATCAAGGGCGAGCGTCCGGTGCGCGAGGTGATCTACGAGACCCGCCACGGCCCGCTGTTGAACTCCGTCCTCGGCCAGCGCAAGCACCCGCTGCAACCATTGGAGCTCGAGAGCGGCTACGGCATCGCCCTGCAGACCAGCCAGTTCGAGGCGGACCAGTCCCTGGACGCCTTCTTCGCCCTGTCCCGCGCCCAGTCGGTGGAACAGGCCCACGAGGCCACTCGCGAGATCCGCGCCGTGGGCCTGAACATCCTCTACGCCGATGCCAAACACATCGCCTGGCAGGTCACCGGCCGCTACCCCAACCGTCGCGAAGGCCGCGGCCTGCTGCCTTCCCCCGGCTGGGACGGCCGCTATGACTGGGACGGCTACGCCGACCCCATGCTCCACCCCTATGACCAGGACCCGGCCCAGGGCTGGCTCGGCACTGCCAACCACCGCACCGTGCAAGGCGGCTATGGCGTGCAGTTGTCCAACTCCTGGTACTACCCGGAGCGCGCCGAACGCATTGCGGAGCTGGCCGGCGGCAGCGGCAAGCATGACTGGCAGAGCATGATCGCCATGCAGTACGACCAGACCAGCCCCTTCCCGGCCAAGCTCAAGACCATGCTGCAGGACCCGGGCATGGCCCAGCCGCTCAAGCAGGCCATCAATGCCCTGCCTCCGGCCGACCGTGCCAAGGCGCAAGAGGGCCTCGACCGCCTGCTGGCCTTCGACGGCCGCCTCAGCCCCACCTCGGCGGACGCCGCCTACTATGGCGCCTTCCTCCACGAAAGCGCGCGGCAGATCTTCCTCGACGAACTGGGCCCGGAAACCAGCCCGGCCTGGCGTGCCCTGGTGCAGACTGCCGACCTCTCCTATTCAGCCCAGGCCGACCACCTGCTGGGCCGCGTCGACAGTCCCTTCTGGGACGACGTGAAGACTCCGCAGAAGGAAGACAAGCCGGCCATCCTCGCCCGCAGCCTGGCTGCCGCCGTCAGCTTCGCCGAAGGCCGCCTGGGTGCCGACCGCAAGGCCTGGCAGTGGGGCAAGCTGCACAGCTACGAGTGGGTCACCGAGAGCACCCAGCTGGCGCCCTACATGAGTGCCAGCCAGCGCACCGGTCTCAATGCGCTGAAGGGCTACCTGGACCGTGGCCCCTACCCGGCCGGCGGCGACCACAGCACCCTCAACGTCTCGGCTTACCACTGGGGGCAGGACTTCAACACCTGGCTGATCCCGGCCATGCGCATCGTCGTCGACTTCGGCCAGCCCGAACCCATGATCGGCATGAACAGCACCGGCCAGTCCGGCAACCCGGCCAGCCCGCACTACGCCGATGGCATCGACGCCTGGCTCAAGGCGCGCTACATGAAGTTCCCCTTCCAGGGGCAGAACCTCGACTCCATCTACGGCACCAAGCGCCTCATGCTGACGCCGCAAAAATGACCCCCAGGCGGCGGAACTTCCCGCCGCCCCACCGTTCTGATCCAGTGGACTTACTCCATAGATCACATTTCAAGGCGCCCCTGGGCGCCTTTTCTTTTGCCCGCTTGCCGGCACGGAGCTGCTTTTCCTGTGGGGGCGAATTCATTCGCCAAGGGACGCGCAGCGTCCCCCCTGGCCGGAACTGCGATCCGGTTGGCGAATGAATTCGCCCCTACAAGGTTCAGCCGATTCGGGCCGTCTTGCACCGCCCGGCCCCTTGTCGCATCCTGCCCCTCCCTATCGGCTGATTGGAGCCTCGAGAACCGACCATGCCCGACAGCGCCTTTTCCGGCCGCATCATCCAGAACCTGCTGGACACCGACTTCTACAAGCTGACCATGATGCAGGCAGTGCTGCACAACTATCCCAACGCCGAAGTCGAATGGGAGTTCCGCTGCCGCAACGATGAAGACCTGACGCCCTACCTCGCGGAAATCCGCTACCAGATCGAGCAACTGGCGGACATCTCCATCACCCCCGACCAGCTCAACTTCCTCGAGCGCATCCCCTTCATCAAGCCGGACTTCACCCGCTTCCTCAGCCTGTTCCGCTTCAACCTGCGCTACCTCCAGCTGGGCATCGATGACGGGCAGCTCTGCGTGCGCCTGCGGGGTCCCTGGCTGCACGTGATCCTCTTCGAGATTCCTTTGCTGGCCATCATCAGCGAGGTGCGCAACCGCTACCGCTATCGCGATATCAAGCTGATCCAGGCCCGCGAGCAGCTCTACCGCAAGCTTGACTGGCTGCGCGCCAACGCCAGCGACGAAGAGCTGGAAGGCTTCCAACTGGCCGACTTCGGTACCCGCCGACGCTTCTCCTACAAGGTTCAGGAAGAAGTGGTGCATATCCTCAAGCGCGACTTCCCCGGCCGCTTCGTCGGCACCAGCAACGTGCACCTGGCCCGCGAGTACGACATCAAGCCCATCGGCACCATGGCCCACGAATGGCTGATGGCCCACCAGCAGCTCGGCCCGCGCCTGATCGACAGCCAGATCGCCGCCCTCGACTGCTGGGTGCGCGAGTACCGGGGCCTGCTGGGCATCGCCCTCACCGACTGCATCACCATGCAGGCCTTCCTCAACGACTTCGACCTGTACTTCGCGAAGCTTTTCGACGGCCTGCGCCACGACTCCGGCGACCCGCTGCAGTGGGCGGAGAAAGCCATCGCCCATTACGAGAAGCTGGGCATAGACCCGCAGACCAAGACCCTCGTATTCTCCGACGGCCTCGATCTGCCCCGCGCCATGGCCCTCTACCGTGCCCTGCGCGGGCGCATCCACGTCAGCTTCGGCATAGGCACCAACCTGACCTGCGACATTCCCGGCGTCGAGCCCATGAACATCGTGATCAAGATGACCGGCTGCAATGGCCAGCCGGTGGCGAAAATCTCCGATGTGCCGGGCAAAACCCAATGCCGCGACGAAAACTTCGTCACCTACCTGAAACACGTTTTCCGCGTCACCGACGCCCAGTAAAGGACTCCGCACATGAGCAATCGCCAGCAAGAAATCGCCAAGGCCCTGGACGTCGTCCCGCCCTTCGCCGACGAAGCCGCCCTGGTGGCCGAAGTCGAGCGGCGCAAGGCGTTCATCAAGGACTGCCTGCGCAAGTCCGGCCTCAAGGTCCTGGTGCTCGGCATCAGCGGCGGCGTCGACTCCACCACCGCCGGCCGCCTGGCCCAGCTCTCGGTGGAGGAACTGCGCGCCGAGACCGGTGATGCCGGCTACCGCTTCATCGCCGTGCGCCTGCCCTACAACGTCCAGCACGACGAGGCGGACGCCCAGGTGGCGATGAACTTCATCGACGCCGACGAAGAAGAGACCGTGAACATCGCCGACAGCGTGATCGGCCTGGCCGAGCAGGTCACCCACCTGAACAACCTCACCGACGCCCGCCGCGACTTCGTCGCCGGCAACATCAAGGCGCGCATCCGCATGGTGGCCCAGTTCGCCATCGCCAATGCCAACAATGGCCTGGTGATCGGCACCGACCACGCCGCCGAAGCGGTGATGGGCTTCTTCACCAAGTTCGGCGACGGCGCCTGCGACCTGGCCCCGCTCTCCGGCCTGGTGAAGAACCAGGTGCGCGCCATCGCCCGCTACCTCGGCGCCCCGGACAGCGCCGTGCACAAGGTGCCCACCGCCGACCTGGAAGAGCTGCGCCCCGGCAAGCCCGACGAGGAAGCCCACGGCGTCACCTACGTCGAGATCGACGCCTTCCTCCACGGCCAGGAAGTCAGCCCGGAGGCCTATGCGATCATCGTGCGTACCTACGACAACAGCCAGCACAAGCGCGACCTACCGCTGGTGCCCTGAACCCGGCGAGGCCTTCCCTGTAGGGTGGACCACGCTTTTCGGTCCACCATTCAGGGTGTGCCTGGCACCCATGGTGGACAGAAGTGCGCTGTCCACCCTACGAAACTGAATCACTCATTCGTAGGGTGGGCTTCAGCCCACCGATACCCCATCCACCAGGCACAAAAAAGCCGGGCAATCGCCCGGCTTCTTCATTGCCGCCAGAAAGGCCTCAGGCCTTGGGCAGGGTCACCCCGGTCTGGCCCTGGTACTTGCCGCCACGGTCCTTGTAGGAGACATCGCAAGCCTCGTCCGACTGCAGGAACAGCATCTGCGCCACGCCTTCGTTGGCGTAGATCTTCGCCGGCAGGTTGGTGGTGTTGGAGAACTCCAGGGTCACGTGGCCCTCCCACTCGGGCTCCAGCGGAGTCACGTTGACGATGATGCCGCAGCGGGCATAGGTGCTCTTGCCGAGGCAAATGGTCAGCACGTCGCGGGGAATGCGGAAGTATTCCACGGTGCGGGCCAGGGCGAAGGAGTTCGGCGGGATGATGCAGACATCGCTCTTGATGTCGACGAAGCTCTTCTCGTCGAAGTTCTTCGGGTCCACCACGGCCGAATAGATGTTGGTGAACACCTTGAACTCATCGGCGCAGCGTACGTCGTAGCCGTAGCTGGACACCCCGTAGGAAATCACCCGGCTCTGGTCCAAGCCGCGCACCTGGCGCTCGACGAAGGGCTCGATCATGCCGTGTTCCTGGGCCATGCGGCGAATCCACTTGTCCGATTTGATGCTCATGGCGGGAGTCCTGTCAGGGTCTGAAAATTGACCGCGAATCTTACAGTCCGGCGCGGGCCTCGGCAAAGGCCCCGCCGGATGGCCGGGCCGTCAGTCGTCGCTGATGCTGATGTTCGGCATGGCGGTGGCGGCCTGGTCGGACAGCGCGATACGCGCGCCGACCGAGCGGGCCATCTGCTGGTAGATCATGGCGATCTGGCTTTCCGGGTCGGCGATGGTGGTGGGCTTGCCGCCGTCGGACTGCATGCGGATAGCCATCGACAGCGGCAGGGACGCCAGCAGCTCCACGCCGTACTGGGCCGCCAGCTTCTCGCCGCCGCCTTCGCCGAACAGGTGCTCGGCATGGCCGCAGTTGGAGCAGATGTGCACCGCCATGTTCTCCACCACGCCCAGCACCGGGATGTTCACCTTGCGGAACATCTCCACGCCCTTCTTGGCATCGAGCAATGCCAGGTCCTGCGGGGTGGTGACGATCACGCTGCCGGCCACCGGCACCTTCTGCGCCAGGGTCAGCTGGATGTCGCCGGTGCCCGGCGGCATGTCCACCACCAGGTAGTCGAGGTTGTCCCAGGCGGTCTGGGTGATCAGCTGGATCAGGGCACCGGAGACCATCGGACCGCGCCAGACCACCGGGGTGTTCTCATCGGTGAGGAAGGCCATGGACATGACCTCCACGCCGTGAGCCTCGATGGGCACGAAGAACTTCTGGTCGCGGACCTTGGGCCGGGTACCGTCCGGGATGCCGAACATGATGCCCTGGCTGGGGCCGTAGATATCTGCGTCGAGGATGCCGACCCGGGCGCCTTCGCGGGCCAGCGCCAGGGCCAGGTTGGCGGCGGTGGTGGACTTGCCCACGCCGCCCTTGCCGGAGGCCACGGCAATGATGTTCTTCACGTTGGTCAGGGCCGGAACCTGGTCCTGGGCCTTGTGCGCCGCGATCACGCAGTCCACCTGGACCTCGGCGCTGTCCACGCCATCCAGGTTTTCCAGGGCCATCTTCAGCGTCTGCGCCCAGCCGGCCTTGAACAGGCCGGCGGCATAGCCCAGCTCCAGGCGCACGCGGAGCTTGCCGCCCTGGATGTCGACTTCACGCAGACAACCGGCGCTGACCGGGTCCTGGTCGAGGTGGGGATCGGTGAACTGGCGCAGGGTGGCTTCGACCTGTGCGCGGGTAACGGTGCTCATGGCAGGGCTCCAAAGAATAACCGAGCAAATCAGGCGGCTATCCTAACCGACCGCTTGGCCGCTGGGTCGCCCACGGGTGAAAAAATCGCGCCGGGCCTATATAGTTGCCGACTTCCCTTTCGTTCCAGATCCGGTAACCGAGCACCATGACCGAGCCCCGCAAAATCCTTGTGACAAGCGCCCTCCCCTATGCCAACGGGTCCATCCACCTCGGGCATATGGTCGAGTACATCCAGACCGACATCTGGGTGCGCTTCCAGAAGATGCGCGGCAACCAGGCCGTCTATGTCTGCGCCGACGACGCCCACGGCTCGGCCATCATGCTGCGCGCCGAGAAGGAAGGCATCACTTCCGAACAGTTGATCGACAACGTCCGAGCCGAGCACACCACCGACTTCGCCGACTTCCTGGTGGACTTCGACAACTACCATTCGACCCACTCGGAAGAGAACCGCGTGCTGTCCAGCGGCATCTACACCAAGCTGCGCGACGCCGGCCACATCGCCACCCGCCCGGTGACCCAGTATTACGACCCGGACAAGCAGATGTTCCTGGCCGACCGCTTCATCAAGGGCACCTGCCCCAAATGCGCGGCCGAGGACCAGTACGGCGACAACTGCGAAGTGTGCGGCGCCACCTACGCGCCCACCGAGCTGAAGAACCCGAAATCCGCCATCTCCGGCGCCACCCCGGTGCTCAAGGAGTCCCTGCACTACTTCTTCAAGCTGCCCGACTTCGACGCCATGCTGAAGGAGTGGACCCGCAGCGGCGCCCTGCAGGAGTCGGTGGCCAACAAGATCGCCGAGTGGCTGGATGCCGGCCTGCAGGAGTGGGACATCAGCCGTGACGCACCCTACTTCGGCTTCGAGATCCCGGACGCGCCCGGCAAGTACTTCTACGTCTGGCTGGACGCGCCCATCGGCTACATGGCCAGCTTCCAGAACCTCTGCGCACGCCGTCCCGAGCTGGACTTCGACGCGTTCTGGAACAAGGACTCCAAGGCCGAGCTGTACCACTTCATCGGCAAGGACATCGTCAACTTCCACGCCCTGTTCTGGCCCGCCATGCTCGAAGGCGCCGGCTACCGCAAGCCCACCGCGCTCAATGTGCACGGCTACCTGACGGTGAACGGGCAGAAGATGTCCAAGTCCCGCGGCACCTTCATCAAGGCGCGCACCTACCTCGACCACCTGAGCCCGGAATACCTGCGCTACTACTACGCGTCCAAGCTGAGCCGCAGCGTCGACGACCTCGACCTGAACCTCGAGGACTTCGTGCAGAAGGTTAACTCCGACCTGGTGGGCAAGGTAGTCAACATCGCCAGCCGCTGCGCCGGTTTCATCCACAAGGGCAACGCCGGCAAGCTGGTGGCCGGAAACGCGGCGCCCGAGCTGTTCGCCGACTTCGCCGCTGCCGCCCCGAGCATCGCCGAAGCGTTCGAAAACCGTGACTTCGCCCGCGCCATGCGCGAGATCATGGCCCTGGCCGACCGCGCCAACGCCTGGATCGCCGACAAGGCACCCTGGGCCCTGGCCAAACAGGAAGGCAAGCAGGCCGAGGTGCAGGCCGTATGCGCCGCCGGCGTCAACCTGTTCCGCCAGCTGGTGATCTTCCTCAAGCCGGTGCTGCCGAAGCTGGCCGCCGACGCCGAGGCCTTCCTCAATGTCGCCCCGCTGACCTGGGACGACCACAAGGTGCTGCTCGCCGACCACCAGCTGAACCCGTTCAACCCGCTGATGACCCGCATCGAGCCGGCGAAGATCGAAGCCATGGTCGCCGCCTCCAAGGAAGACCTGGCCGCCGCGTCTGCGCCCAAGGGCAACGGCGAACTGGTGAAGGAGCCGCTGGCGGCGGAAATCGCCTTCGACACCTTCGCCGCCGTCGACCTGCGCATCGCGCTGATCGAGAAGGCCGAGTTCGTCGAAGGTGCCGACAAGCTGCTGCGCCTGACCCTGGATATCGGCGACGCCAAGCGCAATGTCTTCTCCGGCATCAAGAGCGCCTACCCGAACCCGAGCGAGCTGGAAGGCCGCCTCACCCTGTACGTCGCCAACCTGGCGGCACGCAAGATGAAGTTCGGCGTGTCCGAGGGCATGGTCCTGGCCGCCGGCCCCGGCGGCCAGGAGATCTACCTGCTCAGCCCCGACAGCGGCGCCAAGCCGGGCCAGCGCGTCAAGTAAGGCACCGCGCTCCAGCACAACGCCCGCTTCCAGCGGGCGTTTTGTTTTACTCGAAGCGAAACCCATCAGCGATGGTCAGGCCCGTAGGATGTGGTAGAGCGAAGCGAAACCCATCACGGCAAAGCCCTGGGCTAGCCTTGTAGCAGGACGCAGGCCGTTGCGGCCGCGCCCCTGTACCGCTCCGGCTGCATCCCGGATAATACGCGGCCTTTTTACAGCCCGGCGACGCCACGCCCTATGACCGACTTCATCTTCGCCCTGCTCGGCGCAGCGCTGGTCAACAACCTCATCCTCGGCCTCCCCCTGGGCGCCGACAGCCTGCGCCAGCCACGCAGCCGCGCATTGGCCCTGGCCGGTGGCGCGCTGATCGCCCTGGCCACGCCACTGGCCTGGCTCCTCGACCAGTGGCTGCTGGCGCCGCTTGGCCTGGAGCCCCTGCGCCTGTTCGTATTCCTGTCGCTGCTGGCGCCGCTCGCCTGGCTTTGCCTGAAGCTGCTCGCGCGACTGCGTCCCGCCCTGGCCCAGGAAGGCCTCTGGCCCCTGTTGCTGGCCAATGGCGCGGCGCTGGGCGCCATGCTGATCGGCAGTGCCAGCAGCTTCGCCGCCGCACTGGGTCTCGGCCTCGGCGGCGGACTGGGTTTCTGGCTGGTGCTGACGCTGTTCGATGACCTGTTGCAGCAGGTGGATGACTCCCGGGTACCGGCGCCCTTTCGCGGTACGCCGATGCTGCTGATCTGCGCCGGACTGATGGGCCTGGCTTTCCTTGGCTTCAACGGCATGGGGGCGCAATGAGCCAGGCCGACCTGATCCAGCGCATCGATGCCCTGCTGCCGCAGACCCAATGCGGCAAATGCGGCCACCCGGGCTGCAAACCTTACGCCGAGGGGATTGCCCAAGGGGAAGCGATCAACAAGTGCCCGCCCGGCGGCACTGTCACCATCATCGCCCTGGCCGACCTGCTGAAGGTCGCGCCTCTGCCCCTGGATGCCCCCAACGGCCCGGTGCCGCCGCAGATCGCCTTCATCCGCGAGGCCGAATGCATCGGCTGCACCAAGTGCATCCAGGCCTGTCCGGTGGACGCCATCGTCGGTGCCGCCAAGCAGATGCACACCGTCATCACCGACCAATGCACCGGCTGCGAACTCTGCGTGGTGCCCTGCCCGGTGGATTGCATCGACATCCTGCCGCTGGCCGAACCCGAGGCCCGCGCCCAGCGCCAGCGCGCCGACCAGTTCCGTGAGCGCTTCGAATTCCGCAATGCGCGGCTCGCCCGCGACGAGGCCCGCCGCCAGGCCGAGCGCGAAGCCCGCGCCGCCCGCGCGGCCCAAGCCCAGCAGGTCACCGCCGCACCGCTGGACGCGGTGCAGGCCGCCATCGAACGGGTGAAGGCGCAGAAAGCCGCCGCCCCCAGTCTCAGCGACCAGCAGAAGCGCCTGAAGATCGAGGCAGCCATGGCCCAGGTGGCGCTGAAGAAGGCCGAAACCCAGTTGGAGATCTACGGTACCTCGGACCTGCAAGCGCAGGTCGCCGAGCTGCGCGCCGCCAACGAAAAGGCCCAGGCCGCCCTCCAGACCGCTATGGACGCGCCGGCCCCGCAAGTGGACGAAGCCGCCCTCAAGCAGGCGAAGATCGCCGCCGCCATGAGCCGCGCACAGCTGGCCAGGGCCGAGAAAGCCTTTGGCGAAACGCCCTCGGACGATCAGCAGGCGCAACTGGCCGAACTGCGCGCCGCGGTGGAACAGGCCCAGCAACGCCTGGAAAGCCTCCAGGGCACTCCCCCGGCGCCCGCGGCCGGCGAAGGCGAGGCCCGTCTCAAGCAGGCCAAGATCGCCCTGGCCGGCCGTCGCGCCGAGCTGAAGAGCGCCGAAGCGCGCGGCGCCGACGACGCGGAACTGGTCCCACTGCGCCAGGCCCTGACCGACGCTGAAGCCGCCCTGCACGCCGCCGAGGATGCCTCCGGCAAGCAACCGCCAAACCTGCAACGCATCGACAAGCGCCCGGTGGACCCGGCCATGCGCGCCCTGAAGACCGAACTGGCCTACGCCCGCGCCGACGTCAGCAAACTGGAGCGCCAGGCCGATGTCGACCCGGCCACCCTGGCACAGGCCCGTGAACGCCTGGCCCGGGCCGAGCGGGCCCTGGCCGAACACGCCTGACCGCCGATCGCCATGACCACGCGCCCGGCCTTCGACCCGCGCCCCAGCATGCAGCTGGTGCTGCTGGCCTGCCTGCCGGGCCTGCTGGCGCTGTTCTGGCAGTACGGCTGGGGCAGTCTGCTGCAACTGCTGGTGGCCCTGCCGGTCGCTCTGGTTTGCGAGGCCATGGTGCGCCACCTGCGTCGGCAGCCCGCCGCGCCGGAGGCAGCGCTGTTCAATCAGCCCCTGCTGGGCGAGGGCAGCGCCCTGGTCAGTGCCGCACTGCTGGCCCTGGCCCTGCCGCCCTACTCGCCCTGGTGGTTGACCGCCTGCGCCTGCGCCTTCGCCCTGCTCTTTGGCAAGGCCCTGTTCGGTGGTTTCGGGCAGAACCCCTTCAATCCGGCCATGCTCGGCTATGCATTGGTGCTGGTGGCCTTCCCCGCCCAACTCAACCAGTGGCCCACACCCGGCCAGCACCACGGCCTGGGTGAATCCCTGCAGCAGGTGCTGGGCATCGGCGGTGGGTTGGTGGACGGCTGGAGCCAGGCCACCGCGCTGGACAGCCTCAAGCACAATGACCGCCTGACCATCGACGAACTCTTCGCCGGCCACCTGGCCTTCGGCAGCTTCGGCGGGCGCGGCGCGGAATGGGTCAACCTGGCCTTCCTCCTCGGCGGCCTGTTCCTGCTGCAACGCCGGGTGATCCGCTGGCACGCGCCGGCGGGCCTGCTGGCCGGGCTCTTCGTCATCAGCCTGCTGTGCTGGAACGGCTCCGGTTCGGACTCCAACGGTTCGCCGTTCTTTCACCTGTTCAGCGGCGCCACCATGCTCGGCGCCTTCTTCATCGCCACCGAACCGGTATCCGGCGCAGCCAGCGACCGTGGCCGCCTGCTGTTCGGCATCGGCACCGGGCTGCTGGTCTATGGCATCCGCACCTGGGGCGGCTATGCCGATGGCATGGCCTTCGCGATCCTGCTGATGAACCTGCTGGTGCCGGCCCTCGACCGCTACGCCCCGCGCGGCCAGGAGCCGCAGCCATGAACGGCCGCAGCCTGGCGACCCTTGCCCTGCTGGCGGGCCTGGGCCTCACCGTGCTGATCGCCGCCGACCGGTTGCTGGCCGGCCGTATCGAAGCCGAACGCCAGGCCGCCGACGAGCGCGCCCTGCTCGACCTGCTGCCCCCTGGCAGCTACGACAACCATCCCCTGGTCCGCCCCATCGCCCTGCCTGCGAGCGAACTGCTGGGCAACCCGGCGCCGCCATCGGCATGGCTGGCCACCCGTGAAGGTGCACCGGTGGCCGTACTGCTGCCGGTCGCGGCAAAGGGCTACGAAGGGCCGATCCGGCTGTTGCTGGCAATCCGCCCGGATGGTCGGCTGCTGGCCACCAAGGTCCTCGGCCATCGCGAAACCCCGGGGATAGGCGACCGCATCGAACCGGCACGAAGCCCCTGGCTGAAGTCCTTCGCCGATCAGTCCCTGGCCAGCCACCCGGAGGCGGAATGGCGGGTGAAGGCCGACAACGGCCAGTTCGACCAGATCGCCGGCGCCACCATCACCTCCCGCGCCGTGGTCAGCGCCACCCAGCATGCCCTGCAGTTCTTCGACGGCAATCGCCGATTGCTGCTCGGGGAGAGATCGCCATGAACGCCCGTCACCTCGGCCTGATGGGCCTGGCGCTGCTGGCGGGTGCCACCGATCTGCTGGTGAAGGGCATGGGACTCGCCCTGCTCGGCCTGCCCCTGCTGACGCTTTTCGGCCTGGTCCTGCCGCTCCTCGATCGTCACCTCGTAGGTCATGCCCACGGGCTCGGCACGCTGCTCCTCTGCGCGCTGCTGGTGAGCCTGGGCAGCCTGCTGCTGCAGGCCACCGCGTTCGAGCTGCACCGCGCGCTGGGGCCTTACACCTACCTGCTGGTACTGCCCTGCCTGCAACTGGCGCAACGCGAACGTCCCGACGCCTTCGAGGGCTTGCGCGCGGGGCTTGCTTTCGCCGTATTGGCCCTGTTGCTGGGTGCCCTGCGTGAAGCGCTCGGGCATGGCAGCCTGCTGGCCCACTCCGACTGGCTACTGGGCCCGACAGCCCTGGACTGGCGCGTGCAATTCAGCGCCGATGGCATTCCCCTGTTCGCCCTGGCGCCCGGAGCCTTTATCCTGATCGGTACGCTACTGGCGCTCTGGCGCCACCTGACCAACCGGACCGCTGACTCCTGATGAACGCCGCGAAACGCTACGAAATCTTCCGCCGCCTCCACGACGACGACCCCAACCCCACCACTGAGCTGGCCTACAGCACCCCCTTCGAACTGCTGATCGCGGTCATTCTTTCCGCCCAGGCTACCGACGTCGGCGTGAACAAGGCCACGGCCAGGCTCTACCCGGTGGCCAATACCCCGGAGGCCATCTACGCCTTGGGCGTGGAGGGACTGTCGGAGTACATCAAGACCATCGGCCTGTACAACAGCAAGGCCAAGAACGTCATCGAGACCTGCCGCATCCTCATCGAGAAACATGGCAGCCAGGTGCCGGACAACCGCGAAGACCTCGAAGCCCTGCCCGGCGTCGGCCGCAAGACCGCCAACGTGGTCCTCAACACGGCCTTCCGCCAACCCACCATGGCCGTGGATACCCACATATTCCGGGTCAGCAATCGCACCGGCATCGCCCCCGGCAAGAACGTGCTGGAGGTGGAAAAGAAACTGCTGAAATTCGTACCCAAGGAATTCCTGCTGGACGCCCATCACTGGCTGATCCTGCACGGCCGCTACGTCTGCGTCGCCCGCAAACCGCGCTGCGGTGCATGCCGCATCGAAGACCTGTGCGAGTACAAGGCGAAGACGTCTGACGATTGATAACCTATTGATTCAGTCAGGTATCCGATTGAAAAAATCTTTTTTACCGCCCCTGGCTTTGCCGTTATAAGGTGCGCCAATAGCGCCCCGCTTTGTGGAGTGACCCTTATGAGCACAGCCAAAGACGACATCGAGCTCGAAGAAGAATTCGTTTCCGAAGACGCCGACGATTCGGATGCCCCGGCAGAAACCGCGAAAACCAACCTGACCAAGCGCCGCATCATCGACAACTACCTCGAAGAACGGCGCTTGCAGAAGCAGCTTAACGATTACGACTTCGACCTGTAGTCGATACCTCTCAAAGCCCCGCAGATGCGGGGCTTTCTGTTTGTGCCGCATGCCTCTCAGCGGGCAAGGATGGAACCTGTAGGGGCGAATTCATTCGCCAAGGGACGCGCAGCGGCCCCCGATGGACCGGAGGGCGGACCTGCGGCCCGCTTGGCGATTGAAATCGCCCCTACATACAGCGGACAAAAAGAAGCCGGCACGAGGCCGGCTTATCAAGGACGCACAACAAATCGGTCAGCGCAGCTTTTCCATCATCTGGTAGTACCACATGCCCACCGCCAGCATGTGGTTGCCCAGGCGCTCGCTGAGGGGCACGCGGATGTGCTGGCAGCGGGCGAAGGTGTCGAACTTCTCCAGGCTGCCGCTCATGGCGTTGGCCATGACCTCGCCCATGATGTGGGTGGTCGCCACGCCGTGGCCGGAGTAGCCCTGGCAGTACCAGACGTTCTTCGACAGCTTGCCCAGCTGCGGGATGCGGTTGATGACAATGCCCATGGCACAACTCCACTTGAAGTCGATCTCGACGCCCTTGAGTTTCGGGAAGGTGCGCTCGATACAGGGCCGCAGCTCGGCCTCGATATCGCGGGAGTCGCGTCCGGAGTAGTTCGCGCCGCCGCCGAACAACAGACGACCGTCGGCGGTCATGCGGTAGTAGTCCAGGACAAAGCGGCAGTCATACACCGCCAGGTCCTGGGGGTTGATCTGCCTGGCCAGGTCGCCCAGGGGTCTGGTGGTGACGATGCCGCCCATGGCCGGGAAGATCATGCCCTTGAGCTGCTTGCGCTCCAGCTTGTGGTAGACATCGCCAGCCAGCAGGATCTGCGCGGCGTTGATGCGGCCGCGGCTGGTGATCACCGCCGGGCGGTCGCCGTGGATGATGTCCTGTACCTCGGAGTGCTCGAAGATCAGCGTGCCCAGGCTGGCGGCGGCCTTGGCTTCGCCGATGCACAGGTTCAGCGGGTGCAGGTGCATGTTGCGGGTGTTCTTGATGGCACCGACGTAGAGGTCGGAGTCCAGGTGCGCGCGCATGCCGGCGGCATCCAGCAGGGTGACGTCGTCGCCCATGCCGCGTCGCAGCGCTTCCTCATAGGAAGCCTTCAGCTCGTCCATGTGCGAGGCCTTCATGGCCGCGTGCAGGTGCCCGTGCTTGAGGTCGCACTGGATGCCGTACTTCGCCACGCGGTTCTTGATGATCTCGTGGCCGCGCCAGCGCAGGTACCAGATGAAGTCGTCCACGTCCTTGCCGAGGAAGCGGCTCATCTGCTTGCGCATGGCCGCGTCGCCGGAGAGGCTGCCGGTGACCTGGCCACCGTTGCGCCCGGTAGCGCCCCAACCGATCTTGTGGGTTTCCACCAGCGCGACCTTGTAGCCGCGCTCGGCCATTTCGACAGCCGTGGCGACGCCGGTGAAGCCGCCGCCGATGATGGCGACATCGACATTCACCTCGCCTTCGAGGGTCGGGTAGGCGGTCTCCTCATTGAGGGTCGCGGAGTAATAGGAAGGCGCGCGCTCGGCGGCGGGTAGCGGGTGTTTGAATGCAGCGGTCATGGAGGAATCCTTTGGAAATGTCGAGTCTGTCAGGGCGAGCCTTCGGCTCGCTTTGGCGAATGAATTCGCCCCTACAGGAGCGGACTCGAATCGATACGAAACTCGGGTTCACGCCTGGGTCAGGTACCAGCGCCAGTCCTGTTCGCCGACCTCGGCCATGAACTGGCGGTACTCGGCGCGCTTCACCGCCAGGTAGACGCCGAGGAAGGCGGTGCCGAAGGCATCGCGGGCCCAGCTGGACTGCTCCAGGGCGCGCAGCGAAGTGAGCCAGTCGGTGGGCAGCAGTTCCTTGGCCTGGGCGTAGCCGTTGCCCTCCACCGGATCACCCGGATCGAGGTTCTCGCGGATGCCACGGTGGATGCCGGCAAGGATCGCGGCGGCGGCCAGGTAGGGGTTGGCGTCGGCGCCGCAGATGCGGTGTTCGATATGTCGGCTATTGGCCGGGCCGCCCGGTACGCGCAAGCTCACGGTGCGGTTGTCGACGCCCCAGGTCGGTGCCAGGGGCGCGTAGCTGTTGGCCTGAAAGCGGCGATAGGAGTTGGCGTTGGGGCAGAACAGCAGCAGCGAATCCAGCAGGCTCTCCAGCATTCCGCCCACCGCCTGGCGCAGCAGAGGCGTGCCGGCAGGGTCTTCGCTGGCGAACAGATTGCGCCCCTCGGCGTCGGCCAGGCTCACGTGCATGTGCATGCCAGTACCGGCGATCTCGGCGAAGGGCTTGGCCATGAAGCAGGCCTGCATGCCGTGGGCGTGGGCCACGCCCTTGACCAGGCGTTTGTAGCGCACGGCCTGGTCCATGGCCTCCAGCGCATCGCCATGCTCCAGGGTGATCTCCACCTGGCCCGGCGCGTATTCGGAAATCGCGGTGCGCGCCGGAATCCCCTGGGCCTTGCAGGCGGCGTAGAGATCGGCGAGGAAGGGCTCGATCTGCTCCAGCTCGCGCAAGCCATAGACCTGGGTACTGCGCGGACGGTTGCCATCGGCATCCAGGGCCGGTTGCGGGCGACCGTCGGCATCACGCTTCTGGTCGAGCAGGTAGAACTCCAGTTCGCAGGCCATCACCGGGTGGTAGCCGTCGGCCTTGAGGCGCTCGACCATCTCCACCAGCACATGGCGCGGATCGGCGATGGCAGCGGGCATGCCCTCCTGCGGATGCATGCTCACCTGCACGGCGGCGGTGGGCATCTTGCGCCACGGCAGGCGCACCAGGCTGCCTTCCAGCGGATAGGCGCGGCAGTCGATATCGCCCACCTCCCAGACCAGGCCGGAGTTCTCCACGTCCTCGCCATGCATGGTCAGGCCAAGGATGGTGCTGGGCAGCGGCCGGCCGGTTTCGTACACGGCCAGCAGCTCGTCGCGGTGCAGCAGCTTGCCGCGCGGCACGCCATTGGCGTCGAGGATGAAGAGTTCAAAGGCATCGATATCCGGGTTCTGCTCGAGGAAATCCCGGGCTTCCTGCACGCTGGCAAAATTCATGGCGCTCTCTTTAGTGCCCGTGGGCACGCAATCAGGCCCTCGCCGGCTTCGGCAAGGAACAGCAATCTCGTTCTGGGTGAGGTTTGGCCGCTGCGATGGCGGCCGGAATCAGACGAGTGCGCTATCCGGCGGACGAGCGTGACGGCAATGCCAGAGCGCCCAGAAGGCGAGTTCGAGCGGCAGGGAAATCAGGAGGTGGGAGGCCCACTTGCGGGAGAACTGGACCTTGGGCGCGACTCCGGGGGCACGGCGCGCGGCACGCATCAGCCCGAGGGGCAAGGCGGCCAGCAGCGATTGGTGCGGAGAGGGACAACCCATGAGGGAAAGCCGTGTTATTGGTATGCCCCGCAGGCTCGCACGGCGCCAAGGGTGAATAAAATCCAGGTTTTTCTATCTTTGGTTCAGTGATGGCTAAACATTGGCGGTTGGATTGGCTCCGCTGCCCAGCTACCGAAGTTTCAACGGATCCACCAACCCCGCCGCAATGGCCATGCCCACCAGATCCGGCAGGCGTTCGGCCTGCATGCGCTTCATCACCCGGGCGCGGTAGAGGTCGACCGTCTTCACGCTGATATCCAGTTGCTCGGCGATTTCGCGGTTGGTGTAGCCCTGCACCAGCGGCAACAGCACGTCGCGCTCGCGCGGGGTGAGGCTGGCGAGACGCTCTTCCAACTGGCCCTGGCCGCCGGCGGCACGGCGTTGGTCGGAGCTGCCGAGGGCCTGCTGCACGCTGTCCAGCAGCAGCTGTTCGTTGTAGGGCTTTTCGATGAAGTCGCGGGCACCGGCCTTGAAGGCGCGGACCACGATGGGCACGTCGGCATGGCCACTGACGAAGATGATCGGCAGGTCGAGGCCACGGCTGCGCATTTCCTCCTGCACATTGAGGCCGCCCATGCCGGGCATGCGCACGTCCAGCAAGACGCAGGCGTCGAGACTGGCGTCGCAGGCGTCGAGGAAGGCGCGCCCGCTGGTGAAGGGCAGCGCCTTCAGCCCCACCGATTCCAGCAACCAGACGGTGGAATCGAGCATGCCCTGGTCGTCATCCACCACGTAGACCACCTGTTCGCCGCCGTTGGACATCAATCCCCTCTCCTTTTCGATTCTTGTTATTGCAGCGGCAGGCGGCAGCGCATCAGCAGTCCGCCCTGCTCGCCCGGCATCCCGTCGAGGGAGCCGCCGAAACCTTCGATGATGCTGCGGCTCATCGACAACCCCAGTCCCAGGCCGTCCGGCTTGCTGGTGTAGAAGGGGGTGAAAATGCGCGCCAGCTCCTCTTCGCCGAGCCCTGGCCCCTGGTCGCTGACCTCGATGACGAGGTGCCCCTCCCCCTCCCGCGCCACCAGGCGGATCAACGAATCCCGCCCCGGGTGGACCTCGCGGTTGGCATCAATGGCATTGCGCAGGAGGTTGAGCAGCACCTGCTCCAGCAGCACCCGATCGGCATAGACCGGCGGCAGATTCTCCGGTAATTGCTCCAGGATCGCCACCTGGCTGGCACCGGCCTCCCAGGCGCAGAGGCGTACCGCCTCGCGGGCCACTTCGGCAACGTCCAGGGCCTGCATGCGCCGCTGTCCCTTGCGCAGGAAGGCACGCAGTCGCTTGATCACTTCCGAGGCATGGTTGGCATGCTCGGTGATGCGTTCCAGGCCCTGGGCCACCCGCTCGGCGGCCTTGGGATTGCTGGCCAGGGATTGCAGGTAACGCTGACTGGCCCCGGCGTAGTTCATCACCGCCGCGAGGGGCTGGTTGATCTCGTGGGCGATGCCGGAAGCCAGCTCACCCAGGGTGACCAGCCGCGCGGTGTGGGCCAGTTCATCCTGGTGGCGGCGCTGCTGGGCCTCGCGCAGTTCGCGCTCGGTCATGTCCCGGGCTACCAGGGAGTAGTAGCGTTCGCCGCCCGCTGTGCTGTGGGCCAGCAGCACCATGGACACCGGCACCGAAGCACCACCGGCCGGCGGCTGGAGGCGGGTGTCGACCTTCCACACACCCTGGCGCTCGGCGGTGCTCCAGCCTTCGCGCTGCAGGCGCGCGAGGTCTTCGGCGGCGACGATCTGGTCCAGCGCCGGCATCGGCTGTTGCGCCCCCAGGCCCAGTGCACGTCGCGCCGCCGGATTGAGGTAGGTGATATGCCCGGCCGGATCGACGAAGAGCACCGGGTCGGTATTGGCTTCCACCACTTCGGCCAGGCGGCGCTTGTTCTCTTCCGCCTGCACCCGCGCGGTGATGTCGCGGGACACGCTGACCACCTCCACCACGGCACCGGTGTAGGTTTCGCGGATGGCGCGGCTGGCGGTCTCGAACCAGAGGTAATGCCCGGCCCGGTGGCGGATGCGGTAGGTCATGGTGTGGTAGCCGTCCTGCTCCAGCGCATCGCGGGCACGCTGCACCAGCTGGGCCAGCTCCTGGGGATGGAACAGGCACTGGGCGAGTTGCCCGCGCAGCTCCTCCGGCCAGTAGCCGAGCAGGGTCCAGGAGGCCGGCGAGGCATCGAGGAAACGACCGTCCGGGGTATGCCGGGAAATCAGGTCGGTGGTGTTCTCGGTGATCAGCCGGTACAGCCGCCGCGCCCGCGCCGCCTCGCGTTCGGCGCGGATCTGCGCGGTGGCCTCGCGGCAGCGCGCCAGCACCCGCTGCTCCTGCGGGTCGGGGATGTAGGTCCAGATCAGCATGCGCTCGCCGCAATCAGCCTCCACCCCTTCGATGGCGCGCTCCTGGGCCAGGCAGGCCCGCACCAGGGCAGCGTGATTGACCGGCAGGAAGCGCAGTACCTCGGCCAGGGGCAATTCGCCCAGCAGAGCCAGCAATGCGGCGTTCAACTCCAGCGGACGAGCCTCGGCATCCACCAGCAGGCTCGGTTGCGGGTCATGGCCGAGCAAGGGCGAGGCGCGCAGCAGGCCGGTGATACTGCCAAGCAGGGTGCCGAGCAATTCGTGGACCCAGCCGAGCCAGTCCAGGCCCACGCCTTCCCGTACCTCCACCAGCAGCAAGCCCTGCTGCCCCGCCTCCAGTGCCAGCGCGAAGACCTGGCCGTGGCTGATGGCGGCACGGCGCAGGCGCCCGGCCAGCCAGCAATCCAACTGGCGCACCTGGTCCAGGCCAAGGCGCCCCTCCGCAGCCAGGCGCGCCGCCAGGACCTCGTCGCTGGCCAGCAAGGGGTCGCCCTGCCCCGGTGGCAACTGGTGGCCACTGCCTTCATGGCTGTAGATACGCGCGCCGGGCTGCCAGCCCAGGTAGAAGGCCTGGCGCACTTCGGGACAGCCGCGCAGGGCCCGGCACAAGGCATCGGCGCGAGCGGCCAGGGGCACGCCCTCGCGTTGCAGGCGTAGCCAGGTGTGAAGACGAACCGGGGTCTGGGTCATGGCGAATCCAGCGGCTGGGGGTGGGCAAGGATATACCGCTTGCTGGTGGGCTGAAGCCCACCCTACTGAGGTAACTCGATAATATAGTAGTTTTACTATACTACTCTAGGACTACTTCCATAGCATTCTTGTATTGGTATATAAATAACCCCAGACAACCACCGGCCTTCCCAGATAAGCCGGTGAAGAAGAGCTAATAATCAGCCGCCGGGTATCCAGAATGTCCATCTACGATCAGGGCCTCGCGCCTGCTGCCGTCAACCACATCGCCCTCTCCCCCCTCAGCTTCATCGAGCGCACCGCCGCCGTTTATCCCCACTACCCGGCCGTCATCCACGGTTCGATCCGCCGCAACTGGGCCGAAACCTACGCGCGTTGCCGGCGCCTGGCTTCGGCCCTTGCGGGGCGCGGCATCGGCAAGGGCGACACGGTGGCGGTGATGCTGCCGAACATCCCGCAGATGCTGGAGGCGCATTTCGGCGTGCCGATGATCGGCGCCGTGCTCAACACCCTGAACGTGCGCCTGGACGCCGAGGCCATCGCCTTCATGCTGCAGCACGGCGAGGCCAAGGTGCTGATCACCGACCGCGAGTTCCATGATGTGATCCATGCCGCCATCGGCATGCTCGACCAGCCGCCGCTGGTGATCGACGTCGACGATCCCGAATACGGCGAAGGCCAGGCGGTCAGCGAGCTGGACTACGAGGCGCTGCTGGCCGAGGGCGACCCGGAGTTCGCCTGGCAGTGGCCAGAGGACGAGTGGCAGGCCATCTCCCTGAACTACACCTCCGGCACCACCGGCAATCCCAAGGGAGTGGTCTACCACCATCGCGGCGCCTACCTGAACTCACTGGGCAACCAGATGACCTGGAACATGGGCAACCACCCCGTCTACCTCTGGACCCTGCCGATGTTCCACTGCAACGGCTGGTGCTACCCCTGGACAGTGACCGCCCTGGCCGGCGTGCACGTGTTCCTGCGTCGCGTGGACCCGCAGAAGATCCTCAACCTGATCCGCGAGCACCAGGTCAGCCACCTGTGCGGCGCGCCCATCGTGCTCAATGCCCTGGTGAACATGCCCGAGTCGGCCAAGGCCGCCATCGACCACCCGGTGCACGCCATGGTGGCCGGCGCCGCTCCGCCGGCCAAGGTGATAGGCGCGGTGGAGGAAATGGGCATCCGCGTCACCCATGTCTACGGCCTCACCGAAGTCTACGGGCCGGTCACCGTCTGCGCCTGGCACGAGGAGTGGGACGAACTGCCCCTGGAAGAACGCGCCCGCATCAAGTCCCGCCAGGGCGTGCGCTACCCGACCCTGGAAGGGGTGATGGTGGCCGATCCGAAAACCCTGGAGCCCGTGCCCCTGGACGGCCAGACCATCGGCGAGATCTTCATGCGCGGCAACACCGTGATGAAGGGCTACCTGAAGAACCCCAGCGCCACCAGCGAAGCCTTCGAAGGCGGCTGGTTCCACACCGGCGACCTGGCCGTATGGCACCCGGACGGCTACGTGGAAATCCGCGACCGGCTGAAGGACATCATCATCTCCGGCGGCGAGAACATCTCGACCATCGAACTGGAAGGCGTGCTCTACCGCCACCCGGCGGTGCTGGAGGCGGCCGTGGTGGCGCGACCCGACGAGAAATGGGGCGAGACGCCCTGCGCCTTCATCACCCTCAAGGCCGACCAGCAGGACACCCGCGAGGCGGACATCATCGCCTTCTGCCGCGAACACCTGGCGGGCTTCAAGGTGCCGAAGACTGTGATCTTCACCGCGCTGCCGAAGACCTCCACCGGCAAGATCCAGAAGTACGTCCTGCGCGACATGGCGAAGAACCTCTAACTCCCTGACTCAGTAATCAAGGCGGCAGCCTGACGGTTGCCGCCCAAGGCCGCCGCTTGCCCGAAAAAAGTGCGGCGGCCGGCAACAGGCATCGACAACAACAACAAGCGGAGCCCGTCATGAGTACCCACGACACACCTCACAGCCAAAGCTGCGACCGTATCCGGTCCAACCCCAAGTTCCAACGCCTGGCCCGCCAGCGCGCGCTGCTCGCCTGGTCCCTCAGCGCGGTGGTGCTGGGAGTCTATTACCTGTTCATCCTGCTGGTGGCCTTCGTCCCCGGCTGGCTGCACCTGCCACTGTATGAGGGCAGCCACCTCAGCCGTGGCATCCCGGTGGGCGCCGCCATCATCATCATCTCCTGGCTGCTGACCGCCTGGTACGTGCGTAGCGCCAACACCCGCTTCGACAGCCTCAGCGCGGAAATCCTCGAGGAGGCCAAGGCATGAAAACGCGTCTCGCCCCCACCGCCCTCCTCGCCCTGGCGCCGCTCTGCAGCTTCGCCGCCCCCATCACCGCCGAGAAGCAGTCTCTCAATCTCAGCGCCATCGGCATGTTCTTCGTCTTCGTCCTCGCCACCCTGGCGATCACCTGGTGGGCCGCCCGCCGCACCCGTTCCACCGCCGACTTCTACACCGCTGGCGGCGGCATCTCCGGCTTCCAGAATGGCCTGGCGATCGCCGGCGACTACATGTCGGCGGCCACCCTGCTGGGCCTCACCAGCCTGGTGTTCACCAAGGGCTACGACGGCTTCGTCTACATCATCGGCTTCTTCGTCGGCTGGCCGGTGATCACCTTCCTGATGGCCGAGCGCCTGCGCAACCTGGGGCGCTACACCTTCGCCGACATCGTCTCCTACCGCCTGGACCAGGTGCGCGTGCGCAGCTTCGCCGCGCTCGGCTCGCTGACCGTGGTCTGCTGCTACCTGATCGTGCAGATGGTCGGCGCCGGCCAGCTGATCAAACTGCTGTTCGGCCTGGACTACCAGATGGCCGTGGTGGTGGTCGGCGTGCTGATGCTGGTCTACGTGATCTTCGGCGGCATGATCGCCACCACCTGGGTGCAGATCACCAAGGCCGTGCTGCTGCTCGCCGGGGGCACGACCCTGGTGCTGATGGCCATGAGCGAGTTCGGCTTCAGCCTCGAAAACCTCGCCGGCCGCGCCGTGGAAGCCCACGCCATCGGCAACGGCATCATGGGCCCCGGCTCCATGCTGGCGGACCCGATCAACGCCGTGTCACTGTCCCTCGGCCTGGTGTTCGGCATCGCCGGCCTGCCGCACATCCTGATGCGTTTCTTCACCGTGCCCAACGCCAAGGAAGCCCGTCGCTCGGTGCTGTTCGCCACCGGCTTCATCGGCTTCTTCTTCCTGGTGGTCTGCGTGCTCGGCTACACCGCCATCGTCATCGTTGGCACCGACCCGCAGTACTTCGTCGACGGCAAGCTGGGTGGCGCCCTGGTCGGCGGCGGCAACATGGTGGCCATGCACCTGGCCCAGGCGGTGGGCGGCAATCTGTTCCTCGGCTTCCTCTCCGCCGTGGCCTTCGCCACCATCCTCGCGGTGGTCGCCGGCCTCGCCCTGGCCGGCGCCTCGGCCATCTCCCACGACCTCTACGCCACCGTGCTGAAGAAGGGCCAGGCCAGCGAGAAGGACGAGATGCGCGTCAGCCGCATCGCCACCGTCTGCCTGGGCCTGGTGGCCATCGGCCTGGGGCTGCTGTTCGAGCAGATGAACATCGCCTTCCTCGTCGGCCTGACCTTCGGCGTCGCCGCCTCGGCCAACTTCCCGGTGCTGATCATGGCCATGTACTGGCGCGGCCTGACCACCCGCGGCGCCCTGTGCGGCGGCTTCACCGGCCTGGTCTCTGCGCTGGTGCTGGTGATCCTCTCGCCGGCGGTGTGGGTTGGGGTGCTGGGCCATGCCAAGGCCATCGTCCCCTACGACCACCCGGCGCTGTTCTCCATGCCGCTGGCCTTCCTGGTGATCGTGGTGGTTTCCAACCTCGACCGCAGCGCCCGCGCCGAGCGCGAACGCGCCGCCTTCGACGACCAGTTCGTCCGTGCCCAAACCGGCCTCGGCGCGGCAGCAGCCAGCAGTCACTGAGCCACCTGGCTCGGCCTTTCCGACAAACAGCTCCGACGCTTGAGCGTGGCGCGGCCTCGGCTCCTTTGGGCCGCGCCCTTTTCCTTTGCGCAATACCCCGAGAAAACAACAACAAGAGGACTCACCATGCACCGCAACACCCTCACCGCCGGCCTGCTCCTGGCCAGCGGCGCCCTCGGCTTGTCCACCTCCGCCAGCGCCGAGTTCATCAAGGACAGCAAGGCCAGCCTGGAGCTGCGCAATTTCTACTTCAACCGCGACTTCCGCCAGGACAACGCGCCCCAGAACAAGGCCGAGGAATGGGCCCAGGGCTTCCTGCTGCGCTATGAGTCGGGCTTCACCGAAGGCTCCGTCGGCGTCGGCGTCGACGCCATCGGCCTGCTCGGCGTCAAGCTCGACTCCAGCCCCGACCGCGCCGGCTCCGGCCTGCTGAAACGCGACCGCGAGGCGCCCAAGCGCGCCCAGGACGAGTACGGCGAACTCGGCCTCACCGCCAAGCTGCGCGCCTCGAAGAGCACCCTCAAGCTCGGCACCCTGCTGCCCAAGGTGCCGGTGCTGCTGGCCAACGACTCGCGCCTGCTGCCGCAGACCTTCAAGGGCGGCCAGCTCAACTCCCTGGAACTCGACGGCCTGACCTTCGATGCCGGCCACCTGCGCCAGGTCAACCAGCGCGACTCCTCCGACTACGAGGACCTGAGCATCACCACCGTCGGCGTGAAGAACATCCGCGCACGCCAGGCCACCAGCGATGCCTTCGACTTCGCCAACCTCAGCTACAAGTGGAACGACCGCCTGACCACCGGTTACGGCTTCGGCCGCCTCGACGACTTCTACCGCCAGCACCAACTGACCCTCAACCACCTGCTGCCGCTGGGCGACGGCCAGAGCCTGAAGAGCGACCTGCGCTTCGCCCGCTCCAGCGACGAGGGCGGCAGCAATGTCGACAACCAGGCCTTCGGCGCGCTGTTCACCTATGGCATCGGCGGCCATGCCTTCGGCCTCGGCTACCAGCGCATGAGCGGCGACACCGGCTTCGCCTACGTCAATGGCAGCGACGCCTACCTGGTGAACTTCGTGCAGATCAGCGACTTCGCCAACCGCGAGGAACGCTCCTGGCAGGCCCGCTACGACTACAACTTCGCCGCCGTGGGGATTCCCGGGCTGACCTTCATGACCCGCTACCTGTCCGGCGACGACATCGAACTGGGCGCGGGTCGGTCAGCAGGCAAAGAGTGGGAGCGCGATACCGACCTCGCCTACGTGGTGCAGAGCGGCCCGCTGAAGAACCTCGGGCTCAAATGGCGCAACGCCACGCTGCGCACGACGAACTTCGGCAGCGATCTCGACGAGAACCGCCTGATCCTCAGCTACACCCTGCCGCTCTGGTAAGGCAGCCTGTGGGGGCGATTCAAGCACTGAGCGGACCGCGGTTCGCCCAGTCGGCCTTCGGATTTCATCCAGCTCACCTACTGCCGCATAGCCCCTCGTAGGATGGGTGGAGCTTGCGATACCCATCAGCCCTGTCCGCATGGGTATCGCTCCGCTCCACCCATCCTACGAACTACACGGCCGGTAAGCCCGAGCGATGGCCTTGTGGGGGCGATTTCAATCGCTGAGCGGACCGCAGGTTCGCCCCTTCGGCCTTGAAGGGGGCGGCTTCGCTGCCCATCGCGAATGAATTCGCCCCCACAAGGAAGACGCCCGATCACTCCGGCGTCGCCGGGGTGACGCGGGATCGCTGCTCACTGCTCGTACGGTTCCAGAACCGCGTCCTTCTCGTCCTGCAGGATCCACGCTACCAGCTTCGCCGGCTTGCTCTCACTGGCATTGCGCGATTGCAGGTGGACGCTGCCGGCCGGCTCGTACCAGGTTTCGCCGGCCTTGTAGACCCTGGGCTCCTGACCCTTGAGCTGGGAAATCACCTCCCCCTCCACGACATAGGCGAGCACCGAACCTGGGTGGCTGTGGGCCTGGGAACGGCGGCCCGGCGCGTAGGTCACGGTGAGCATGAGGGCCTTCTTGCCCGGTGCGTTGAGCAAGGCCTGCTCCTGCAGCACGGTCACTTGCTCCTTGCCGTCGCCGGCGTCGTGGGCGAAGGCCAGCGGGTTGTTCAGCAGCGCCAGGCCGGCGAACAGAGTGGTCAGGGTTTTCAGGTTGCGCATGATGGATTCACTCGCTCGGGACTTTGCGGAAGCCGACAGCCAGCCGGTTCCAACTGTTGATGGAATTGATAACCAGGGTCAGGTCTACCCGTTCGCGCTCGCTGAAGTGGGCTTTGAGCTCGGCATAGTCCGCGTCCGGGGCATGGGTTTCAGCGAGGCGGGTGAGGGAATCGGTCCAGGCCAGCGCGGCGCGCTCGCGCGGGGTGAAGAAGGGGCTTTCGCGCCAGACGGCCACCGAATGCAGGCGCCGCTCGTCTTCCCCGCGTTTGCGCGCATCGTGGCTGTGCAGGTCGACGCAGAAGGCGCAGCCGTTGAGCTGCGAAGCACGCAGCCTGACCAGCTCCAGCAGAGGCTTTTCCAGCGGCAGTTTGCTCACCGCCGCCTCCAGGGCGAGCATCGCCTTGAGGGCATCGGGTGATGCGGCGTAGTAGTCCAGGCGCGGGGGCATCGCGGCATCCTCATGTCGGGAAGGGATGCCTTCAAGCTAATGGCGGTCGGGCCTGCAACCTATGGCCAATTGAGCTGAATACCAGGTGGCCAATCCGGTGCCGTGCCAGCCCTGTAGGGTGGATAGCGCTTTTCTATCCACCGGCGAGGCCGTGCAAGACACCGCGTCAGGCTTTCAGCTTGTGGGTCCAGTCCAGCAGGCTGCGCCACAGGCAGATGCCCACGAAGTAGGCCGAGGCCAGCCACCAGATGCCCAGTACCAGCGACTTGTAGAAGGGGTGCTGGAGGATGAGGAACATGCTGCTGATCATCCAGATGAAGGTGACCAGAATGTTCAGCGGCATCAGCCTGCGCACGCGGAAGGGGTGGAGGAACTTCAGCTTGGTCAGGGTCAGCGCGGCGAGGAAGCAGATCAGCGCCAGCGTGGCCACCGGCGGCGGGTCGATGATCCAGATGTACAGCGCCACCACGTTCCACGCGGCGGGGAAACCGACGAAGTAGTTGTCGCTGCTCTTCATGTTCAGGTTGCAGAAGCAGAACAGCGAGGACACCAGGATCAGGCTCACGGTGACCAGCGCCGTATGCTCGGGCAGGTCGATGTAGCGATAGATGAAGATGGCGGGGATGAACACGTAGGTGAGGTAGTCGATCACCAGGTCCAGGGTGGAGCCATCGAAGTTCGGCAGCATGGTGCTGGTCTGCACCCTTCTTGCGAAGGTGCCATCGAGACCGTCGACCAGCAGGGCCGCGCCCAGCCAGAGCAGGCAGTCTCGGGGCTGATTGTCGAACAGGGCGAGAATGGCCATCAGGGCCAGCACGACCCCGGTGGCGGTGACACCGTGAGCGGACCAGGCCTTGGCTTTGTTGACGACATTGATGTTGGTGGACACGAGGCAGCTCTGCTCAGAAGTGTGGGGGACAGATTCGATAGACCGCGATTATGCGTGAGCTTCTCAGAGGCCTTCAGACTTTTATGAATCCGGCCATGTCGCTTTCAGACATCTTCACCTTGCTTATTCGAGCCTAGGCGATCCACGCCAGACGGCAATGCCGCCCGGCTCGCGATCATCGGGAAACGGCGCCCATCGGCAGGCACTTGCAGCCCGCTGCCCAACGCTGCACCCTTGCGGCCTTTCCATGGCGAACCCCTCCATGAGCGCCCCATCCGACCCCACCCGCTGCCCGCTCTGCGGCCAGAGCAACCAGTGCACCCTGGCCGATCTTTCCCGCGCCGGCCAGGACTGCTGGTGCTTCACGGCGCAGATCGACCCGGCCGCGCTCGAGCGCATCCCGCCGCAGGACCTCGACCGCGCCTGCCTCTGCCCCCGTTGCGCCCAGGCGCGGCCAGCCGATGCACCAAACTGATGCGCCTTGATCGATTTTTGAGCAATTTTCCCGAGTTCAGCCGCCTCGACGCGCGCCTGCTACTGGTTGCCGGCCGGGTCAGGGTGGATGGCCAGCGGGTCACCGATGGCCGCGTCGAGATCCGTGAGTTCAGCCGCGTGGAACTGGACGAGCGCCTGCTCCAGGCAGGCAAGCCGGCGCGCTACTTCATGCTCTACAAGCCGTCCGGCCACGTCAGCGCCACCGAGCACCCGGAACATCCCACCGTGCTCGACCTGCTGGTTGAGCCCGACAAGCATGAGCTGCACCTGGGCGGGCGCCTGGACCTCACCACCACCGGCCTGCTGCTGATCACCAACGACGGGCACTGGTCACGCCGGCTCACCCTGCCCGGCAGCAAGCAGCCGAAGGTCTACCACGTGGAAACCGAGCAGCCCATCGGCCCCGAGTACATCGAGACCTTCGCCCGGGGGCTCTATTTCGCCTACGAGGGCCTGACCACCCTCCCCGCCCAGCTGGAAATCCTCGACACCCGCAGCGCCCGCCTGACCCTGCACGAGGGGCGCTACCACCAGGTCAAGCGCATGTTCGGCCACTTCCAGAACCGCGTCGTGCGCCTGCACCGCGAGAGCGTCGGGCCACTGAAACTGGACCCTTGGATGCGGCCAGGCGACTACCGGTCACTCACCAACGAAGAAGTGGCCTGCTTTTAGCTAGGAACTCTGCGAGTCACATCGGGATTGAATAAACCGACGAACTGCAAGAATTTTTCCTTTCAATGAGCTTGCAGGTGAAAAGATGCCCTGCTTAAATCGAACCCGAGGTCAGAGCGTGACCAAAGAGTCACGCCGACCATCTAAGCGTTCCCTGCGGTCCCTTGTGCATTGCACTCGTAGGTTCCCTGCCTGGTTAGAAGACCCCATCCGGTGCCCTCCAAAGCGCCGGGCCCCGCCGTCTTTTCTCGACCTAACCGCTTGAAATATAAAGAATTTTAAAAATCTCCGCCTGACATTGGATTGTCATCGAAAGGCGCTTTCCTACTGCCACGACTTAGAGCGAGCCAAGCCGTTGAGAGGGCTCGCATGACCCATCTGCGCCAGGAGGAAACGACATGAGGCCGGAAACCGCCATCGTCGAGATTCACAGCCAGTACAAGGTTCACACGGAGTTCTACCGGAGCCCGGAAGCCAAGGGGACCATCATCCTGGTCAACGGCTCCTTGTCGACGACCGCCTCGTTCGCGCAGACAGTGAAATACCTGCAACCGCATCTCAACGTGGTGCTCTTCGACCAGCCCTATGCCGGCCAGTCCAAGCCGCACAATGACAACACCCGCTTCATCGGCAAGGAAACCGAGGCCGACATCCTCCTCCACCTGATCGAGCATTTCCGGGTGGACTACCTGATGTCCTTCTCCTGGGGCAGCGTCTCCGCCCTGCTCGCCCTGGCCCAGTGCCCAGCGCGGATCAAGAAGGCCATCGTCACCTCCTTCTCGCCCATCCTCAACGAGCCGATGATGGATTACCTCAACCGCGGACTGGACTACCTGTCGGCCATTGACCGCGACAACGTCGGCCACCTGGTGAACAACACCATCGGCAAGCACCTGCCGTCGCTGTACCAGCGCTTCAACCACAAGCACTGCAGCAGCCTGGACGATCACGAGTACCTGCAGATGCACCACCATGTCCGTCAGGTGCTGAACATGGATTCGCGCTGCTACGTGGATTGCCTGGCCAACGTCGACATCCCGCTGCTGTTCATCAACGGCGAGCGTGACGAGTACACCTCCCCCGAGGATGCCCGCCATTTCGCCAAGCATGTGCGCGATTGCCAGTTCGCCACCATCGACAACGCCGGGCACTTCGTCGACGTCGAAAACAAGGCCGGCTGGCTGCAGACCCAGCAAGCGATGCTGGGCTTCCTCAAGACCTCGGCCACCAAGGGCATGCCTCGCCCGCATGCTGCCGACTACCAGGCCGTAGCCGTTTGAGCGCGTGGCCGCCCGGGCAGGTGCAAGTATTTTCAGTAACTTGTGACTGCCCTGGGCTTCACCTTGCGGTTCGCTTCTGGTAAAAATGGCACCCTCCGCGGGCGTCGTATAATGGCATTACCTGAGCTTCCCAAGCTCATGACGAGGGTTCGATTCCCTTCGCCCGCTCCAAAATCCCCTGACTAAGCCCCTGATTTATGGGGTTTTTTCGTTTCTGGGGGTTGGCGGTGTCGAAGAAGTGTCGAAATCGACCAGCCTACAAGCTCAGTGAGACAGTGCCTGGATGACGTGCTCAGGGTCATTGTGAATAGCCCGCAGCAACGCCTTGGCCGGGCCAGTGGGTTCACGCCGCCCCTGTTCCCAGTTACGCAACGTACCGAGTTGCACATCGATCATGGCCGCGAACTTGGCCTGGGTCAGGCCGGTGGCCTTGCGGATTTCCTTCACCTGCAGCGCATCCACGGTGAACTCCCGTGAGGGCTTACGTTCGCCACGATGGATTTCGTCCATCTGCTGGACGCTTTCCAGAAGGTCTTCAAAGAATTTGCTCATGGCGATTACCTCCACCGCTCGATGATTTGCTTGAGCACCTTTCGCTCATCGGCCGTCAGATCATCCTTCTCGTTCTTCGGGTAGATCAGCAGCAACGCAATCTGTGAAGCGGACGTGAAGTGATAGTAGATAACCCTGGACCCGCCCCGCTTACCGTGCCCGCTGGACGCAACACGCACCTTGCGAATGCCGCCTGTTCCTTCGATCACATCGCCCATATCCGGCCGCTCGGCCAACTGGCGCTGAAACGCTGCATAGCTATCGTCACTGAGCAACTCACGCAGACGCTTGGTAAAAATCGAAGTCTCAATAAAGATCATGGTCGAATGGTACGCCAGTGGCGTATCTCCTTCAATTGAACCGATCACTGGTCAGCAAGCGGTAACGAGAAACCCGCCATCGGCCCAAGCCTGATCGCATCATGCAGATGCTCTGGAGCCAGGTGCGCATAGCGCATCGTCATGCTCAGCGAGGCATGCCCCAGGATCTCCTTCAACGTCACGATGTGCCCGCCTCCCATGATGAAGTGGGCAGCGAAGGTGTGGCGCAGGATGTGGCTCGACTGCCCCTTCGGCGGATTGATCGAGGTTTCGAGCAGTACCTTGCGGAACACGCCTATGCAGTTGCTGAACGGGCCATGCTCTCGCCAGTGCTTGTGCATCGACTCCACCAGGGACGGAGCCACCGGAACTGCCCTCACTCGCTTCGACTTGGTGTTGGCGAAGGTGATCACCCCTGAGCCAACCCTTTCGGGAGTCAAAGCCTGTGCTTCTCCCCACCTGGCCCCTGTCGATAAACAGATCACCGCGACCATGTAGGTATGCGGCGCCGTATCTCGAGTGCGTAGCGCCTCCAGCAACTCGGCTATCTGCGGTTTGGTCAGATAGGCCAGAGGCCTTTCCTGCAAGCGGACGGGCTGGATACGGCTAAACGGGCACGGATAGTCGATCACATCCAGCTTGTGCAGCTCGTTGTACAGCAATTGCTGGATGTGCTTGTAGATATCACGCTCACTCATGTCCTTGGCGGCGTAATGGTCGCGGATCACGGGCCAGCACTCCCAGCTCCGGAGGCTGGCGAAGGCCTTTCCCGCGCCAACACGCTCCCTGGCCAGAAGGCTGGAGAGAACAACACAGCGAAGAGAACTCATCATCAGGTGAGTAAAAATCCAGACGATTCCTAGGCAGAAACGAGAAAAGTCGTTGAAGCAGAGCGGCCGGCCGATTACCTTCCTGATAGCAAAGAGCCTCCATTGTTGTGGTCAGTGTAATCAGGGGAAAACTGCTTAAGCAGAAGGAAGGGAGTAGATGCTTCCATGGGCACTAACGATAACACTCGCCAATCCGCCCAGGACCCTTGAGCCACAAGCCGTTAACACCTCGACCTGGTCGACGGTTCAGGACTGTAGGCAAGCTGCCGACCTCGAAAAGAAGCACGCTGAGCTTGAAAGGCTTGAAAGGCTTGAAAGGCTTGAAAGGCTTGAAAGGCTTGAAAGGCTTGAAAGGCTTGAAAGGCTTGAAAAAATAATGCAGTGCGGGCAGATCGAACGCCACAATCCGGCGATATTCAAACCACTTAAGCGATAAGGGAAAACTGGATTTCGTGAATGTATTCGCACCAGGGAACTCATAATTATCTCCTTCGCACTTTATAGAAAACTCCGCCCACCATCTCCGAAAAATATAAACAATCCAGTAAAACTCAAAAACCCCGACAAATCCAGGTTGCTCATGAAAATTAAAATCAACAAAGCACACAAATCGATACCACAAGGATTGGAGTTTCAACTCCCCAAATTCACAGTTCTTACCGGAAAAAACGGAAGTGGCAAGAGCCATTTACTGGAAGCCATTTCGAATACCGGGATAAGCGAAGTCTCCGACGATTTAAAAACCCTTAAAGATATATCTTACATCGCATTTGGCACGCTCTCCCCGCAAATACATGAAAGAGCTGACCCACAGCAAATTAGCGCGGAAATGAAAGGATGGTGGCAACAGATTGAAGCCATTCAGAATCAGGCAAGAAATTACATGAGGCAACATAACTGGAGTTATGAAACAGCAATTGAGAACACCATAAACCAAAACGCAGCAGTAAAAAGAATAGTCGAAAAGCTGTGCCAAGAAACAAATAAAGATTTTTTTGAAATAACAGAGAGAGACGTAATAAAAAATATCAAGATTGGAGAAACAAACAACAACGGGATCTTCTTTAGTCAGTTCGCATCAATATTCAAATCATATCAACTAAGATTGCAAAATAATGAATTTAACCGATTTCTAAACGAAACAAAGGGACACCGAAAAGAATATCTCTCGGATGAAGAATTCGAGGCAAAATTTGGCCCAAAACCATGGGACCTTGTTAACACAATTCTAGATGGCGCGGGACTTCCTTACACTACTACCAACCCTGAAGACTCGGAGCCAGATGAGACCTTTGTATTAAAACTTCTTGACAAAACAAATAACACCGAAATATCCGTAAATGATCTCTCAACTGGTGAGCGAGTTCTAATGTCGCTAGCCTTAGCGGTGTACAACACGAAAGACGGGGGAAGCAAACCAGATCTTATAATGCTGGATGAGCCAGATGCTCCACTACACCCTCAGTTCTCAAAAATTCTAATCACTACCATTCACGACACGATCGTCAAGTCCGCAAATACGAATGTTATTATCACGACACACTCCCCCTCTACAGTAGCGATGTGCCCAGACAATTCCCTTTACCAAATTGATAAAGAAACAAAAATTCCAACGATGATTAGCATTGCGGAAGGGCTTGAAATCTTAACCTCCGACATACCACACCTAAGAGTGTCAACGGAAAGCAGACTCCAAGTTTTTGTCGAAAGCAAATATGATACTGCTTACTACGAGAGGCTGCACAATCTGCTCTCCAGGCGACACAAGTACGATTACGACCTGGTGTTTCTTGAACCCCATAGTGGAACGAGTAATTGCACTGACGTAATTAGTATTACAAAAAAACTTACATCCCTAGGCAATGACCTTGTTCGCGGAATTGTCGACTTTGATGGGGTCAATGACCACCAACCACCACTTTATGTATTAGGCGAAAAGAAGAGATATTCGATTGAAAACTACATACTGGATCCTGTTTTTATTTGTCTTGGCTTAATTCGAGCGCAAAAATTTACCTTTCAGGATTTTGGGATAGACAGAATTTACAACTACGTTGAGGCAGCCGACTTACACAATGACGAAGCTCAGAAAATGGCTGACTTTGTTTTTAATAAGCTTAGTATTCCGCGAGGCAAAGAAAGTAACTGCTTACTAGAAAATGGCTTTATCCTTTCTTACCCTAACGAGTTCCTAAACATGCAGGGGCACTCCTACGAGGAGCAACTAAATAGCTCCTTCCCCCAGCTAAATGCGATCAAAAAAGGCCAGGGTGACTCTGCTCTAAAGCTAGGGATAATGACCGTCATCGAGGAACATCCTAAGTTCTTATCCGCGGACATACACGACACATTCTCATCTATAAATTAGGACCAAAAAGGGGACGGATTTATTTTTCTACTCTAATTTTAGTAGGCAGCACCGAACGGGGAGTTTGGCTTGATTCGGGAGAGAACCCCGCGCAATCGCCGAACAGGCAATAAGAAAACCGCCGCCAAGAAGGCGCGGCACTGTACGAGTAACTAGCAAGGAGCAGATATGGATATCCGATACGCACTAGGCAGCACGCTAGCGCTGATGGCTGGCCTAGCGCTGGCAGCGACACCGAAATACGACCATATGCAGGCCGAGGGCAATCGCTACCACCTAGACTGGCAGGAGCGCAACGGTGAAATTGCCTACGACACCGTATGCAGCGCAAACAAGCAAGGATCAATCCAGTACCGAAACTGCCGTCGCGACGCCCAGGTGATGTTTCGTGAACGCTGCAATAAGTCGGACGATAAATCGAACAAATGGTGTTTGGCTAAGAGTCGCTACTTCCCCTGAGCTTTTATCTCCCTCTAGGCACAAGGTTCGTGTCTATTTGTTATCAAGCAAGGCAATTTCGATCGAAAAAGGAGATGGGTGAAAATGCTCTATTCCAAAGGAGTATCAAGGCCACAGAAAGTCTTGGGAGTATTTTTCATGATACTGACCGGAGGTATTCTTTGGCCTGTTCTCCATCATGACTTCGTGCCGGACCCTAGCATTTCAACACCGACGTTTCATGGCGCGATAGCTATCACACTGACGACCCTCGCCATAATCATCTACCTCAAGAAACAGAATCTATTAGTAGTTTTTGGCACCCTCACAAGAATACAAAAGCTAATTGGAATAGTATTCTCACCAATTGTTATTTTTCTCTTTATCTGGGCAAACCTAGCAATAACAATTCCGCATCTTTATACGTTGGCCTTCGGCCAGGAATTCTCTAGACAAGATACAGCAGAAAAAATAAAACACCGCTCAAGAAAATCATGCGACTACCGCCTAAAACTCCAATCTATAGATTTCACCTTCTTTCATTTCTGCATTTCCGAATCAAAATACAATCAACTGCAGACTGGCGAGATGAATGCGGTTGTTTTTGGCAAAAAATCTCGATTCGGTTACACGATAGAAAGAATCAGTCTAGACCATTAACGAAAGAAGCGGGACAGATCTATTTCTCTACGCTAGTTTTCGAACAGTTTTCGCCAAACTGGAAATTTAGCCTGATTCGGGAAGAAACCCCGTGAAACAGTAGAACGCGCTATAACCACTTCGTGGACCAGGTCGGACGTGTCGCCAGGGAGGGGATAGGTCGCTAGAAACTACACCTATGGAGCTCAATGGAATATATGACGATAATCTGGACAGCCTCATTAATAATTACTTCGGCGGTCTATTTGACATACATGGTCAAGGCATATAATTTGTCGAACAACAAGATAGATATTTGGCTCGGAACCTGGTACTTAAATCCAAAGTCCTTCCCTACGCCTGAAGGAAAGTCCTGCTGCAAGAAAGGGGCTATATGCGTACTTATCATGTCCATTCTATTCATAACAAGAGTTTTCTTTTGGTCTGAATATATTAATTTAGCACAGAGCTAGCAGGAATCTTTAAGAGGCCCGCTCATGCCCTGCCGCAGACTAACAGCCCCATACCATGTCATTTCTTCTTGAGCACTTTTATCAGTCCGTAAATTACAAAAATACTGCCCAAAAATTTTTGCAATCCAACGCTTACGGGGATGCCACCGCTGCTATTCATGACCCGACTAGTCAGGCCAACATCAAGGGTGGAACCATTGAAAATCAGCAGAAAACCTATGCACATCAAGAATATATACGGCCAGTTACCCGAGAAGAAATTAAACAAGGCTTATCTCCATGATTAAAAAAATGGCGTACCCGCTAACATATCTTGTCATAGCGGCAATCGTATACATGTCTGGCATGTTGCTGGTTAGTGATTTTCAGCACAAAAGACTTGTCCAGATTGCGCTATTTTTTGGCCTCGCAGTCCTAGCCGACAGGCTATTAAAAGCCTATTTTTCTCGCAAAGGACGATAAAGGGGACCGGGATAAAGACACATTTATTTTTCCTAAGATTGAAGGCCCGAGCTGTCGAAAAGGTGTCGAATCCAGTGAGATTTTTTGCGACGTATCGGGCCATGAAAGCGGAGCAGCCCCCACCAACTACGCCGCTTTACCACCCACCGAAACGCAAGATCTAGGTTTCGATTCCCTTCGCCCGCTCCACTCCACCTTTCCAAGGATTTCCACGAACGTCCACTGAGCGTTTCAAGTCGTTGAAAACAAACAGGTTTTCCTTTCGACTCGATCCAGGGACGTCCACTGAAATCCACACCAAGCCAGGACTTTTTAGTCCATCTTTAGGACGGCGCGGTGTTCGGATTGTTGCCGGGAGAGCGGTTCGGCGGTGAGCAGCATCTGGTTCCTGACCCAAGCTCAGGAGCTAGAACATGGCGCTATCCGACCTCGCTGTCCGCAAAGCCAAAGCCACCGGCAAGGCATACACCCTCGCAGATCTGGATGGACTCTCCCTGGCCGTAGCGCCGGGTGGGGGCAAATCCTGGCACTTCCGCTACCAGTGGTACGGCAAGCAAAAGCGGATGTCGCTGGGCACCTACCCGGAGCTTTCCCTGCGAGATGCGCGCACCCTGCGGGACGAAGTACGCGCCCTGCTGGCCAAGGACACCAATCCCCACGCCCATCGCAAGCAGAAGCGGTTCACCGCCCGTCTGACCACCGAGTACACCTTCAAGGCGGTCTTCCTGAAATGGCTGGCGCATCGGGGCCTGACCTTTGAAGAGGGACGGCAGACCACCCGGTCGCTGATCCCGCGCATCTTCGCCAACGACGTGCTGCCCCTGCTGGGCAATGCGACAACCATCTGTGCCGATTGGTCCCAGGACTGCGCGATCGTCTCAGTGCAGGAGACTCATCCGGCTAGGCGGAAGGCATCGGCCATACGGTCTTGTTCCCGCATTGAGAGGCCAATGCGTTGGGCCAGCGTTCGCCATTGGGAAACGATGCCGCGAAACTCCTCGATGATTTCGTCCGCTGCGTGGAGGTTCACACGGAAGTACCCGGCAACCTCACGGGCCAAGTCAAGATCGAGGGCGTTGTCCGCATCGGTGATGTTGAGATTCAAGCCGTCGGCATGGGCGACAGGGTTCATGTCGTAGGCCTGCGAGAGCTTCCAGCCGTTGCCTGGCACCAGGATGAAACCATGGTTGCGCAGATGGTCGTCCGTGTTGGAGACGAGGATGTTGAAGACGATTCGCGACCAGAGTTCTTGCAGATCCTCATTGGGCTGCGAGCCGTGACGGATGAGCACTTCCGCAAGTTCCAGGTAGCTCGCCCCTGTAGAGGCATCATCACCATCGTTGTGGCCGGCCAGGGTCATCGCCGAGGCGAAATGCATCCGGCGACCTGCGTCCGTACGATCGAAGCGGCGCACCATGAAGCAGTGATAGTCGCTGGCGAACTTTCGCGCCTGCGCCGGTGCGACATTCAGGCCACAACCATCCGCCAAGGCATTGACCACCATTTCCCATCCGCCGACATCGTAGGTATCTCGCGTACTGGGAAACTTGGCGATGTACAAGTGTCCCGCATCGTCTGCAACGCTCGCCTTGGGCCTGGCGCCGCCGAGCGAACCGCCCGGTGCGATGAGCATACGCAGCCAGTCCTGGCCCTCGTCAGCGATGTTTTCAGGATCCTGCTCGAGTGCGCGGCTGGCTTGCTCCAGGGCGCGGATTTCAGTGAAAGGCGGAGCCGCGACGTTGATTCGGTTATCTAGGAAGTCTCCATCATCCTCAAGTCGATACCTCAACGCGCCCACGCGATACAGGTCATGCACACCCAGCAGGTAGTCGGATTCATAGAGACGTGCCTCAGCAGGAACGAGACCCGCCCGCTTGTCACGCTCGAACCTGCGATCCATGAGCAGGCGCCCCCACCGGTCCGGACTTGAATCATCAAAGACGCCGAACCTGTCCCTAGGCGGGGTGGGGTATTGCGGTCCGCCGAATGCCTGAATGCTCGGATCCAACGGCAGCCCGGCAAACTGAGGATCGGCGAGCGCCGCTTCGTCGTAGGCGAACTCGAACCGCTCGGTCGCTCGGGTCCTGCGGCTGTGTAGGAAACCAAGTCGTCGGGGTTCGGGCAGTCCGTCCCAGTCCGCGTACACGGCAATCATGCTCATCCCTTTACACTCTCCTTGCGCTTGGGTTTCTTGAGCAATGAGCTCAGGTCATTCGTATTCTTCTTGACGTCGATGAACTCTCCCACGCGGGAATCCTTCTCCTGCCAAGTGCCTGCAGGCGGGCTGTCTGGTGTTGCCGTCTTGATTGCGGTGCCTGGAGAAGAACTGCGCGCCGCACGTGTTGCCTGTGGCTCATTGCGATCCACTTTCTGGTTGGAGGTGCGGTGTACCGCCTCGTTCCTGATCAGTCGCGCATCCTGGAGCTGGCGGCCAAGCTCGTCTGCAGCGGCGAGCTTGGTCAGGTCGTTGGCCAGGCCAAGGACCTGCATGACGGAAACGTAGGCGCCCATGGTGACGCCTGATCCACCTGCCTCCAACGAACGCAGGGTCATGGGAGACATGCCCGCGCGTTCGGCAACCTGTTTGGCCGTCAGTTTTCTGCGCAGGCGTGCGAGTTTGAGCCGCTCGCCGAAGTCGATGAGCAGCTTGCTGGTCGACGGCAGGAGTGGGGCTGTCTTCTTGGCCATGGCACTAATATTCCATCGCTTTTCGGATGATTCGGCCAGAATATTAGCATTTTCGGTGCCGTGAAGCCAAATTCCGGCGATTCAGTCATTCCCACGACGTGCGGGATGAATGATGGTATTTCATGCTTTTACGCCGAAAACAGCTAGAATATTTACATTATCGCTCTAGCTTCCCACAGGTGGCGGCGGCGCGACGTTAAAGAAGAAAGGGGCATAGCCCGCCCCTTCGCGGACTGTCGAGGTTCAGCGCGCACGCGCTCTGAACAACTCGCGGGCCTGTGGCCCGTATGTCTCAAGTCTGCGTAGCAATGGAATAGAAAACCTATGTAAGCGCTCAGGCCGCCGTTGCAATCATGTTGTTGCCTTGAGCCATTTGCGGATGCGAGCACGTGCATTGGCATAGGGGGACGAAGAATTGAACTGGATCATTCGGCCCTTGGGCCATTTGTCGTACCAGGGCTTGCCGTAGAGTTCGTCGTTCGGCCGGGATGCTATGGTTTCGACGAGTCGCGTCTTTGCTGTTGTCAGACGCTCGATAAGAGTTGGCCAATCGAGGAGGCGATAATCCGCGTAGAATTTTTGCGCCAGCAATCCAAGCTGGTTCCATTTGAACCCAGTCTCAGGGAAATCGACCGCCGCCCCTTGATCGTCCTGATCCAGCCACTTCAGGACCAGTTCATTCCAGCCAAGCAAATACGAAACCAGATCAGCTGGGCTCATCATTGTCCCGGCGGCATGGCCTTGCAGGGAGACCTCCCGGGTGCGCTCCTCGGGAATCTGTACAAGGTCGCTCATCAGTTTGTCGAAGCTCACGTTAATCGCGAGCAAGAGTTCGGCTTTGGAGGCTGGAACAGACACGAAGCTTACGGCTCCTCGGAGGGTCGTTAGTAAGGCTTCATCAAGGTCCAGAAATCCATCAGCGTGTGGCGTTAGGTGTCTGGCCCCTGAAATAGCCCCTTGGATTGCTGGAACCAGTCTAGTGCTTATCTTGCAGATTTCACCGTGCGCTCCGCCAGCAGCTTCTGGATGTGCTTGTAGATATCGCGCTCAGTCATCCCCTTGTTCGCGTAGTGGTCCTTGATCACTGGCCAGCACACCCAACTCTGGAGGCTGGCAAAGGCCTTTCCCGCGCCGGCACGCTCCCTCGCGAGCAAGCTCACAAAGTTGCCCAGGAAAAGCTCCACGTTCTTACCGGAGAAGCCTTTGGAGGTTTTGAAGTGATGCTTGTAGTGCATGTGGAGGCAGTCCACCGCCAGCTGCGCGACCCGCACTGCCACCAGTCCATCGGCGAACTGGCCTTCCGCCGGGGCTTCAGCGACCAGGCCCAGTTCACTCGCGCCTTCCGACAACAGTTCGGTTGTACCGCCCGAGAGGTGCGGGCATTCCGGCCCTACGGACTCAGCCCCGTCCCGGGGGCGAATCCGCGACCCGTTTGGCGCTTGAAATCGCCCCAGCAGGAAAGGCGATGCCCTTCCCTCGTCACCCCGCCACCGACACCGCCGCACTGCGCGGCTTGCGGGTCATCAGCCTGGGTGTGCTGAAGGCGGCCACGACGAACACGGCCTGGATGGCCATCATCGGCGAAGGGCTTCCGTCCTGCAGGGCGCCGAGGATCAGGCCGGATATGGTGGCGCCGAAGGCCAGCCCGTGCTCGGCGGAACTTAGTCCCAGCAGGCCGATGTAGTCAGTCGCGAAAAATGAACTTCACCACCGCGTCGGCATGGGCATCGATCGCCTCGTGCGTCAGCACGGCCCGATCATGGGAGAACTCCAGCTCGGCGGTGACCAGGTAGGGCATCTGCGCGATGGCCACCACCATGTAGAGCATCATCACCGGGTCGATCCCCGCGAGGCCCTCGGGCAGCCGGGTGTTCTCGATCAGCCTGAGGGTCCGCGCGTGGTTGGGGCGGATGTAGTTGTCCGAGACCCACTTCAGCCGCTCCGACGGCACGATGGATTCCTGCACCATCAGGCGCGCATGCTCGGGATGTCGCGCGCAGTAGCGGACATACGCCCTCACGTACTGCTTCAGCGCCTCCACCGAGGACTCGCCCTCGGCCACTTCCGGAGCGGGAATCTCCTGCGCCAGGCGATCGAACAGGTAGGCGGCGCTCTCGCGCCAGAGTTCCTCCTTGCCGCCGAAGTGGTAGCGGATCATCGCGTGGTTGACCCCTACCCGCTCCGCGATATCGCGCACGCTCACCGCTGCGAAACCACGGGTGGAAAAAAGGTCCAGCGCCGCCTGCAGGATCTCCGTCCGCGTCTGCTCGCTGCGCTCTTGCTTGGCTACTCGTGGCGTCGCCATAGGTCCTTGTCACCGCCCCATCAATCCGGAAGCGGCAAGTCTGGCGCAGGTCGCCGGGCATTGACAACTCCATTGCCGAAGGTTATTTATCCGATCGGATAAATTATTGCGCGCACTGCGCCATCGCATGAAAACGCCCGTGAAGCGGCATTCGCCACGGGGACAACAACAGCCGAACACGGCATGCATGGGAGTCGAACATGGTGGCGCTAGCGCCGGCCGGAGCACATCGCCGGCTATCACTGGGCAGGAAGATCGCGCTGGGCGCGGGCGATTTCGGGGTGAACCTCTACTGGCAGATCGCGACGCTCTTCCTGCTGTTCTTCTACACCGAGGTGCTGGGTCTTTCGGCCTCCGCCGCGGGCCTGGTCTACATGAGCGCGCTGATCTGGGACGCCGCCGTCGACCCGCTGATCGGCGCCATGGCCGACCGAACCCGCACCCGCCTGGGGCGCTTCCGCCCCTACCTGCTACTGGGCGCCGTGCCGCTGGCGGTGTCCTTCGTGCTGATGTTCGCCCTGCCGCGCGGCGAAGGCACCCAACTGGTGGTGCTGACCATTGCCAGCCACTTCGCCTTCCGCACGCTGTACGCCCTGGTCTCGGTACCCTATGCCTCGCTCTATGCCCGCGTCACCCGCGACAGCGCGGAACGCGCGACCATGGCGGGCATCCGCATGGTCTTCGCCATCCTCGCGGCCATGGCGGTGTCGGCCATCACCCTGCCGGCAACCCGGCACTTCGGCGGCGGCGCCCAGGCCTGGGCCCTGGTAACCGGCGTGTTCGCCGGCATCGCTTCGCTGATGCTCTGGACCGCCGCGCTGGCCGCCGGCGCCAACGACTCCGCCGCTGATGACGATGGCCACGCCGCTGCCTGGCCTGGCGCACGCCACGCGTTGGCGGCCCTGCTGCTCAATCGGCCATTGCTGCTGTTGCTGGGTATCGCCCTGATGTACTCCTTCGCCAGCACCTTCTTCTCGAAGAACCTCCTCTATTACTTCAAGTACGTGCGCAACGACCCCGACTTCGGCGGCACGGCGCTGGCCCTGATGGCGGTGGTGGCCGCCCTGGCGGCACCGTTCTGGGCCTCGGTCGCGCGCAGGCGCAGCAAGCGTTCCGCCCTGCTGGCCGGTACTGGCTTCTACGGCCTGGGCTTCCTGCTCTGGTATCTGTTCAGCGGGTCCGGCTATGCCGTGCTGCTGTCGATCCTGGCGCTCATCGCCATCGGCGCCAGCGCCAGTGTGGTGTGCTTCTGGGCGATGGTCCCGGACACCGTCGAATACGGCCAATGGCGCTCGGGCATCCGCACCGAGTCACTGATCATCGGCACTGTGATCTTCGCCCAGAAGGCCGCCCTCGGCATCGCCGCTGGCGCCCTTGGGCTGTCACTGGGGGCGATCGGTTTCGTCCCCAACGCCAGCCAGTCGCCGCACACGCTGCACCTGTTGCTGGCCGCCATGTCCCTCGTGCCCTTGCTGGGCAACGCCGGCGTATTCCTGCTCGCCCGGGCCTACCCCATCGGCCCGGAGATGCACCGCCGGCTGGTGGAAGCCCTGGCCGACCCCGCGCCAGCGCACGCCCCGGCAGAGACGCCCGGGAAACCCCAGGCCCTTCCATCCAAACCGCAGAAAAGCGGTGAACCCCTGTGAACAACAACCATAAGAAGGAGATCAGCATGACGGTAACCCATGATCGTTCCGATCAGGCTACCCGGGACAACGCACCAGCCGCCGACAGCGGGATGGACGCACGATTCTGCGACGATTTCGTCTGGGGCGTCGCTTCGTCCGCCGCGCAGACCGAAAGCCGGCGGGGGCGTGGCTACAGCAACTGGGATGCACTCTGCGATGAGCGGGGGGTGGTCCACGACGGCTCCACCAACCGCCTCTGCACGCAGTTCGAGGACCGCTACCCGGAAGACCTCGCCCTGCTCGGCGACGCTGGCGTGAAGGCCTTCCGCTTCTCCATCGCCTGGCCGCGCATCCAGCCCGAGGGGCCCGGCCCGGCGGCCGCCGAAGGCCTGGCGTTCTACGACCGCCTGGTGGACGCCATGCTGGAGCGCGGCATCACGCCCTGGCCGACGCTGTTCCATTGGGACGTACCGGCCTGGGCCGGAGACTTCCGTAACCGCGACATCAGCCAGCGCCTGGCCGACTACGCCGAGATAGTCGCCGGCAAGCTGGGCGACCGCATCCAGCAGTGGATCGTGCTGAACGAACCGAACAGCGTCGCCCTGCGCGGCTATGCCTCCCAGGTCCACGCCCCGGCGCTCAACTCCGCCGATGCCGCGTTCGCCGCCATCCACCACCAGAACCTGGCCCAGGGGCTGGTCTTCCAGCGGCTCCGCGCCATGCTGGCCGGCCAGGCGCGCATCGGCACCACGGTGAACCTGCAGCCGGTGCGAGGCGAAGCCGGCCGGGTGAAACACGAAGCGGCGGCGCAACTGGTGGACGCCCTGTGGAACCGCGCCTTCGTCGATCCGCTGTACGGCAAGGGCTATCCCCAGCCGGTGGACAAACTGGTGTCGCCCTTCGTCGTCGATGGCGACATGGAGCTGATCGATGTCCGCCCGGACTTCCTCGGCATGAACTACTACAGCCGCATCTACGTCCGGCAGGCCCCCGGCGAATCCCTCGGCATCGCCCAGGGCGAGCCGCCGGCGAACCTGCCGCGCACCGCCTATTTCCACGTGGAGCCCGAAGGCCTCGACGAAATGCTGCTGCGCCTGCACCGGGAGTACGACGCGCCGGATATCTACGTCACCGAGACCGGCTTCGCCATGGCCGACCCGCAACCCCGAAACGGCGTGGTGGAAGACCCGGAACGAATCGCCCACCTGGCGAGCTACCTCAAGACCGCGCAGGCCGCCCATGCCCAAGGCGTGCGTCTCAAGGGCCTGTTCTACTGGTCGGCGACCGACAACTGGGAATGGGCCCAAGGCTTCGCCAAGCGCTTCGGGCTGATCCACGTCGACCGGCAGACCCTGGCCCGCACGCCGAAGCGCAGCCTCGACTACTTCGCCCGCTGCATCCGCCACAACGCGGCACTCGACGCGCCCTCCTGAGGCATCGCCCGGCCTCGCGCCGGGACCAATCGATCACCCCACTTCGCCGCACGCGGTCGGACACCGCCGAGCAGCGGCGCGCATCAGTTTTGCCTGAACGATCGACAAAAGCGGGCCGCCAGGCGGCCCGGACAACAATGATCAGACCTTAGGGTGCTTCACCATGGCAACGATCCATCGCCCTCTTCCGCAGCTTGCCCCGGCCCGCGCCGGTCTCGCCCTCGCCAGCCTGCTGCCGCTGTGCATGACCTTCCAGGCCCAGGCACTGGAGTTCAGTTTCGACGATGGCGAGGTGGCCGGCTCGCTGGATACCACGGTGTCCTACGGCACGCTGTGGCGCGTCCAGGGCCGCGACCGGAACAACGACGATATCAACGGCAACGACGGCAACCGCAACTTCAATACCGGCCTGGTTTCCGAGGTGTACAAGATCACCTCGGATCTCGGCGCGACCTGGCGCAACTACGGCCTGTTCCTGCGTGGCTCGACCTTCTACGACACGCAGATCATGGACAAGCGCAACGACTACTACGACAACAACACGCCGCCCCAACCGAGCCAGTCGTTCCCCCAGGATGACCACTTCACCGCCGAGACCCGCGAGGTCGCCGGCCATCGCGCGGAGATTCTCGATGCCTACCTCTACGGCAACTGGGACATCGACGGCAAACCGCTGACCGTGCGCCTCGGCCGCCAGGTGTTCAACTGGGGCGAGGGCCTCTATTACCGGGGCGGGGTGAACACCACCAACCCGGTGGATGCCTCCGCCCTGCACCTGCCGGGCTCGGAGGTGAAGGAAGTCCTGGTGCCGATCGAGGCCATCAGCTTCAACGCCGGGCTGACGGAGAACCTGTCGATGGACGCCTTCTACCAATGGAACTGGAAGGAGACCCGCATCGACCCGGTGGGCACCTTCTATGGCGGAACGGACCTCTTCGCCGATGGCGGCAACACCGCCTACACGCGGATCGGCGCACTGGCCAACCCGGCCTTCCAGGCGCTCTACCCGCAACTGGCGGCTGCCCATTTCGCGGGGCTCCAGGGCACCGACTACCTGGACGCCAACGGCGTGCTCAAGGTCGCCAGCGTCGGCCGTGACATCAACGCCAGGGACGACGGCCAGTTCGGCGTGGCTTTCCGCTACATGGCGGAATCACTCAACTCCACCGAGTTCGGCTTCTACTTCGTCAACTACCACGCCAAGGAGCCGTCGATCACCGCACAGCTGGACCCATCCTATGCCGGGGTGAACCTCAACCAGTTGGCGTCCCTCGGCGGTTTCGGCAGCTACGGGCAACTGGTCAGCGCCGCCCGTGGCGGCAACGCGGCGGCGGCCCGGACACTGGGCCTGGTCAATGGCGCCACGGTGGTGGACCTGACCAACCAGTTGACCGCCCGGCGCGAGTACCCGGAAGACATTCGCATGCTCGGCCTGAGCTTCAACAGCACCCTCGGCGAAGCCACGCTGTTCGGCGAGCTGGCCTATCGCCCCAACCTGCCGATCGGCGTCGCCAGTACCAACGACCTGCTGGGCGACCTGATAGTCCAGGCCCCCCTGGTGAACAGTGGCGGCAGCGCCGACATCGCCGGCCAGCCGATCGCCCTGGGAACCGGGTCGAGCGTGCACAACTACGAGCGGGTCGAGGCTTTCAACACCTCCATCGGCGCGATCTACAACTTCGGTCCCACGCTGATCTTCGATTCCCTCACCGGCATCGCCGAGCTGGCCGCCGATCACCTGCGCGGCAGCAGCCTGAAGTACACCGCCTTTGACGGCAGCGTGCGCTACTTCGCCAGCGGCGCCAACAAGGGCTACTCCTCGGGATTCGGCCGCGACAGCCAGGTCGACCGCAATGCCTATGGCTACGTGATCCAGTTCGCCGGTACCTGGAATGACGTATTCGCCGGTATCAACCTCTCGCCCTACCTGGTGTTCCGGGAGGACTTCCGAGGCAACTCCTATTCCGCCGGCAACTTCATCGAAGGACGCAAGGCCCACACCCTCGGGTTGAAGGCCTCCTACCGCAGCTCCCTGGAAGCGGAACTGCAGTACACCGAGTTCTACGGCGCCGGCCAGCACAACAGCTCGCGGGACCGCGACAACATCGGCTTGAACCTCAAGTACTCCTTCTGACCCACCCCCACGCCGGCCCCTGGCAGGGGCTCGGCGGGCATCTCCATGGAGAACGCTCATGTCCAACCTGAACTTCCTCGCCAGCGCCGCAGCCGCGCTGATGTTCCTCACCAGCGGCGCCCTGGCCGCGGTGTCCCCCGACGAAGCGGCACGGCTGAAGACCGACCTGACGCCACTCGGCGCCGAGAAGGCCGGCAATGGGGCCGGCACCATCCCGGCCTGGGCAGGTGGCATCACCCAGGCGCCCGCCGGCTACCAGCCCGGACAGCACCGCATCGACCCCTTCGCCGAGGACAAGCCGCTGTACACCATCACCAAGGCCAACCTGGAGTTGTACAAGGCCAACCTCAGCCCCGGGGTGATCGCCCTGCTCAACGCCTACCCAAACAGTTTCAACATCCCGGTGTACCCCAGCCGCCGCTCGGCCTCGGCGCCACAGTGGGTCTACGACAACACCTTCCGCAATGCCAGCAGCGCTCACTTGGTGGAGGGCGGCAACGGCTTCGTCGATGCATTCGGCGGTATTCCCTTCCCCATTCCGAAAAGCGGACTGGAGGCCTTGTGGAACCACGTCGCTCGCTACCGTGGCACCTACTTCGTGCGTAACTCCTCGGAGGCGGCCGTGCAGCGCGACGGCAGCTTCACCCCCGTCACCACCCAGTACAACATGCTGTTCAAGTACTACCAGCAAGGCGGTAGTTTCGCCGGGTTGAACAACACGCTGTTCTATTATCAGACGGTGGTCAGGAGCCCGGCACGCCTGGTGGGCACCGCCTCGCTGGTGCGCGAGACCCTCGACCAGGTCAAGGAGCCGCGCCAGGCCTGGAGCTACAACCCCGGCCAGCGCCGCGTACGGCGCGCGCCGCTGTTCGCCTACGACACCCCAGGCACCACCACCGACGGCCTGCGCACCATCGACGACACCGACATGTTCAACGGTGCTCCGGACCGATTCGACTGGACCCTGGTGGGCAAGCGGGAACTCTATATCCCCTACAACAACTACAGGATTTCCAGCCCCGAGTTGAAGTACAAGGACCTGATCAAGCCCGGTCACATCGACCCGCAATACACCCGCTTCGAGTTGCACCGGGTCTGGGTGGTGGAAGGCAAGCTCAAGACCGGCTCACGCCATGTCTACAGCAAGCGTACCCTGTACCTGGACGAGGACAGCTGGAGTGCGGCGATGGTCGACCTGTACGACGGTCGCGGCGAACTGTGGCGGGTATCCATGGCCTATCTGACCAATACCTACGAACTGCCCTCCACCGGTTCGGCCCTGGATGTGTTCCATGACCTGCAGTCGCGCCGTTACATGGTGCAATGGCTGGACAACGAGCAACCGGGGATCACCGACTACAGCCAGCCGGCGCCGAGCGACGACTACTTCAGCCCCGCCAGCCTGCGGGCGCGTGGGGTGCGCTGACAGGCCGGGGATTTCTGACAGAGGTGGACCGTAGGCTGGTGCTGAGCGTGCGAAGCCCAGCGATGGGCAGGCTGTTGGGCCTCGCTGCGCTCGGACCAACCTACGGAGCTGGTATCGCCGCCTCGGAAACCGCGCAGCGAAAACCGATATGGCTGGCCGAGCCATCGGCGCGAAGGCCCTGGCGCGCCGCCGGGCGGTAGCGCTGGCAATAGCTCGGCGCGCAGAGAAAGGAGCCGCCCTTGATGACCTTCTCGGTCTCCGCAAGGGCGGGCTGGCCTGCCGCACAGCTGGGGCAGGAAGTGGCGCGTTCGGCGTAGTCATCCGCCGTCCATTCCCAGACGTTGCCGATCATGTCGAACAGGCCGAACGGGTTGGCCGGGAAATGGCCGACGGCGGTGGTGAATGCCACTGCCAACCCGTCCTCACGGTGCCAGGGAAAGTCGCCTCGCCAGAAGTTGGCCAGTTGCCGCCCTTCGGGTAGCAGCTCATCGCCCCAGGCGTAATCGGCGCCCGCCAGCCCGCCACGGGCGGCGAACTCCCACTCCGCCTCGCTCGGCAACCTCTTGCCGGCCCAGGCGGCATAGGCCTGGGCGTCTCGATGGGTGATATGCACCACGGGGTGGTCCTGCCGCCCCGTCAGGCCTGAACCGGCGCCCTCCGGGTGCCGCCAATCGGCTGCCGGGTCCAGCTGCCACCAGAACGAAGGATCGTGCAACGGCACCGGCCGGTCGGGCTTGCGAAACACCAGGGAGCCGGCACGGTGGCCGGGCTGCCCCGGCAGTGGAAGCTCGGCCTGGGTGCGGTAGCCGGTTTCCGCCACGAAGCGGGCGAACTGGGCATTGGTCACCGGCCCCGGGTCCAGCCGGAACGGCTCGACCCTGACCTCGCGCAACGGCCGCTCCTCCCTATAGAAACGCTCCGAGCCCATGGTGAAGGTGCCGCCGGCCAGGCGGCACATGCCTGCTGGATGCCCCGTCATGACAGGCGGGCCTTGATCGCCTCGACCAGGCGCTGGCGCAGGAAGCGCGTCACCTCGAACACCGGCTCGTCCGGGTCGAAGCTGCCTTCCAGCACCTGCGCCAGATAGCGGCAGGCATTGCGCACGTCATCGTCGTCATCCTCGGCGTTGGCTTCGATCACCGGCAATGCCTGCCGGGCCGCGTCGCCGCAGTAGGTCAGCGCATTGATCGCCTGCAGGCGCAGCGGCTTGGGATGGCGGGCCTCCAGGTATTCCGCGAGCAGCGCTATCGGGCCCTCGCTTTCCTGCAGATGAACCAGCGCCTCGGCGGCCACTATGCGAGTCTGCGGCAGATCCTCGCGCAGGGTGCGCAGCAGCCTCTCCCGCGCCGGAGCCGCCTGGTCGCGCAACATGAGCAGGCCGCTGGCGGCCCAGAATCGGACCACATCGTGCGGATCGTCCAGGTCGGCCAGCAAGGCCTTCAGCGCAGCGGGATCGCGCTGCGCTGCACGCGCCGCCACCTGCATGATCCGCTCCAGCGGATAGGCACCGGGACGGCGGCTGTTCAGGTAGCCCTCCAGCTCCGCCCCCTCGGGAATGAAGCCGTTGTCGTTGATTTCCAGCAAGTGCCGGTCGAGGGCCGCGCGCAGCTCCTCGAGCTTGTCGCGGTGTTGCGGCGAACCCGCCAGATTGCTCACTTCATCGCGATCGAGGGCGAGGTCGTAGAGTTCCTCAAAGGGCCGCGCCTGGAAGAACACCGCCTGTTGCGGCGAGAGCTTGCCTTCCTGGAACAGACGCAGCCAGTCGCGGTAGCCCTCGGCCACCCAGGCGAATGCCTGGTACTGGCCGCCAATGCGGTGCGGCATGTAGTTGCGGATGTAGCGGTAGCGGGTATCGCTGACGGTGCGCACGAAGTCGTAGCGCTCGTCCATGCGGTTGCGCATGCCGAACGCGTAGCGCTGGGCCTTCACCGCCGGAACACCGAACAGCGCGGCACCCTGCATCTGCGCCGGCGCCGGGACGCCGGCCAGGGCCAGCACGGTGGGCGCCAGGTCGATGAAGGTCACCGGGGTGTCGACCTGGCTGCCGGGGCGGACCTCGGCCAGGTGCGCCCACTTGGGTGGAACTCGCACGATCAGTGCGCAGCGCAGCCCTTCCTCGTAGCAATAGCGCTTGCTGCGGGGCAGTACGCCGCCATTGTCCGAGTAGTAGAAAACGATGGTGTCCTCGGCCAGGCCGTCTTCCTCCAGCTCGGCCAAGCGCTCGGCGATCTGGCCGTCGAGGCGCTCCATCAGGTTGTAGTAGGAGGCGAAGTCCTGGCGGATCGCCGGCGTGTCCGGCAGGTAGACGGGCACGCGGATGTCCGCGGGTTTCACCGCGCCCTTCCGGCTGAGAAAAATTCGCGATTCATGGGTGGTCTCGTAGTTGAACACCGCCATGAAGGGCGTGCCCTCGGGGCGCTTGCGCCAGTGCGCGCGGTCGCTGCTGTCGTCCCAGATGGCGTCCGGGTCGACGTCGCAGTTGTAGTCCGTCTTCGCGTTGTTGCTGCAGTAGTAGCCCGCCTCGCGCAGGTACTGGGGATAGGTCTTGAGCACATCCGGCAGCTTCGCCTGGGCGCGCATGTGGTTGGCCGGCGCGCAGGACTCGGCCCGCACGCCGGTGAGAATGCCGAAGCGCGAAGGCGCGCAGACCGGGGCGTTGGCGTAGACGTAGCGGTAGAGGATGCCCTCCTGCGCCAGGCGGTCGAGGGTGGGCGTCCTGGCCAGCGGATCGCCATAGGCGCCGATCAAGGGACAGTTGTCCTCGCTGACCAGCCAGAGGATGTTCGGCCTGGACTGGCCGCGCCCGGCTGCGCCCAGCGAAACGCCGGTCAGGGAGGAAGCCAGCAGGATGGAGCCCAGTTGCAGGAGTCGACGGCGGTCGATATGCGGCATGTCTGTCTGCTCGTCAGGGAGGCCGGGGACGGCCATTGTAGGAAGGTTTCGCGGGGGCAGCCGGCTTGCAGCCCCTCGTGGATCGGCGCCGACAAAATAATCCATGTGGATAAATACTGGCAAATCACGATCTGAAACCTGCCGCTCGGAGAGTCGTCGACGATCCTTGGGTTTAGGGCTCCAGTTGGGAGTCTCGATGCACTTGGACGCAGGTAGCCTCGAAGCGCTGGGCCTCGCCCTTGGTCTTCAACGTCTTGCGAAAACGCTTCCCCTTGATGGGTTCCACATCGACCCACCGTGCGCTCCGCCAGCAGCTTCTGGATGTGCTTGTAGAGGTTCGCGTAGTGGTCCTTGATCACGCGGCTGGCAATGGCCTTTCCCGCGCAGGCACGCTCCCTCGCGAGCAAGCTCACGAAGTTGCCCAGGAAGACCCATGACGACCCAATCTGCAAAAACACCGGCCGGCCGTCCAACCCACTGAAAAGCGGGAAAAGCCGGAAACGCTCCATCAGCCCCGGTAGGGCACTCCAATATTTGCTACGGAGAAGCCCTCCCAATATCCGCTCTGCCGGCTGTTAGAAAGCAGACCAGCTTCTACTTAGTCAGCGATGGACAGGACAATGGAAGTAGATGGTCGCCCCATTTTCATACGTGGCGGCTCCTGAGAAACCCCTCTGAGCTGGGCCTAGGCTGCGTTTTTCAGCCTGACTTGTGAAGCACCACACCAGCTCAGACGGGGTGGATACAGTTCAGTCAATTCCTCACCAGATGGACTGTCGATTCCAGTTCACCGATCTTATCCAGGCGCGCGCGAACAATATTGCGGCTGATGTTCAACAGTCGGCCCGTCTGCAACTGGTTGCCGTGGCAGAAGCGGTAGGCGCTGCGGAATATTGTTTCCTCGATATGCTCGTACAGGTTTGGCAGGTTCTGTTCGTAGAGCGCATGCAAAGCAGCCTCCAGGCTGACTTCGGCTGGCACGAGGTGGGCAACCGGCAACTCGGGACGGCTGATGGTAGAGCGCATGTCGGCCAGGTTGAGGTCGCCGGGCTGTACCTGCTGGTTACGGCACACCAGCAGTGCGTGGTGAATGGCGTTCTCCAACTCGCGAATATTGCCCGGCCAACTGTGGCTCAACAGCTTGTGCTCTGCCTCGGCGGAGAGCGATGCACGCGTATAGCCAAGGCGCTCGCAGTGCTCCTCGAGGAAGAACTCCGCCAGCGGCAGGATGTCCCCCGGCCGCTCGCGCAGTGGCGGTAAACGGATGGTCGCCACGTGCAGGCGATAGAACAGGTCCTCGCGGAAATTCCCGGCCACCACTGCATCGGCGAGGTTGACGTTGGTTGCAGCCACAAGGCGCACGTCGATCGGAATCGGCGTGCGCGAGCCCAGACGCACCACTTCCCTCTCTTGCAGCACCCGCAGCAGCTTGACCTGTATGGAGAGCGGCAGGTCGCCAATCTCGTCGAGGAACAGGGTGCCGCCGTTGGCTGACTCGAACCAGCCCGCCTTGCTCGTGGTCGCCCCAGTGAAGGCACCCTTTTCATGGCCGAACAGTTCGCTCTCCACCAAGCTTTCCGGAAACGCGCCGCAGTTCACCGCAACGAACGGCGCCTTGCTGCGTCGGCTCAGATGATGGACATGTCGCGCCACCAGCTCCTTGCCGGTTCCGGTCTCGCCGATGATCAGCGCATTGGCTTCGCTGGGCGCCAAGCGCTCGATGCGGTTGAGCAGCTCCTCTGAGCGCGGGTCCTTGAACACCATCACGGTGGCCCGGACCGACTTGGTCAATTCACGAGCTTGCGGATGGGTAATCAGCGACATGATGGCGAGTCCTTGGCTAGCAGTCGGCGAATAGTGCATGAAAATCATTATTCTCATAAATCTTAAATATTCATTTATTTATTTCTATTTGGAATAAAAATCTTCCCCCTCCCTCTCTGCTTCGCCAGCAGCACCCCGTCAGCAGCGATTGCTGCCTGAGCAGTTGCGAAAAACAACGACCAGGCATATGGGTCACATAAAAATCCTTATATTTCATACAGATAGACAACATTAACAGCCCAGAGGCGAGTGGGTACGGTTGTTGCCATCAGTAGCGGGACAGGACCCGCAGAGGCCCCTGCACAAGCAACACCCAATAGAAAGGCGCCGACTCATTTTCGACGGCGCACCATCCGCAACTGGGGGAAACATGTTCAAACGCAACACCCTTTCCACAGCCATCGCCTGGGGCTTGGGGAGCCTCGTCGGGCTGTGCATCGTCACCGCTCATGCCGCACAGGAGCAGGACGCCGCGGTCCAGGAACAGACGCGTAGCGAGCACGGCGGCGAGACACCAGCCAGCAAGGCACCCGCCCTGGCCACAGTCACGGTCACCGCGCAGAAACGCGAGGAAACCGTGCAGAAGGTTCCCGCATCCATCTCGGTGTTGAGCGGCGACAAGGTGCGGGACTCTTCCCTGCAATCGGCCAACGAGGTCACCCGGTTCATTCCCAACGCCTCCGCTGGAACCACTGAGGGCCACGGTCGGCCACGCTGGTGGATCCGAGGCCTGGGCACCGGCGACCAGGGCGCAAATACCGTGAGCCCGGTGGGTATCTACGTCGACGACGTCTACATCGCCAACATCAGTGCCACCGGCTTCCCGCTCTTCGACCTGGAACGCGTGGAAGTGCTGCGCGGCCCGCAAGGCACGCTGTGGGGCAAGAACACCACTGCCGGTGCGATCAACTTCATTTCGCGCCGGCCTACCTTCGACCAATCCGGTTATCTCAAGGCAGGCATTGGCGACTACGCCGACCGGGTGCTTGAAGGCGCGGTGAGCGATGCACTGGTGGAGGATCGCCTGGCCGCGCGCCTGTCATTCCGTCATCAGGGCCGCGACGGCTACAACGAGAACCTCAACGACAACAAGGATCAGGGCGCCCTGGAAGACGACGCAGCACGCCTGCAATTCCTCGCCCGGATCAACGACGACCTGGAAGCCAACCTGAACCTGCATGCCCGCCACTACCATGACACCGGCGGTTACAGCACCGTGGGGTACGGCACCCGCCCCAATGGCACCAACCAGTTCGGCTATTTCATCGACCCCGAGAAAGGCAAGGTCAACTACAACGCCAAGTTTGCAGTCGACATAGACCAGGCAGGCACCAACCTCACCCTGAACTGGCTGCTCGGCGAGCTGGAGCTGACCTCCATTACCGCCTTCGAGCATTTCACCCGCGACGGGCTAAGCGACAGCGACAACACCCCGCTGGAGCTGCAGCGCAGCTCCAGCTTCGCCGACAGCAAGCAGTGGTCGCAGGAGTTCCGCCTGGCCTCGCCCCGTGAGGAGCGACTGAAATGGGTGCTGGGCTTCCATTACTTCAACGAGGACCTGGAGTCCGAGAACGCCAACGCCGCGCTGGCCAATCCCTTCATCCCGCGCTTCTACAACAATGTCAGCTTCGACCAGGGTACCGAGAGCTACGCGCTGTTCGGCAGCGCCACCTACGACTTCACCGACGCCTTCAGCCTGACCACCGGCCTGCGCTGGACCCGCGAGACCAAGGACATCGACCTGATCCGCCTGCGTAACCAGGGCCAGGCCAACTTCGGCCCCGGCGACTGGTGGAAGCAGGACAACCTCCTCTCGCCCCTGGTGGTCGACGCTACCCAGGATGAGAGCAATACCTGGAGCGACTGGACCTATGACCTGACCCCCGAGTACCGGATAAGCGACAATGCGCGGGTCTATTTCCGCTACGCCTACGGCTTCCGCTCCGGCGGCTACAACACCGGCGTGACCAGCCAAGCCACGGTCGCCACGGTGGACCCGGAGTACCTGACCTCCTACGAACTTGGCCTGAAGTCGGAGTGGCTGGACGGCCGGCTCAACGCCAACGCCGCGCTGTTCTACTACGACTACGAGGACATCCAGCTCAACATTGTGACCGCGGTGAACAATCAGACGGTTTCGCGTCTGGCCAACGGCGCCCAGGGCGAAGCCTATGGCGCCGAGCTGGAACTGGAGGCAGTGCCGGTGGAGAACCTCCACCTGAGCTTCGCCCTCGGCCTGCTGCATACCGAGTTCACCGACTTCAGCTCCGGCAGCAGCGACTTTTCGGGCAACAAGTTCGCGCGCGCGCCCAATGTCTCGGCGGTGCTCGGCGCCGACTACCGCATCCCGCTGGATGTCGGTGGAGCCATCATCCTCGCCACTGACTGGAATACCCGCAGCCGCCAGTACTTCTTCTCCAACGACCAGAGTCGGAACATGCGCAGCGGCGGCTACACCCTGGGCAACGCACAGGTGACCTACGAATTGCCCGGCGAAACCACCCGCGTCACGGCATTCGTGAACAACCTCACCGACAAGGAATACCGCAACCACACCCTGCCGGGCGGATTCCAGAGCGCCGCCGTGATGTTCGGCGACCCGCGCACCGTCGGCCTGTCCGTCACCACCGATTTCTGAGCCACCCCGCCCGCACCCAGCGGGGTGCGGGCCATCGCGAGGTAATTTCCATGAATGCAGCCCTCTTCACTCGCCTGCTGCGCCGCCTGGCTCTGCTGCCGGCAACCCTGTTCGCGGCCCAGGTCGTCGCCGCCGACCCGCCGCAGAGCGTGCGGATCGCCACAGTGGCCTATGCCAACGCAGGCAAGATCACCTTCAACGGCCCCGCCTACGTAATGGACCGCGACAAGTGGCTGGAGCAGGAACTGGCCCGACGCAACATCAAGCTGGAATGGGTGCCGGCGGCCACCGCCTCGGTCGGCACCTTCGTTAACGAAGAGTTCGCCAACAAGCGCATCGACTTCGCCTTCTACGGCGATCTGCCGTCCATCATCGCCAACGCCTCGGGCGTTTCCACCCGGCTGATCGCCCCGGGGGGCAGTGGCAACAATGTCTACCTGGTGGTGCCGAGCGGCTCCAAAGCCAACACCATTGCCGACCTCAAGGGCAAGCGCATCGCCCTGCACCGTGGCCGTCCCTGGGAGCTGTCGTTCGCCAAACTGCTCGAGGCCAACCAGCTGGACTTCAAGGATTTCCGCATCTTCAACCTCAATCCCCAGGCCGGCGCAGCCGCCCTCAGTGCCGGACGGGTCGACGCCTTCTTCACCCTGAGCGACGCCTTCCTGCTGGAAGACAAGCAGGTCGGCAAGATCATCTGGTCGAGCAAGCAGGCACCGCGGGACTGGAAGATGCGCGCCGAACTCTGGGGCGCCAGCGAGTTCGTCACCCAGCAGCCCGAGCTGACCCAACTGGTGGTCAACGCCTACCTCAAGGCCGCCTCCTGGACTGCCCAGGAAGCGAACAAGGACACCTACCAGGGTTACCTGTCGCAATCCGGCCAGCCGCTGAACGTGCTGCAGCGGGAAGTGGCGGGTGAATCCTGGACAGCCCAATTCACTCCCCACTACGACCAGGCCCTGCGCCAGCACTACGCTGATGCCATCACCTACAGCCGCAAGGCCGGGCTGATCCGCAGCGACCTGGACGTCGACACCCTGCTCGAACCCAGGTTCGTCGAACAGGGCCTCGAGGCCTTGCAGCTGCAGGACTACTGGAAAGACACGCCGCGCGACCTGGCTGGACAGTGAATGTCCAACAACCGGCCGTTCGCGAAAGTTCCGCAACGGCCGGCCCCCCTCACGCTTACCGCTCGATCCCCCATCCATAGCGAATCCGCTTCAGCGACTCCGCGGGCATCGCGCGACTCGCGTCCCGCCGTCCCGGCGGCATCCTGGTCTCACCCCTCTCTCCATCAGCAGGAACTCGCCTCCACCGATGTGCGGGCCGTAACGTGCGCAAGCCAGGATCCAGACGCTTGGCTCGTGCCTCGCTCCCTGCAAGCGGGCGTGGCCAACCTTGGTGTTCTGAGCGGCGCCGCACGTGCAGGAGCAAGCGGGGGGCGCCAAGTTCTTGCTCGCGAACCTCCTGTGCCTGCCCTTTTGCGAGCAAGCTCGCTCCTACTCACCCCCTCTGTGCAGTTCGATTCGTCGCAGGCAGTGCCGATGACGCATGACCCTGCCCTTCCAATGAAAAAAGCCCTCTGGCGAGGGCTCTACCATCTCGTTGCCAAGTGTCAGAAGTTGTAGGTGAGCTGCAAACCGTAAGTCCGCGGTGCCACGAACCCGGTGGGATAGACTCCACGCTGGTTGACGATCTGCGACAGCACCTTGTTCGACTGGTCGGTGACATTCTTCACGAAGCCGGTGACCTGGAGCGAGTTGTCCGGGGTGAAGTAGCTGATTCGTGCGTTGCCGTTCCAGTACGACGGCGTCTCCTGTACCGGGTCATCCTGCACCGTGGCGTTGTGGAAGATGTGGCTGCGGTATGACCAGTCAGTGCCAAACAGCAAATGGCCAACGTCGCCGAGATGGACGCGGTAGTCGGTATCCAGGCGGAACGAGGTTTCGGGGGTACGGTAGAACTCGTTGCCGCTGGCATCCAGGGTGGTCGGGCCGACGGTGAAGACGAAGTCGGTGTATTCGGTCTTCAGCAGGCCCAGGCTGGCGGCCAAGCGCCAGTTCTCCAGCGGCAGCGCCTCGACCTCCAGCTCGACGCCCTTGACGTTGCCGTCAGAAGCGCCGGCGGTGCTGGTAATGGTGGTGCCGGGTACCTGCTGCTGGATGTTCAGCTGCAGGTTCTTGATGTCGTAGTAGAAAGCCGAGAAGTTGGCGTTCAGGCGCCCGTCCAGCCACGACGTCTTCAGACCGATCTCGTAGTCGGTGAGGGTTTCCGGATCGGTCTCGATGATCTCGTCGCGCACGATGGACTGGTTGAACCCGCCGGAGCGGAAGCCGGTGGCGATACGGATGTAGCCGAGGATGTCGTCGGTGAAGCGGTACTCCGGGGTGATGTCCCAGGTGGTCCTGGTCCAGTCGGCATCCTTGCTCAAGCGCAGCGGCGCGACCACGCCCGAGCCGCCCACCGAGTCGATGCCGCCGGGTCCGATGATCACCACGTTCGGATTGCCGGCAGTGTCGGTGGCAGTCAACGTGGTCTCGGTGATCTCCTTGCTTTCCCAGGTCTGGCGCAAGCCGAGGGTCAGCGCAGCACGCTCGGTGAAACGGTATTTGAGGTTGCCGAACAGCGCCCAGCTCTTCGCGTCCTGATCCCAGGAACTGGTCGAGAACTGTTCGCGGGTGGTGCCCGACTGGAAGCGCAGTTGGGCGGATTCCGCGTCAGCCTGCAGATTGTAGTAGTAGCCGCCGAGGATCCAGCTCAGCGCCTGGTCGGTCGGCGAGCTCAGGCGAATTTCCTGGGTGTACTGGTCGGAAGAAGTGCTGCCGCGAGAGGCCGTCTTGTCGAGTGTGCTGCCCGCCGGAATCAGCGGATTGAGCCAGGTGTCGCCGTCGCCGGTGTTGACCCCGGTAATCGACGTCAGGGTGTTCTCGCCCAGGTACCAGTTCAGCTTGAGGGTGGTGCCGTACCAGTTGTTCGAGCCATTGGCCAGGGTGCTGAAGAAGTCGCTCTTGTTGTCCGGATCATCGCCATAGGGCGGGAAGAAGGTGCTGCCACCCTGGTTGATGCCGCCGCCCGGATTGGGCGTCGTGACGTTGTTGACGCTGGTGGCACCCACTATGTAATTGGGCGTGTTGCCGGTGTTCAGCTTGCGCAGGTTGAGGATCAGCAGCGCGTCCAGGTTGTCGGTCAGGTTGCCGAGCAACTGGAAGCGGCCGTTGAAGTCTTCAAAGCGCGGGCCGGTGGTGTCAGTAACGATGTTGTCGGCCCAGCCCTCGCCCTTCTCGTAGTAGATCGCCGCACGACCGGCGAGCTTCTCCGGCACCAGCTCTCCACCGACCGCAGCTTCAGTGAGGCGACTACCGTAGTTGCCGACGCCCAGCTTGGTATAGCCATCGCTTTCGAACGTCGGCTTGCGCGAGATGAAGTGGATCGCGCCGCCGGTATTGTTCTTGCCCCACAGCGTACCCTGCGGTCCGCGCAGCACTTCCACCCGCTCCAGGTCGAACAGCGGGAAGTTCTGGTCGCCCTGCAGGCCGACCACCACCTCGTCGACGTAGATGGCCAGCGGCCCTTCCTGGTTGGCGTTCGGGTCGTTGGTGCCAATGCCGCGCAGGAACCAGCGTGGCTTGCCGGATCGACCGCCGGTGTTGCCACTGGACTGGCCGGACAGGTTGGGCGCCAGTCGCTCGATGTCCGATGAGGTGGTGATGTTCTTGTCGCGGATCGCCTCGCCGGTGATCGCGGTGATTGGAATGGGCACATCCTTGATCTTCTCGGCGCGCTTGGAGGCGGTGACCACCACCGTCTCCAGCGTGCCGTCCTGACTCTCGGCATCGCCGGTCGATTCCGCCGCCCAGGCACTTCCCACCATCAGGCTGCCGGCCAGGCAAGCGCGGGAAACAGCCACCGTCAGGCGCCGGCCTGGTTTCAACGAATAGAGTCGAGATAACTCGGGGTCGTCATCAATCACGCACGGAAGAGCACGATACAACATCATCAGTTCCTTAAATAAGAAGGCCAGATATCTGCACACAGGCTTGTGACTAGAAGTCCCGAGCGAAAGCGCAACAACTGTGCCATCTCGCTAAATAGCGAAAAAACAAAGGAACTCAGGCAATTACGACAAAACGACCGAAGAGCCAGCCAGCGACTTTATGCTGATGTACGAACAGCAAGTTGCTGATATATGGCCTCTACAGCAACACCCCCGCCAAGGGATGCTCAAGACAGGGGAAAACGCCCGTCGCACTGGCATTGCTGGCCTGGCAGCAGGCCGCCAGCAGCAATGCTGTCCGGCCAACAACCCAGCCAGTAACCGGCAACTTCACCCTGTGCGCATCGGCACTCCGACAAACTATCAGAGACACCAGGAAAACTCTGCAATATCAATATCCTCCTGAACTTTAGGGAATCTTGAAAAGATCCAGACTCCCTCTTCCTCCATTAAGTAACTGAAACTTTACGAGCTGGCATGGAAGCTGCTCTACAGCCTTGGCCAAACAACTCCATCAACTTAGAGGGTCCTGTCATGTCTTCCACCGCGGCACAACCCGTTCAGCTCTGGTACACCCGTTGCGGCGCCGCCACCGCCTCCGCCCTGGCGATACGCAAGAACTGGCTACAGGAAGAATTCGCCCAGCCCGGTACCGTGCTGCACTCATTACGCGACTCCGACAGCCTGGAAATCCGCAACTCGCATTACCACCACGGCCAGACCGGCCTGTTCCGCGAGGGCGGCAACATCCCGCCGATCTGGGCCAGGGGCAACGGCCAGGACACCGTGGTGCTGGGCATCACCTGGCTCGACGAGTACCAGGGCATCCTGGTTCGCGCCGACAGCGATATCCGTGACCTTTCCGACCTCAAAGGCAAACGACTGGGCATCCCGCGCCACCGCGACGCGCTGATCGACTTCCAGCGCGGCGCCGCCCAGCACGGCTTTGTCACCGCACTGTCGCTGGTCGGCCTGAGTACCACCGATGCCACGCTGGTTGATCTCGACGCCCCCAGCCACGACCTGCGGGACGGCCCGCGCCCCGAGCTCAGCGAACGCCCCGACGTGGCCCTGCAGGCACTCGACCGAGGCGAGGTGGACGCCATATTCATCCGCTTCGCTCGCGGGTATCGCGTCGCCCAGGAACCGCGCCTGCGCCAGCTGGTAAACCTCAACGACCTGTCCGACCCGCTGCTGCGCGTCGGCAACGGCACGCCGCGGCCAATCACCGTTGACCGGGCGTTCCTCGACAGCCACCCGGATCTGGTAGTGCGCTACCTCGCCGTGTTGCTGCGCACCGCCGAGTGGGCGACGAAGAACCGCAATGAGGTGGCTCAGCTGCTGCTGACCGAAAGCCGCGGCGCCTCGCCCGCCGACGTGTTCGCCGCCCATGGCGCGGACGTGCATCTGTCGTTCACCCCCAAGCTCACCCCGACCTACATCGACGGCCTGACCGTCCAGAAGAACTTCCTGCGCGACTGGGGCTACCTCAAGCATGACTTCGATGTGAACGACTGGATCGTCCACGAGCCATTGCAGCAGGCCCGCAAGCTGGTCGAGCAGGAACACGCCCGGGCCGCAGCCGCCTGATCATTCAATCCACCAGGACCTATTCCATGACCGACATTACCCAAGACGCCGAACTGCTCGCCTACATCGACCAGGCGCGCGCCGACGCCGTGCACGCCTTCGAGACGCTGCGCGCCAACGGCACCCTCTCCGCCAGCCTGACCTTCCATATCTCGCACCGCATTCCGGGCACCGACCACCTGCTGGCGATCCGCTTTCCCGGCGGCCTGGCCCGCGACCAGTCGCCGAAGGTGAGCCTGTCGTCGTTCGCCGAAAACCGCGGCTCGATCCTGCACGAGGCGCGCCTGGAAGCCGACACCGCCATTCACGTGCACACCGCCTGGCTGTCGGCCTGGTCGCTGGCGCACAAGGACTTCCCGATTCTCTACGTCGCCGCCGCGCGCCATCTGCTGGCCCGCACCATCCCCAACCACCTGGAGCGCACCCGCAGCGTGCTGGAGGTGATCAGCGAGCGTCTGGACAAACACCCCGAACTCGCCCCGCCGCCGGCTCTGCTGGAGTCCAACGGCGGCGCCAATTTCTGGGGCAAGGGCATCCTCAAGACCGCCGAGACCATCCTCTTCGTCGAGGAAGCGGCGCGCTTCCAGGCCATCGCCGAGCAGATCGGTGGCGCCCAGCTGTACACCCCAGGCGCGCTGGAGCTGCAGTGGAAGCGCACCGGCCTTTTGGAAAAAGCCAAGAACTACGAAGGCTGAGCCTTCCTCCGGGCGGCGGCCGTCGCGGCCGCCCGCCGTCACCCCATGAGGACCACCACCCGTGAGCGAGCAGAAACGCCAACTGGTGCTGAACATTTTTCTCCACCGTTTCGGCCACCATCCCGAGGCATGGCGCCATCCCAGCTCCACCGACGACGGCCGACCGAACCTGGATTGGTGGATCAAGGCCGCCAAACTGGCCGAACAGGCCAAGTTCCACACCTTCTTCATGGCCGACTTCATCGGCCGCTCCGGCGAGATCACCGCGCAGACCGGACGCTCGGCGCCGAACTACCAGTTCGAACCCTTCACCCTCCTCTCGGCGATCGCCGCGGTGACCCGGCACATCGGCCTGGTGGCAACGGTCAACACCAATTTCGACCACCCCTACCACGTGGCGCGCAAGTTCACCTCGCTGGATCACCTGAGCGGCGGCCGCGCCGGCTGGAACGTGGTGTCCTCGTTCGGTGCCCACACCGCGAAGAACTTCGGCTACACCCACGAGCCAACCCATGAACAGCGCTACGAGCGGGCCGCCGAGTTCATCGAGCTGGCCAAGTCACTCTGGGATAGCTGGGACGATGACGCCTTCGACCACCCGCGCCGCCAGGACGGCGTCTTCTTCGAGCCCCACGCCGCGCATCCGGTGCAGCACCAGGGCACGTATTTCAGCTCCGACGGCCTGCTCGACTTCCCGCGGCCGATCCAGGGTTATCCGGTGTTCGTCCAGGCCGGCAACTCCGACACCGGCCGCGAGTTCGCCGCGCGGGTTGCCGAGATGACCTACTGCTCGGCGCAATCACTCGACGTCGCGCAGGCCTTCTATGCCGACGTCAAGGGCCGCATGGCCAAGTACGGACGCGCCGAGGACCAGTTGAAGATCACCCCCGGCCTCTCGGTAGTGGTCGGCGAGTCCGACCAGGAGGCCCAGGACCGCTTCGGCGAGCTGCAGGAACTGGTCGATGTCAGCAACGTCAGCTTCGGCGGCTTTGATCTTTCCGGCTATCCGGTGGATGGCCCGTTGCCCGACCTGCCCTACCAGGAGGACGCTAACGGCAAGGGCCGATTCCGCCAGCAGCTGGAGCTGGCACGCCGGGAAAACCTGAGCATCCGCCAACTGGTACTGCGCTTCCGCGTGTCCCGCGGTCACTTGCAGGCCGTGGGTTCGGTGAAGACCGTCGCCGACCTGATCGAGCAGTGGTTCGTCGAACGTGGCGCCGACGGTTTCAACGTGGTTCCGCCCTACCTGCCGCAAGGCTTCGAGGACTTCACCCGACTGGTGGTGCCGGAACTGCAGCGCCGAGGCATATTCCGCACCGAATACAGCGGCAGCACCTTCCGCGAGAACCTGGGCCTGGATCGCCCGGCCAATCCCCGCGACCCCCGCCACGCCTGACCGCACCCTGAAATACACCGGGCCCGCCATGCGCGGGCCCGTTCGTTTGGGACGTCGACAGGCCGCAGGCCACGCACTTGCCCCTACCCGGCCGACTCCGGCGCTCTGCGGCTTGGGCTACGGAATTTACGCTCCTACAGAAACTCCGACTTCATCCTGCAAGTCGGGCATTACCACCGAATCGGCTGTCTCGGCTGCAGCAGCGGTTACTGATGACTTGCTGCCTGGCCAGCAACCGCTCGGCAGGCCATCGCATCCACGCTCCCGGAGTTTCGATTCGTTGATTTTTTCCCTTTAAAAACAGGATGTTATCAACCAAAGCAAAACCCGTCGAAGTTGGTTCGCTTTCTGCAATGGAAGTAGTAGCCCTCGCAGCCAGCCGGCGGCAGGGAGCTCCTGTTCACTGAATCCGGAACCAACACCCATGCTGCGCTACCTGATCACGCGACTCCTGGCGATGATCCCTACCCTGTTGGGTGTCCTGACCCTGACCTTCCTGGTCACCCAGTTCGTCCCCGGCGGCCCCGTCGACCATGCCCTGAGCCGTTTCGACGCGGAAAGCGCCCGTTCCGGGGTCGAGGGCGGCGTGGCCAGCGGCGGCTGGAGCTACAGCGGACGCCAGGGCATAGACGCCCAGCAGGTCGAACACCTGACCGAACTCTATGGATTCGATCAGCCCCTGCTCGACCGCTACCTGTCCATGGTGAAGAACTTCCTCTGCTTCGAGCTGGGCGACAGTTACTTCCGCAATGAAAGCGTGTGGTCACTGATCCAGTCCAAGCTCGGCGTATCGGTGTCCCTCGGCGTCTGGACATTCCTCTTCACCTATCTGGTATCGGTACCTCTGGGCGTGGCCAAGGCGGTACGAGCCGGGAGCCGCTTCGACTTCATCACCAGCCTGCTGGTCCTCATCGGCTACGCGGTTCCGGGTTTCGTCCTCGGTGTGCTGCTGATCCTGCTGCTGGGCGGAGGCTCGTTCTGGGACATCTTCCCGCTGCGGGGCCTGACCTCGGACGACTGGGACGAGCTGAGCGCGTTCGGCAAGGTCACCGACTACCTCTGGCACATCACCCTCCCCGTCACGGCGTCGGTGGTCAGCACCTTCGCCCTGAAAACCCTGCTGACGAAGAACACTTTCCTCGAGGAGATACACCGCCAGTACGTGCTGACCGCCCGCGCCAAGGGCCTGTCGGAAAGGCGCGTGCTGTGGAAGCACGTTTTCAGGAATGCCCTGATCCCCCTCGTGACGGGCTTTCCCGGCACCTTCATCGCGGCCTTTTTCACCGGCAGCCTGCTGATCGAAACCCTGTTCTCGCTGGATGGACTGGGCCTGCTTTCCTACGAGTCGATCAACAGCCGCGACTACCCGGTGGTGCTCGGCAGCCTCTACCTGCTGACCCTGATCGGCCTGGTCACCAAGCTGATCGGCGATCTGGCCTATGTGCTGGTGGACCCACGCATCAAATTCGACGCACAGGTGGCCTGATGACTTCCCAGACTCTCGCTTCACTCACCCCGGGCAGCCGGCTGTGGCGCATCCCCCTGCAGCGGGTCGGCAGCTGGGTGCGCCGGCCGCAGCCCGCCGCGAACGCCCCGCTTTCCCCCGGAAAGCAGTTGTGGCTGCGTTTCAAGCGCAACCGCCTGGGATACTGGAGCCTGGTGCTGTTCGTCGCGCTCTATGCCCTGAGCCTGGCCGGCGAGTTGGTCAGCAACGACCGGCCCCTGCTGGTCCACTACCAGGACCAGTGGTTCTTCCCCTTGTTCAAGGATTACCCGGAAGCCGTATTCGGCGGCAGGCTGCCAATCCAGGCCGACTACAACGACCCCTTCATCCGCCAGCAGCTCGCGCAGCCCGGCACCTTCGTGCTCTACACCTTCAACCCCTACTACTACGACACGCTCAGCTACTACGCAGACGCCGCGCACCACCCCGGGCCGCCGAGCGCGGACAACTGGCTGGGCACTGATATCGCCGGCTACGACATCACCGCGCGCCTGCTCTACGGCTTTCGCGTCTCGGTCACCTTCGGCCTGGCGTTGACCCTGATCGGCACCGTGCTCGGCGTGCTGGTCGGCGCCCTGCAAGGCTACTTCGCCGGCAAGGTGGACCTGATCGCGCAACGGCTGATCGAGGTCTGGGGCTCGATGCCCGAGCTGTACCTGCTGATCATCTTCGCCTCGATGTTCGAGCCGAGCCTGATCCTGCTGTTCGTCCTGCTCTCGCTGTTCGGCTGGATCTACCTGTCCGACTACGTACGCGCCGAATTCCTGCGCAACCGCCAGCAGGAGTACGTCAAGGCGGCGCGCGCCATGGGGCTGTCCCATGCCCAGATCATCTGGCGGCACATCCTGCCCAACAGCCTGACCCCGGTGATCACCTTCCTGCCGTTCCGCATGAGCGCGGCGATCATGGCACTGGCCAGCCTGGACTTCCTCGGCCTGGGCGTCGAAGCCCCGGCGCCGAGCCTCGGCCAGTTGCTCCTGCAGGGCAAGGAGAACCTGGACGCCTGGTGGATCGCCGTGTCGGCGTTCGGCGCACTGGTCCTTACCTTGCTGCTGCTGACCTTCATGGGCGAGGCCCTGCGCAATGCGCTGGATACCCGCAACCTGGCCACGGCGCATACGGAGACCCGCCGATGAACAGTCCCCTGCTGTCGCTGGAAAACCTTTCGATCCAACTGGGCGGCCGCCGTGTCGTGGACGATATCTCGCTACGGATGGAGGCCGGTGAACGCCTGGCCCTGGTTGGCGAATCCGGCTCCGGCAAGACCGTCACCGCGCAGTCGATCCTGCGCCTGCTGCCCCAAGCGCACATCAGCGGCAGCATCCGCCTACGGGGGGAGGAGCTGCTGACCAAGTCGGACGCGGACATTCGCCGGATTCGCGGCGCCGATGTGGCCATGGTGTTTCAGGAACCCATGTCGGCCCTCAATCCGCTGTACAGCATCGGCGACCAGATCATCGAGACCCTGGTGCTGCACGAGTCGCTTTCACCCCGCGAAGCGCGCGCCAAGGCCATCGCCCTGCTCGCCCGCACCGGCATTCGCGACCCCGAGCGACGGGTGGACAGCTTCCCGCACCAGCTCTCGGGCGGCCAGCTGCAACGCGCGGTGATCGCCATGGCCCTGGCCTGCCGGCCCAGGCTGCTCATCGCCGATGAGCCGACCACTGCCCTGGACATGACGATCCGCGCTCGCATCGTGCAACTGTTGCTGGACCTGCAAGCCGAAGAGGCAAGCCGCGACGGCCAGGGCATGGCGATCCTGTTGATCACCCACGACCTGAACCTGGTGCGTCGCTTCGCCCAGCGGGTGGCGGTGATGGAGCACGGCAAGCTGGTGGAAACGGCCAGCACCGAGGAACTCTTCGCCAGGCCACGCCACCCGTACACGGTGAAGCTGCTCAACAGCATTCCCCAGCGCCGCATCGAACCGGTCAAGGCGGATGCCGCCACCCTGCTGCAGACCCGGCAACTGCGCGTTGAATACGCCAGGAAGCGCGCAGGCTGGAGTGGCTGGTTCGGCCACGACGCCTTCGTCGCCCTCGCCGGCGCGCACATCGAGCTGCGCGCCGGCGAAACCATTGGCGTGGTGGGCGAATCCGGCTCGGGCAAATCCACCCTGGCCCAGGCCATCCTCAACCTGATCCCATACGAATCGGGGCAGCTGGAGTTCTCCGGAACGCCCCTGGCGAAGCTCGACCGGCGGGCCAGGCGCGCACTGCGCGCGCAATTGCAGGTGGTGTTCCAGGACCCCTTCGGCTCGCTGTCGCCCCGGCGCAACGTGGCCCAGATAGTCGGCGAAGGGCTGGCCCTGCACTTTCCCGAGCTGGACGAGGAACAGCGCCGCCAACGCATCGCCGAAGTCCTGGGCGAGGTCGGCCTGCCGCCGTCGGCGCTGACCCGCTACCCTCACGAATTCTCCGGCGGGCAACGCCAGCGCATCGCCATTGCCCGCGCCCTGGTGCTAAAGCCCAGGGTCGTAGTGCTGGACGAACCGACCTCGGCGCTGGACGTGTCGATCCAGAACCAGGTCCTCGAACTGCTGGTCGGCCTGCAGCGCAGGCACGGCCTCAGCTATGTGCTGATCAGCCACGACCTCACGGTGGTCAATGCCCTTGCCCACCGCCTCTATGTGATGAAGGACGGCGTGATAGTCGAGACGGGCGACACCGAAGCGGTCATCGCCCATCCCCGCCACCCCTACACCCAACGTCTGGTCCACGCCTCCCTGTAAGCCATCCCCCATGCCAAGAATCCCCAGCCTTCTCGCCCCTCTCCTGTTCGCCGCTACCCTGCTGGCCCAGCCGTCGGCGACGGCCGCGCATGCCATCGCCTACTTCGGCGAACCGAAGTACCCAGCCGACTTCCAGCACTTCGCCTACGTGAACCCGGACGCGCCCAAGGGCGGCAGCCTGGCCATGTCCCTGGTCACCACCAACAGCAGCTTCGACAAGTACAACCCCTACAGCCTGCGCGGCACACCGGCTCCGGGTCTGATCGAACTGGTGTTCGAGACCCTGACGGTCAATGGCCTGGACGAGCTGAACACCCAGTACGGGCTGCTTGCCGAGCAGATCCAGGTGGCCGATGACCTCACTTCGGTGACCTTCCGCCTCAACCCCAGGGCGCGCTTCTCCAACGGCGACCCGGTGACCGCCAACGATGTGCTGCATTCCTACCAGACACTGACCGGGGAACAGGCCAGCCCGCGTTTCAAGGCCTACTTCGCGGAAATCGCCGGGGTGCAGGTGCTGGGTCCCCTGGAGGTGCGCTTCACCTTCAAGCGCGCCGGCCGCGACCTCTCGTTCATCGCCGGGAGCCTGCCGGTGTTCTCCGCCAAGTGGGGGCTGCAGGCGGACGGTACGCGCCTGGGCTTCGGCGAACTGCGTTTCGAGGAGCCCATCGCCAGCGGCCCCTACCGCATCGAGAAAGGCATCAGCGGACGCAGCATCGTCTACCGCCGCAACCCCGACTACTGGGCCCGGGAGCAGCCGGTGCGGCGCGGTCAGTTCAACTTCGACAGCATCGTCTACAAGCTCTACAAGGACCGCGCCACCCAGGTGTCGGCCCTGCGCGCAGGCGACTACGACTTCCTCAGCGAAAACCAGATGCGCTACTGGTGCTGCCAGTACATCGGCCAGCGCTTCGACGACGGCGAGCTGATCAAGCGCGAGTTCGTCCACAAGAATCCGCCCGCCATGAACGGCTGGGTGCTCAACCTGCGCAAGGAACGCTTCCAGGACCGTCGGGTGCGCGAGGCGCTCAACTACGCGCTGGACTTCGAATGGATCAACGACAAGATCTTCGATGGCGAATTCAAGCGGGTCGACAGCTATTTCGCCAACAGCGAACTGGCGGCACGAGGCCTGCCCAGCGCCGACGAGTTGAAACTGCTGGAGCCCTACAGGAGCGACCTGCCGGCCGATGTGTTCGGGCCGATGTTCGAGCAGCCCACGACCGTTCCCCCGGCCCGCCTGCGTGACAACCTGGCCAAGGCCCTGGAACTGTTCGCCGAGGCCGGTTGGCACAACCGCGGCGGCGTGCTGCGCAATGCCAAGGGCGAGCCCTTCGTGCTCGAAGTCGCCGGCACCCGGGCGCAAAGCCCCTTCACCGATCCGATCTACCTGAACCTCAGCAAGATCGGCATCGTGGTCAGGAAGAAGCTCGCCGACGCCGCCACCAGCCGCCGGCGCATGGCCCAGTTCGACTACGACTACGCCTCCCTGGCCCTGCGTGAGGCGCGCATGCCGGGCGACGAGCTCTGGCGCAACTTCAACAGCGCGGACGCCGACCGGCCCGGCTCGGAAAACATCCTCGGGCTGAAATCCCCGGTGGTCGACGCGCTGATCACCCACCTGCTCGAGGCCAACAGCCAGGCCGAGCTGCAGGTGGCCGCCCGCGCCCTCGACAGGGTGCTGATTCACAACCACTACGTGATCCCCTGGCGCTACCTGGACAAGCACTACCTCATCTACCACCAGCGCCTGCATGCCCCCGACACCCTGCCGCTCTACTACGGCGCCAACGAATGGGTGATCGGCACCTGGTGGGACACCACGGCCAACCCGCCCCGATTGGCCAGCCGCCCCTGACCCCAGCCCTCGCCCAAGGACATCGCCATGAGCCATTCCCGTAACGCCGACCACGCCATCGCCCCGCTGTTCCTCGACCGTCGTTCGCCACGCGCCTTCAGCCCTGCCGCAATCGGCGACGACCTCCTGCTGCGCCTGTTCGAGGCCGCCCGCTGGGCACCCTCGGCCAACAACTCGCAACCCTGGCGCTTCATCTACGCCAAGCAGGGTTCGGCCAGTTGGCCGCGACTGTTCGGCCTGCTCAACGAGAAGAACCAGGCATGGGCATCCCAGGCCTCGGCCCTGGTCGTGCTGCTGTCCAGGACCGTTCACCTGCGCGCAGGCGCCAGCGAGGCGACACCGTTGCGCAGCCACTCCCTGGACGCTGGCGCCGCCTGGGCGAGCCTGGCCTTCCAGGCCGAGCAGCTCGGCTGGCAGACCCACGCGATCGGCGGCTTCGATCGTGATCGGGCCCGCAGCCTGCTGGGCATCCCCGAGGACTATCGCATCGAGGTCGCCATCGCCATCGGCAGGCGCGCCGACCCGGCGAGCCTGTCGCCGGAGCAGTTGGAGCGGGAACGGCCGACCCAGCGCAGGCCGCTGCGCGAACTCGTCGCCGAAGGCCTGTTCGCCTTCGACGCAACCTGAACCGGGCCGCTACCGGCACCTGCTGACACCTGATCCGAAGAAGACCATGAAGAACCTCTGGCGCACCATCCAGTTCATCCCGGAATACCGCGGGCGCGTGATCGGCGTAATCGCCGTCGGCACCATCCTCGGTTTCATCGGCACCGCCACACCGTACCTCTACAAACTGATAGTCGACGCCATCGCGCGGATGCTCTCCGGCGACATCACCCAGGAGCAGGCGACCCTGAGCGTCGGTATCCTGCTGGCGCTGTTCTTCGCCCTGCGCCTGGGCGTCGTGGTGTTCGGCGCCTTGCAGAACAAGCAGGCCGACGACCTCTGGCTGGACACCGTAAGCACCTTCCGCCAGCGGGTGTTCGACAACATGACGCAGAAGTCCATCGACTACTTCGAGAAGACCCGCGTCGGCGAGATCATGGACCGCTTCGGCAACATCACCAGCATCACCATGTGGTTGTCCTCACTGACCGAGGGCACCCTGGCCAACATCCTGCAGATGTTTTTCATCATCACCGTGCTGCTGCTCAAGGCACCGCTGGTAGGCGCCCTGATGGGGCTGGTACTGCTGGCCAACTTCTGGATTTCCTACCGCACCGTGGGCTGGACCCGTCCCTATCGACGCGGCTGGCAGGCACTGGCCGGGCGCATGACCGGGCTGCTGGCGGAAATGGTGAGCAACATTTCCACCGTGCGCAGCTTCGGTGGCGAGCCAGCGGTCAAGCAACGCTACGACGACACCCAGGCCGAGTGGATGGTTACCCGCGGCAAGCTGCACATCACCGAATGGCGCTCGGAGCAAGCGCTCAACCTGCTCAACACCTTCGGCGTCTTCGTCGCCGTGGCCCTGACCGTGCACGGTGCCCTGCACGGCCGCTTCAGCGTTGGTGACATCCTGCTGGTGCTGACGCTCACCCAGAACCTGATCAACACCATCGGACCGATCGCCCGGCAGATCAACCAGGCCGGCGAGATCGAAAGCAACGCCGAGCGCCTGGTGGAACTGCTCGACATCGAATCGGAACAGGCCGACCGCGCCGACGCCATCCCCCTGACCCGCCTGGACAGCATCACCTTCGACAACGTCAGCTTCCGCTACCCCGGCAAAGAGGACTATGCGCTCAGGAACCTCTCGTTCCACCTGGAAGCGGGACATACGCTGGCCCTGGTCGGCAGCAGCGGCAGCGGCAAGACCACCATCGTCAAGTTGCTCATGCGCTTCTACGACGCCAGTGCCGGGCGCATCCTGATCAACGGCCGCGACCTGCACGACTACCAGCAGCGCAGCATCCGCGCCTTGATGGGCGTGGTGCTGCAAGACGTGGCGCTGTTCAACGACAGCATCGGCGAGAACATCGCCTTCGCCCGGCCTGGCGCCACGCTCGAGGATGTCCGCGAGGCCGCGTGGGCCGCCCACGCCGATGACTTCATCCGGCGCATGGAAGCGCAGTACGACACCCTGGTGGGCGAGCGCGGGGTCAAACTCTCCGGAGGGGAGAAGCAACGGGTCGCCATCGCCCGCGCCATCCTCAAGAACCCGCAACTGATCATCCTCGACGAAGCCACCAGCGCCCTGGACTCCGAATCCGAGCATCAGGTGCAGCAAGGCCTGGACCAGCTCACCAGCGGGCGTACCTCGGTGATCATCGCCCACCGCCTGAGTACCGTGATGAATGCCGACCTGATCCTGGTCCTGCGCAATGGCGAAGTGGTCGAACGCGGCATTCACAGCGAGTTGGCCGCGCGGGAGGACGGATTCTACGCCTACCTGTTCGCCCTGCAGACCCAGGGCCGGCCCCTGCTGGCGAGCTAGGACGCCTGCCGAAGCGCTGCGCCGCGTTCAGCAACCGTCGCGCAGCACTGCTGCCTGGCCAGCAGGTCTGGCCACGCGCGCCCACCAGGGCAACGGCCAGCAGCCCTTCACCCGGCCCCGGCACTGGTCCGCCGCGCCTGGCACACCCCGTGCTTTACCCACCCGACCCACACTGTCGCCACGAGCCCCCCGCCATGAACCAACCTCTGCCCGCCACGCCCCATTTTTCGCCACGCCACCGTTGGCGCTGGCTGGGCGCGTTACCGGCCGCCGTTGCCGCCGGCCTCTGGTGGTGGTCGGGCAGCGCCGCGCAACCCGCGGCCGCACCAGCCCGGCAAGGGGCAGAACTGGCAGTGCCCGTCGCGACAACGGAAGCCCACAGCGGCTCGCTGACGCTGTCCCTGGATGCCCTCGGCAGCGTAGTGCCGGCGAACAGCGTGCTGGTGCGCCCACGCGTCGACGGCCAACTGCTGCGCCTGCACTTCACCGAGGGACAGCAGGTCAAGGCCGGCCAGCTGCTGGCGGAAATCGACCCGAGACCTTTCGAGGTCATGCTGACCCAGGCCCGTGGCCAACTGATCAAGGACGAGGCACTGCTGATGCATGCCCGCCTCGACCTGCAACGCTACCGCGAACTCTGGCGCCGGGAGGCCATCGCCCGCCAATTGCTGGATGCCCAGGAAGCCCTGGTGCAGCAGTACGAGGGACAGGTGGAGGCCAGCCGCAGCCAGGTGGACAACGCCCGCCTGCAGCTCGACTATGCGCGCGTCACCGCGCCCATCACCGGTCGCGTCGGCCTGCGACTGGTCGACCCCGGCAATGTGGTGCAGGCCAACGACACCTCCGGGCTGGTGCGGATTACCCAGCTGCAACCGATGCACGTGCTGTTCACCCTGCCGGAAGACGCACTGCCGCGCCTGTTGCCCAGGTTGGCCAGCGGCAAGCGCCTCGTCGTCGAGGCCTACGACCGCTCGCTGCGCGAACGCCTCGCCCTGGGCGAGCTGCAGAGCCTGGACAACCAGATCGACGCGAGCAGCGGCACCGTCAAGCTCAAGGCCGAGTTCGCCAATGCCGACGGCGCGCTGTTCCCCAACCAGTTCGTCAATGTCCGGCTCGGCCTGGAGACCCTGGAAAACGCAGTCCTGCTGCCCACCGAAGCGATCCAGCGCGGCACCGACGGCACCTTCGTCTATGCGCTCGATGACCAGAACCGCGTGCGCCGGCAGGCCGTCGTCCTCGGCGCAGCGGATGCCGGCCGGGTGGCAGTGGAGAACGGCGTGCGGGCCGGCGACCGGGTCGTGCTCGACGGCATCGACCGCTTGCGCAGCGGCACCCTGGTCGCCCCCCAGGCCGACACGCTGTCACGCACCGTGCAATTGCCCACGCCATGAACCCATCGCGCCTCTTCATCGAACGGCCTGTCGCCACCTCGCTGCTGATGGCGGCACTGCTGATCGTCGGCGCCCTGGCCTACCGCCTGCTGCCGATGGCCGCCCTGCCCCAGGTTGACTATCCGACCATCCAGGTGACGACCCTGTACCCCGGCGCCAGCCCCGAGGTGATGGAAGCGACGGTGACGGCACCGCTGGAACGCCAGTTCGGCCTGATGGCCGGCCTCCAGCAGATGTCCTCCAGCAGCGCGTTCGGCATGGCCACCATCACCCTGCAGTTCACCCTGGACATGCGCCTGGACATTGCCGAACAGACGGTGCAGGCGGCGATCAACGCCGCCAGCACCTTCCTCCCGGCGGACCTGCCCGCACCGCCGGTGTACAGCAAGGTCAATCCGGCCGACACCCCGGTGCTGACCCTGGCGGCGACCTCCTCCAGCCTGCCGCTGATCCGAGTGCAGGATCTCCTGGAAACCCGCCTGGCGCAGAAGATCGCCCAGGTGCCCGGCGTGGGCCTGGTCAGCCTCGGCGGCGGCCAGCGTCCGGCGCTGCGCGTCCAGCTCGACCCGAATGCCCTGGCGGCCTACGGACTGGGGCTGGACAAGGTCCGCGAGGCGCTGGTGGCGGCCAATTCCAACCAGGCCAAGGGCAGTTTCGACGGCGCGCTGCTGGCCTCCAGCATCGACGCCAACAGCCAGTTGCAGTCCGCCGCGGAATACCGCCAGGCCATCATCGCCTGGCGCGATGGCGCGCCGATCCGCCTGGACCAGGTGGCCCGTGTCGAAGAGGCCGCGGAGGATCTGCGCCAGGCCGCCTGGGCCGGCGAACAACCCGCGATCCTGGTCAACGTGCAGCGCCAGCCGGGCGCCAACATCGTCGATCTGGTCGAACGCATCCACGCCCGCCTGCCGGAGCTGCGCGCCGACCTGCCGGATGGCGTGCACCTGGAGGTGCTCAGCGACCGCACCCACGCCATCCGCGCGGCGCTGCGCGACGTGCAGTTCGAGTTGACGCTGGCCGTCGCCCTGGTGGTGATGGTGATCTTTCTGTTCCTGCGCAGCCTGACCGCGACCCTGATCCCCGCCATCGCCGTCCCGCTCTCGCTGGTGGGCACCTTCGCCGCCATGTACCTGTGCGGCTTCAGTCTCAACAACCTGACCCTGATGGCGCTCACCGTCGCCACCGGCTTCGTGGTCGACGACGCCATCATCATGATCGAGAACATCGCCCGCCACGTGGAACAGGGCGAGGGTCCGTTGGCGGCGGCCCTGCTGGGCTCGCGGCAGATCGCCTTCACCATTGTGTCGCTGACGCTCTCGCTGATCGCCGTGCTGATCCCGCTCCTGTTCATGGACGACGTGGTGGGACGGCTGTTCCGCGAGTTCGCGGTCACCCTGGTGGTGGCGATCCTGATTTCGGCGGCGGTGTCCCTGAGCCTCACCCCGATGCTCTGCGCGCGCCTGCTGCGCCGCCACGACGAGCGCCGCCGCAACCACTTTCAGCGCTACGGCGATGCCATCTTCGCCACCCTCGAGAGCGGCTACGGCCGCGCCCTGGACTGGGTGTTGGCGCGCCGCCGCGCCACTCTGCTGGTCACCGCGGCGACCCTGGCGCTGACCCTGGCGCTGGCCTGGTGGATACCCAAGGGCTTCTTCCCCACCCAGGATACCGGGGTGATCCAGGGCATCTCGGAAGCTCCGCAGTGGGTGTCCTTTGCCGCCATGGCCGAGCGCCAGCAGGCGCTGTCCCGGGCCATCCTCGCCGATCCCGCCGTGGCCGGCCTGTCCTCCTTCATCGGCGTGGACGGCGTCAACCCGGCGCTCAACACCGGCCGCCTCCTGATCAATCTGAAGCCCCTGGGGGAGCGCGACGCCGCCGGAACGGTGATCGAACGCCTGCAGCAGCGGGCCCGGCAGGTGCCGGGGATCGACCTGCACCTGCAGCCGGTGCAGGACCTGACCATCGACGACCGCATCGCCCGCACCCGTTACCGCTACCGGGTCGAGGCCAGCGACCGCGCCCAGCTGGAGCGATGGCTGCCGTCACTGCTCGAGCGCCTGCAGGCACTGCCGCAGCTGACCGACCTGGCCAGCGACCTGCAGAACGCGGGACGCAAGGTCTACCTGCACGTGGACCGCGATGCCGCCGCACGCCACGGCATCAGCATGGCGGCAATCGACGACGCGCTCTACAGCGCCTTTGGCCAGCGCTTCGTCTCAACCCTGTTCACCCAGTCCAACCAATACCGGGTGGTCCTGGAAGTGGCCGCGCAGTTCCGCCACGACCCCCTCGCCCTGGCCAGGCTACGCATCGCCCCGGACGAGGGCGGCGACGGAACCCTGGTGCCGCTTGGCGCCATCGCCCGGCTCGAGGAGCGCAGCGCCACGCTGAACATACAGCGCGAGAAACAGTTCCCCGCCGCCACCCTGTCGTTCAATCTCGCCCCCGGCGTATCCCTGGGCGAGGCGGTCGCGGCGATAGAGCGCGAACGCCGGGCGCTGGAACTGCCGGCCGGGGTGCAGGCACGCTTCCAGGGCAGCGCCCTGGCCTTCCGCGCGGCCCTGGGCAATTCGCTGCTACTGGTGCTGGCCTCGCTGGCGACCCTGTACATCGTCCTCGGCGTGCTCTACGAGAGCTACCTGCACCCGCTGACCATCCTTTCCACGCTGCCCTCGGCACTGGTGGGCGCATTGCTGGCGCTGTACCTGAGCGGCTACGAGCTGGACGTCATCGCCATCATCGGCATCGTCCTGCTGATCGGCATCGTGCAGAAGAACGCGATCATGATGATCGACTTCGCCCTGGAGGCTGAGCGTCTGGAGGGCAAGGCGCCGCTCGAGGCGATCCGGCAGGCCTGCCTGCTGCGCCTGCGACCGATCCTGATGACCACGCTGGCCGCCCTGTTCAGCGCCGTGCCCCTGGTGATCGGTGGTGGTGTCGGCGCCGAACTGCGCCAGCCTCTGGGCATCGCGCTGATCGGCGGGCTGCTGCTCTCCCAGGTACTGACGCTGTTCACCACCCCGGTCGTCTACCTGGCGTTCGACCGCCTGGGCCGCCTGATCCGACCAGCGCTGCGGCCGGCATCGCTGACGGGGGAGCCGGGGTGAGAGCACTGGAACACCTGCTGCAGCGCCCGGTGGCCACCTGCCTGCTGACCCTGGCGCTGATCCTGGCTGGCGCGGTGGCCCTGCTGCGCATGCCGATCGCCTCCCTGCCGCAGGTGGACATGCCGACCATCAGCGTGCAGGCCAGCCTGCCCGGCGCCGGCCCGGAGGTGATGGCGGCCACCGTGGCCACTCCCCTGGAGCGCAGCCTGGGGCGCATCGCCGGGGTCACCGAGATGACCTCCAGCAGCAGCCAGGGCGCGACCCGCATCAGCCTGCAGTTCGAACTGGGAAAGGACGTGGAAACCGCCGCGCGCGAAGTGCAGGCGGCAATCAACGCGGCACGGACGATGCTACCGCCCGACATGCCCGGCGTACCAACCTATCGCAAGGTGAACCTGGCCAGCGCGCCCGTGGTCGCCATCGGCCTGACCTCGCCGACCCACACCCGCGAGCAGCTCTACGACGTCGCCTTCACCCTGCTCGGCCAGAAGATCGCCCAGGTGCCCGGCGTCGGCCAGATCAACGTCAATGGCAGCAGCCTTCCGGCGGTGCGGGTCGAGGTCAACCCCACCGCATTGAGCCACTACCGCATCGGCCTCGAAGAGGTCCGCGCCGCCCTCGCCGGCGCCAACCTCAACCGGCCCAAGGGCGCCCTGGAAAACGACCGGCGGCAGTGGCTGATAGAGGTCAACGACCGCGCGCACAGGGCGGCCGATTTCCAGGACCTGATCATCGCCTGGCGCAACGGCGCGCCAGTTCGCCTGGGTGAGGTGGCGCAGGTCCGCGATTCCCTGCAGGACCTGCGCAATGCCGGCACCGCCAATGGCCAGCCAGCAGTGATGCTGTCGGTCTTCAACCAGCCGGACGCCAACGTGGTGGCCACCGTGGACGCCATCGTCGCGCTGCTGCCGCAATTGCGCGACGCGATCCCCGCCGACATCCAGGTCAAGGTCAACATGGATCGTTCGACCACCGTGCGCGCCACCCTGGCGGAGATCAGGCACACCCTGCTGATCTCCATCGTCCTGGTGATCCTGGTGGTCCATCTGTTCCTGCGCAGCGGCCGTGCCACGGCGATCCCCCTGCTGGCGATCCCGGCGTCGCTGCTCGGCAGCCTGATGGTGATCCACCTGCTCGGCTACAGCCTGAACAACCTGTCGCTGATGGCATTGATCATCGCCACCGGCTTCGTAGTCGATGACGCCATAGTCGTGGTGGAGAACACCGCACGCCATCTCCAGCAGGGCATGCGGCCACTGCCGGCAGCCCTGCGCAGCATTCGCGAGGTTGGCTTCACCGTGCTGGCCATGACCCTGGCCCTGCTCGCGGTATTCATCCCGGTGCTGTTCATGGGTGGCATCGTCGGCCGCCTGCTGCAGGAATTCGTGGTGACCCTGGCAGTGGCGGTGGCGATTTCGCTGGTCGTCTCGCTGACCACCACCCCGGTGCTCTGCGCCCAGCTGCTGCGCCCGCACGTCCCGGCCCGGCCCTCGCGCACCGAGGCCCTGCTGGAGCAGTTGACCCGCAGCTACCGCCGCTCCCTGGGCTGGGCGCTGGACCACCGCGGCGCCATGCTCAGCCTGCTGCTCGCTGCGGTGTGCCTGAATCTCTACCTGCTCGGCAGCCTGCCCAGGGGCTTCTTCCCCCACCAGGACACCGGGCGCCTGCAGGGTGCTTTCCAGACCGACCAGGGCTTGTCCTTCGGCGCCCTGCGCGACAAGGTCGAGCGGCTGATGGCGATCGTCAGCCAGGACCCGGATATCGACACCTTCTACGAGTACACCGGCCAGGGCGGCGGCAACATGATGTTCGCCCGCCTCAAACCGCGCGATGAGCGCCAGGCCAGCGCCGCGGAGATTGTCGCCCGGCTGCGGCCCAAGCTGGCCAGCGTGCCGGGCGCCACCCTGTTGCTGACGCCCCAGCAGGACATCAACGTCGGCGGCCGACAGGGCTCGGCGCTGTACCAGTACACCCTCTACGCGAGCGACTTCGATGACCTGCGCCGCTGGGCGCCGCGCCTGCACGACGCCCTGCGCAAGCTGCCGCAGCTCACCGACGTCGCCAGCGACTGGCAGGAAAGCGGCCTGCAGACCCGCTTGCATATCGATCGCGCGGCCGCCACCCGGCTCGGCGTCAGCGCCCGGCAGTTGGACACGACCCTGGGCGATGCCTTCGGCCAGCGCCTGGTGTCGATCCTCCACGAGCCGCTCAACCAATACCATGTGGTGCTCGGCCTGGATCCGGACTTCACCCGCGACGCCCAGGCTCTGCGCCATCTGCGGATCGCCAGCGACAACGGCAGCATGGTGCCGCTGGCAGCCTTCGCCCGTTTCGAGACGACCAGGGCCCCGCTGTTGGTCAACCATCAGGACCAGTTCGCCGCCAGTACCCTGTCGTTCAACCTGGCGCCCGGCGTGTCCCTCGGAGAAGCGGCCAATGCGGTGAATGCGGCGTTCAGCGCATTGGCCCCGCCGGCGTCAGTGCGTGGCGGCCTGGCAGGCACCGCCCAGGTATTCCAGGCATCGCTGGACAATCAACCCTGGCTGGTCCTGGCCGCCCTGTTGAGCGCCTACCTCGTGCTGGGGATGCTCTACGAAAGCACGCTGCATCCGCTGACCATCCTCTCCACCCTGCCCTCGGCGACGGTCGGCGCGCTGCTGGCGCTGTGGGCCAGCGGTTCCGAACTGAGCCTCATCGCCCTGATCGGTCTGTTGCTGCTGATCGGCATCGTGATGAAGAACGCCATCATGATGATCGACTTCGCCCTGATGCTGGAACGTGAGCAGGGCCTGTGCCCGCGCGCAGCGATCCACCAGGCGGGCGTGCTGCGCCTGCGTTCGATCCTGATGACCACCCTCGCGGCCGCCCTCGGCGCCCTGCCGCTGGCCCTGGCGTTGGGCGACGGTTCGGAACTGCGCCGGCCCCTGGGCATCACCATCGTCGGCGGCCTGCTGATCGGCCAGTGGCTGACCCTCTACACCACACCGGTGGTGTACCTGACCCTGCAGCGCCTGCGCCTCGCCCTTGCCAGGCGCAGGGCCAGCGCCCCCCTACCGGACTGAAGGGGCTCCGCGGCACGCTGCGTCCCTGGCAGCAACGCGGCAACATGCCCTGCTGCCTCCCCAGCACTCCAGCGGCGCCCGTTCGTGGCCGAGGCGCGAATCGTGCCCGCCCCAGCCTCGCCGGGCGCTTGGCACACTCCCTGCTCCAGTCCCGGGGACAAGCTTCGGGCCTTCAGGCCCGCCCCCACCCACCGGGAGCCTTTCACATGAGCGAATTCATCTGGCAACTGCCCAACGACCGCGACGCGCGCTATGCCGATGCCACGCCGCGCAAACGGGGCGAGCGCCTGCAACGCGAGCGCGCGCCCTTCGCCGAGGGGGTCAGCGACCCACGCGGCAACCGCTTCAATTACATCGACTACCTCCATCAGGTCGCCCGCGCGGCCGAGCTCACCGGATTCGACGGCATCCGCATCCGCAACACCCCTGAAGGCGACGAACCCTGGATACTGGCCGGCTACCTGGCCGCCGCCACGCGCCGCCTGAAGCTGATCGCGGAGTTCGACGCCGCGCGTGGCTCGGCGGTCTACGCCGCGAAGAACGCCATCAGCTTCCAGCGTTTTTCCGGCAATCGCTTCGCCTGGCAGATCGGCAGCGTGGCGGACCCGCAACTGCGTCGCCGCCTGGGCGACCGCGCGCAGGACGCCGACCTGCTACCGCGCATCGATGAGTTCCTGAGCGTGGCCAGAGGGGTGATCGGCCAGACCGGCTTCAACTTCAAGGGGCGCTTCTTCGAGGTACAGGACGGCGGCTTCAGCGGTCCGCTGGGCGGGCACCCCGCCCCGCAGGTCTACCTGTCCGGCGACAGCGCGCAAGCCCTGCAGCTATCCGCCGCCCAGGCCGATGTACACCTGTTCGACATCCAGCCCCTCGACCGCCTGGCGCAACGGATCGAGGAACTGGCCGGCATCGCCCGCAGCCGCAAGCGGGAGTTGAAGTTCGGCCTGCGCGTCGACTTGCTGGCCCGCGAAAGCCAGGAAGAAGCCGAGTTCGACGCCCGGCGCCTGGCCGAACAGACCCACTGGCAGGGTGGCTTCGACAAGGGCGGACTGTGGCTCGGCCTGAACGCGCCCCATACCGATGCCAGGGCCACCCTGGTGGGCAGCTACGAACAGATCGCCGAGCGCCTGTCGGCCTATGCCGAGGCCGGCATCCACAGCTTCCTGCTCGGCGGCGCGCCACATCTCGAAGAAGCCTACAGGGTCGGCGAGAACCTGCTGCCGAAACTGCGAACCCATACCCCGCGCGACACCCAGGTCGCCTGAGCCCACCCCATTGCAACGAGTACCCAAAGCATGGCAATCGACTTCCACTGGCGCCTGCCCACCCACGGAGAACCCAGCACCCACCGCAATCGCGAACCGTACCGTGGCGACTGGTACTTCGGCGACGGCCAACCTGGCGGCCCGGGCCTCAGCAGCGGCGCCGACGGTTTCAACTACATCGACTACCTTGGCGAAATCGCCCGCGCGGCGGAGATCTCGGGTTTCCAGGGCGGCTTGATCCCGTCCTTTCCCTCCACCGACGAGCCCTGGACGGTCTCCTCGTTCCTGGCCCGGCAGACCCGTACGTTCCGCTTCATGATCGCCTTCCAGCCGGGCTTCCTCGACCCGCTGACGGCCGCGCGCATGGCCGCCACCCTGCAGCGCGCCACCGGCGGGCGGGCGCTGTTCAACGTGATCACCGGCGGTGGCGGCCCGGCGCAGCTCTGGTGGGGCGACTCGGTGCCGCATGACGACCGCTATACCCGTACCAGCGAGTTCCTCGACGTGCTGCGCGGCGTCTGGCGGGGCGGCCCGTTCAGCTACGACGGCAAGTTCTACCAGGTCGCCGACGCCGGTCTGGCCGAGCCGCTTTCCCACGAGGACTTTCCCGAGATCTACTTCTCCGGCTCCTCCGACGCGGCGCTGGCCTCGGCGTCCAGGCACGCCGATTACTACCTGTCGTGGCTGGAGCCCTTCGACCAGCTGCGCGAGAAGTTCGCTCGGGTCAAGGAACGCACTGAGCGGCTGGGCCGCAAGGTCAAGTGTGCGGTTCGCGTGGACGTGATCGCCCGCGCCACCGAGGAAGAGGCCTGGGCCGAAGTGCGCAAGGGCTTCGAACGCCTTGCGCCAGCCGCCATCGCCCGCTTCGGCGAACGGCGCGGCGTGGGTGACTCGGTCGGCGCCAGCCGCCAGGGCGCGAACCGCCCGCAGACCATCAACGGCTACCGCGACCTGATCATCGAGCCCAACGTCTGGTCGGGCTTCAACCTGCTGCGCGGCGGCCAGACCAACGGCATCGTCGGCAGCTACGAACAGGTCGCCGAGCGCCTGGACGAACTGGTCGGGCTCGGCGCGGACGCCTTCATCCTCGCCAGCACGCCGCACCTGGAGGAAGCCTACCGGGTCGGTGAGGAAGTCCTGCCGCTGGTCCGCGGCCCTCGCTGAGGGCGCAGGCAGGCGACTGCTGGAGACCCAGCAGCGCGGTGCGCCAAGGTTGCTGCCCTGGCAGCAACCTTGCCCGCGGCGTCACTGCCGCCACACCAACCGATTGATTCATAAGGAAAAGCCTGAAAAGGCAAAGCTGGAACGGTTCGTGCTCCTGTCCCAGGCCGCCACAAAAGTCGCGCCATGCCTCGGCGCACGTCACCGGCCGCCATGCTTTCAGCCCGCCTCGCGCGCTCCTGCGGGGCGGGCCTTTTCACATCCCCTGGAGGAGAACCGCCCCATGAGCCATCGCCAGCCCGACCACACCATCCACCCGCTGTTCGTCAATCGCTGGTCGCCACGCGCCTTCACCGGCGCGCCGATCAGGCCGGACCAGCTCAACGCGCTATTCGAAGCTGCCCGCTGGGCGCCATCGGCCTACAACGCGCAGCCCTGGCGCTTCCTCTACGCACTCAGGAACGATGCCGGCTGGGCGGATTTCCTCGATCTGTTGCTCCCCTTCAACCAGCGCTGGGCGGCCAACGCCTCGGCACTGGTGTTCGTGCTCTCCAAGCGCAGCTACACCGCACCGGGCAAAGACAACCCCGCCCCACTCGCCAGCCATGCCTTCGACGCCGGCGCCGCATGGGCCAGCCTGGCCCTGCAGGCCGCCCACGATGGCCTGGCGGCGCATGCCATGGGTGGCTTCGACCGCCAACGCAGCCAAGCCCTGCTGGAAATACCGGATGACTATGAGCTTCAGGCCGTGGTGGCCATCGGTCACCAGGCCGCCCGGGAAACCCTGCCAGACGACCTGCAGGCGCGCGAGCAACCGAGCCCGCGGGTACCGCTGCAGCGCCTGGCCGCAGCGGGCCGCTTCAGCCCCGACATCCTCTGAAGGCCCGCGAAGGGCAGGACGGCCGCGCGAACAGGGCGCAGTTCCGGGTTACCTGGAGGCAACCCGGATCGGCTTCGACTCAGGCGACCTCCTCCAGCAGCTTCTGGCCTTGCGGCCAGAGGCCGGTCATCTTCCACTGCTGCTCCAACACGCCCGGGCCGAATTCCTGCGATCCGCCGAAGAGTTCGGCCAGCCCCTGGAAGTGAGCGCCTTCCTCGATCAACAGGATCAGCCTGGACGCCTGGATGATCCCCGCCCCCCAGAAGGTCGCGCCGCCATTGGCTTCGAGGATCGCCGGAGTGTGCGGGTTCTCTTCGATCTTCTCGACAATGAAGTCGGCCTCCTGCTGGCGACGGTCGATGTAGATCGGCAACTCGCGGGCCAGAGTCACCCGCTGCGAGGCGGCGTAGCGGATCGGCAGCACCCGGTGCGCACTGGCCCAGCCGCCCAGATACGGGGTGTGCACATGGATCACCACGTTGACTTCGGGGCGCTGCCGGAACACCGCGGCGTAGCGCCGGCCATTACCGCCAGCCTTGCTGCCGCTGAGCGGCGAACTGCCTTCGGTGGTTTCATCGAGCGCCACCACGCCATCGTAGCTGGCGACCACCGCGCGGATCTGTTCGTCGTCCGCCCAGGGGCCGGGTGCGTGCAGAGCGACCACCAGCTCGCTGTCGGGCACGCGCAGGTAGGCCTGGTAGGTATTGGTGGCGGTCAACGTGCGGCTGTCCTTGAGCACGCGGTAGGCCTTGGCGAAATCCTGCCGGGCCTGCTCGACGAAGGCGGCCTGCTGGGCGGAGAGGGTGCTGCTGGTCATGACGGGAATCCTCGTTGGGCAATAAGCGGAACCAGGGGCGTCCCTGGCGCTGCGGCTTCCCCAGCAGTTCCTGTGCCACCGCCACGAGCCCCCGATCCAGCGCGGGCTTGCCGGGCGGACACCGCGCACCAACCGCGGCATTCCTGCTGCCCGGCCAGCAACCGGTGCTGCCGGGCTGCTGCGCCACCAGCACCGACGGCCACAGGAGACGCCCGATACGCCGCCGCACGCCGTTCCGGCGCCTGGCACAGGGGTTGCACCCAGCCCAGCGCAAGGCCCGCGACCTCGCGCGGACCACCACCGTATCCGGAGTTGATCCATGAGTACCGAATTCTTCTGGCGCCTGCCCCTCGGCAGCGACGGCCCACAGCTGGCCGCAGACAAGAACAACCGTGGCGCCGCCTACCACCGCCCCGGCAACATCGCCCCGGGCCGGCTCCCCAACGGAGAGCCGGACGGCTTCACCTACATCGACTACGTTGCCCAGGTGGCCAAGGCCGCCGAGCTCGCCGGCTTCGAAGGCGCCCTGCTGCCGACCGGACCGGAGCCGTGGATCGCCGCCGCGGCGCTGGCCCGCGAGACGCGGCGGATCAAGTTTCTGGTCGCCTTCCAGGCCACCTGGACACTGCCGGCCTATGCCGCGCAACAGGCGGCGATCCTGCAGAACCTCAGCCGCGGACGCCTGGAATGGAACATCATCACCGGCGGCAACCCGGCCGCCCAGCGCGCCAACGGCGACTTTCTCGAACATGACAAGCGCTATCAGCGCACCGGCGAGTTCCTCGACATCATCCAGGGCCTCTGGGAAAACGAGCAGTTCTCCTACGAGGGCGACATCTATCGCCTGGAGAATGGGTCGTTGCCGCGCGGCCTGAGCCAGGAACGCAAGCCCGGCGTGTATTTCTCCGGCTTCTCCGACGCCGCCCTGGACGTCGCCGCCAGGCATGCCGACGTTTACCTGAACTGGGCCGAACCGGTGGACAAGCTCAAGCCTCACATCGAGCGCGTCCGCGAGCTGGCTGCCAAGCGGGGCCGCGAGGTGCGCTTCGGCATTCGTATCGACCTGTTCGCCCGCGAGACCGAAGAGGCCGCGTGGAGCGAGCTGCGCCGCCAGTACGAGCGCATCGACGCACGCACCAGCGAGTTCATCAAACACTTCGCCAGCGGTTCCGACTCGGTGGGTGCGGCCCGGCAGACCGCCTACCACCAGAACTCCGAGCGCTTCGAGGACCTGATCATCGGCCCCAACCTCTGGGCCGGCTTCGGCAAGGCCAAGCCGGGCCCGACCATCGGCCTGGTGGGCAGCCACGAGAACGTCGCCGAACGCCTGGCCGAATACCGCGACGCCGGCTTCTCCACCTTCATCCTGGCGGGCAACCCGCACCTGGAAGAGGCCCTGCGCATCGGCCAGGAAGTGCTGCCCCTGGTGCATGCCAGCCAGCCCGCCAGCGTCCGTGAAGGTCTCAAGGCGGTCGGCTGACCCCTGCTACGCCTCCACACGGCCCCGCCCATGCCTCGGCACGGCGGGGCTTTTTTCGCTTTCCTTGTCGCGAGCTCCCGATGATCAAGCACTACCCCCTGTTGCGCAGCCTGGCGATCTACCGCGAGATGCCCTGGCGCTTCCTGCTCACCGCACTGCTGTTCATTGCCGGCAACGCCGGCCTGGCGCTCCAGCAGTGGCTGGTCGGCCACGCCGTCAACGATGTCAACGCCGGCCTCGCCGTGGTCCGCCAGGCAGACGGCGGCCTGGATGCCAGCGTGGCCTGGCACTGGCTGTGGCTGCTGCTGGCCGTCGCCCTGGCGCGCGGGGTGCTGCAGTACGCAGCCGCCGCACTGGCACTGGTGCTCAGCCAGGAACTGCTGACCCGCCTGCGCGAACGAATCCTCCAGCAAGTCCAGGAGCTGCACCTGGGGTATCACTGGCAGCACGGCATGGGCGAGATGATCACCCGCACCACCCGCGACGCCGACAAGCTGCGCGATGCGCTGATCAGCTTCTGGCGGCAGGTGGTGGAGACGCCTCTGGTGGTGCTGGCCGCCGTTGGCCTGCTGACCTGGTACCACCCGCTGCTGGGCCTGGTACCGCTGCTGCTCACCGGCATCGGCCTGTGGATCTTCGTCCGCCAGACCGGTCGCCTGGTGGTGCTCGACCGCGAGGTCGGCGCCGCCTATGACCGGGTCAACCAGGACCTCAGCGAAGGCATTGGCGGCGTGCGGGTGATCAAGTCGTTCGCCCTGGAGGCCAGCCGCATCGAGCGCTTCGCCTGGCAGGTCGGCTTCTTCGCCGAACAGGCGCGCCTGGCCCTGGCCTTCGCCAGCACGCGGATTCCCGTGCCGCAGGTGGTGGTCGCGCTGGGGCACGTGTGGATTCTCAGCTATGGCGCCCTGCTGGTACGCGACGGTCATCTCGGCGTGGGTGAACTGGTGAGCTCACTGCTGATCGCCACCACCCTGGTATTTCGCATCGAGGGCGTCGGCCGAGTCATGCAAGTCTTCGCCGACGCACGCTCCTCGGCCGAGCGTATCTGGCAGTTGCTGGACGCTCGCCCGGCAATCGTCGGCGGCGCGGCGCCACTGCCCACAGGGCCGCTCGGCCTGCGCCTGCGCGAGGTCGGGGTCAACGCCCCCGGTGGCGGTCGCAGCATCCTCGAACACTGCTCGCTGCGCATCGAGCCCGGCGAGGTGGTGGCGCTGGTCGGCGGCACCGGTGCCGGCAAGAGCCTGTTGGCCAGCCTGCTGCCACGCCTGGCCGACGCCCAGGAAGGACGGGTGGAGGTCGGTTCGGACGAGGACGGCTGGCACGACGTGCGCGAACTCCAGCTCGACACCCTGCGCCGCCGCGTGCAGGTGGTGCCACAGGAAAGCTTCCTGTTCTCCGACACCCTGGCCGCCAACCTGCGCCTTGCCGCCCCTGACGCCAGCGACGAGGACCTGCACTGGGCGCTGCGAATGGCCGCCGCCGAGGACGTTCTGGAACGTCTGCCGCGCGGCCTGGATACGGCCCTCGGCGATCGCGGCGTGACCCTGTCCGGCGGCCAGCGCCAGCGCATCAACCTGGCCCGGGCACTGCTTGCCCGCCCCGACATCCTCTGCCTGGACGACGCCACCAGCGCGCTGGATGCGCTCAGCGAGCAGCGCGTTCTGGCCAACATCCGCGCCCTGCGCCACGCCCATGGACGCGCCACGACGCTGCTGGTGATCTCCAGCAAGCTCTCAACCATCCTGCTCGCCGACCGCGTGCTGCTACTGCAGAACGGCCGCATCGCCGATACCGGCAGCCATGCGCAACTGGTCGGGCGCAACGCCATCTACCGCGACCTGCTGGGAGTCGACCATGGCTAATCCATTACCCGGCAAGGCGCTCAGTGACATCGAGATCGAGGAAATGCTCGCCAGGAAGGCTCTCGACCGCAGCATGTTCAGGCGCCTGCTGCCGCTGCTCGGCCCGGTGCGCCGGCACATTCTCGCGGTGATCGCCCTCGAACTGGTGTTGGTGTTTGCGGTGTTCCTGCGCCCCTGGTTCGTCCGCGAGCTGCTCGACAATGGGCTGGTCGAACAGGGCGATGCCTGGACCCTGGACCAGACCCTGCTGGCCTGGCTGGCACTCGGCCTGGCCGCCACCTGGGCGGCGCGCTTCGTACTGGCCGGGATATCCCAGTACATCGCCGGCAGCGCCGCGATCCGCGTGCTCAACCAGTTGCGCATCCGCGTCTTCACCCACGTGCAGGCACTGAGCATCGGCTATTTCGACCGGACCAAGGCCGGGCGCATCATTTCCCGGGCCGACCGCGATGTGGACAGTCTGGAGTCGTTGCTGATCCAGGGGCCACCGGAACTCCTCGGCGCCCTGCTGCGCTGCCTGGGCGCCTCGGTGATGCTCTGGCTGATCTCGCCGCTGTTCTTCTTCAGCCTCGCCGCCACCGTGCCGCTGTTGTTCCTCGCCACCTGGAGCTTCAAACGCATCTCCCAGCGAAACTGGGCCAGGGTCGCGGAGAACCGTAGCCGCTTTACCGCGCACCTGGTGGAAACCGTGGCCGGCGCACGGATGATCCAGCAGTGCGTGCAGGAAGTCCCCAACCGCGCACGCTACCGGCGCCTGCTGGACGACTTCAATCGGGCCTTGATCAACGGCAACCTGCGCTCCGGCTGGTTCGCTCCCTTCACGGGCGTGCTCTCCGCACTGAGCATTGCGCTGCTATTGCTGGTCGGTGCGCGCGGCATGGCCGACGGCAGCGTAAGCGTCGGCCAGGTGGCTGAAAGCCTGTTCTACGTCATGCTGTTCCTTGGCCCGCTGCAGGAGCTGGTCGACCTGCTGGAGCGCTACGCCACCGGCTCGGCTTCGGCGCAGCGAATCTTCCTGCTGCTCGACACCCGCCCGGAGATCGTCGACGCCGCGCAGCCGCGCGCCCTGCCCCGCGCCCGCGGCGACGTGCGATTCCACAAGGTGCGTTTCGCCTACGATCCGGACGCGGCACGCCCGGTGATCAATGATCTGGACCTGCACATCCCCGCCGGCCAGGTGCTGGCCATCGTCGGCCCGTCCGGGCACGGCAAAAGCACCCTGGTGCAGTTGCTGACGCGCTTCTACGAAGCGCAGCGGGGAGCGGTGCTGATCGACGACATCGATGTCCGCGAACTGGCCCAGCACGAACTGCGCCGTAGCGTCGGCGTCGTGCTGCAGGACAACGTGCTGTTCTCCGGCAGCATCCTCGACAACCTGCGCCTGGCTGCGCCCCAGGCCGACGATGCACAGCTGATCGACGCCGCCCGCGAGCTGGGCGCCGACGAGGTGCTGGAGCGTCTGCCGCATGGCTATCGCACCGAGGTCGGTCCCCTCGGCGCCCACCTCAGCCACGGCCAGCGCCAATTGGTCTGCCTGGTCCGCGCCTATCTCGCCGACCCGGCGGTGCTGGTCCTGGACGAGGCCACCTCGGCCGTCGACATCCAAACCGAACGACGTATCCAGCGTGCCCTGCGGCGGCTCTGCGAGGGACGCACGGCGATCATCATCGCCCACCGTCTCGCCACCATCCGCGACGCCGACCGTATCGCCGTGATTCTCGACGGCCGGCTGGTGGAGCACGGCGACCACGCCGGCCTGCTGGAGCGCCAGGGCACCTATGCCGCCCTCTACCGGGCCTACCGGCAGAGCGCCGGCGGCGAGCAGCACGTGGGGGCCGATGCCGATGTCCCGGCCTGATCAGGCAATCGCGGCAGGAGTGCTTATCGGCTGCTGCCAGGGCAGCAAGCAGCACCGCCGCGAGACGCCCAGGAACGTCCGCAAGCCCCGGAGGACGGGGCTTCGCGCGCACCAGCAGGGGTATGGCACAGGGGTTGCAATTCACCCTGGCAGCGGTCTGCGGGTCAGGAACGACCCGACGAGTCCGCGCCACCCTCATCACTCACCCGGCCAACGTGGCCGTCGCTCAACCTGGAGACGAGCTTCATGAGTCAACCACTCGATACGCTTTGGTATACCCGCTGTCCCGTCCCGACCGGGCTCGGCATTGCCGTGCAGAAAGGCTGGCTGGAGGAAACCCTGGCTGGCCAGGGCACGCGCATCAAGTCGCTGCGCGAATCCGACAACCAGGCGGTGCGCGAATCGCACTTCGACCACACCCTGCAGAACTCGGTACGCCACGGCGGCAACATTCCGGCCATCTGGGCTCGCGCCAGCGGCCGCGAGACACGGGTCATCGGCCTGTCCTGGGCTGACGAGGTGCAGTTGATCCTCACTACCCCGGACAGCGGCATCAAGACCGTCAAGGACCTCGAGGGTCGCCGCTTCGGCCTGCCGAACTGGGCCAATGCGCAAATCGACTTCACCCGTGCTCAGGCCATCCGCGGCCTGGAGAACGCGTTGCGACTCGAAGGCCTGGAGGTCAAGGACGTGGAGCTGGTCGACTACCTGCGCGGCGGCACCTTCAGCGACGAACCGGCGCAGCAGGTCAACGGCATCACCACCTTCGGCGGTCGCCGTAGTGGCGGGCAGAACGCCGAGTTGGTCGGCCTGCTGCGCGGCGAGGTGGACGCAATATTCCTCAAGGGCGCCAGTGCCGCCCAGTTGGCCCAGCAGTTCGGCCTGCACACGGTGATCGACACCGGCTCGCACCCGGAACCGCTGGTGCGGGCCAACAACGGCACGCCACGCACCCTGAGCGTCGACCTCAACCTGCTCGACCAGCACTTTGACGCCGCCGTGGGCATCCTCGAGTCGGTGGTCCGCGCCGAGCAATGGGCCTGGACGCACCCCGACGACACCCGCCGCTATCTGGCCCGCGAGACCAACAGCAGCGAATACTGGGTCACCCAGGCCTACGGCGAGGACGCCCACCAGCGCCTGCGCACCGAGCTGGAAGAGCGCTCCATCGTCGCCCTGCAGGACTTCACCGACTTCCTGCAGCGTTGGAACTTCATCCCGCAGACCTTCTCCGTACGCGAGTGGATCGACCCGCGCCCGCTGGAGGCCCTGCGCAGCCGCACGGCGCTGGCGGGTTGAGTTTGTCCCCCCTCCCGCCTGTCCAGGCGGGAGGGGTTCCAGTCTTTCACAGGTTCACGAGTTTCTATGAGCGCCCGCCTCGATACCCTCTGGTACACCCACAGCCCCGTCCCCACCGGACTCGGCATCGCCGTCGAATCCGGCCGCCTGGCCGAGGCCTTCCGCCCCTACGGCACCAACATCCAGGCTCTGCGCGAGTCTTCCGACCGCGAGATCCGCGAGGCCCACTTCGATCATCACCTGCGCAACTCGGTGCGCCACGGCGGCAACATCCCGGCCCTCTGGGCCCGGGCCAGCGGCCAGACCACCCGCGCCCTCGGCCTGTCCTGGAGCGACGAAGTGCAGCTGATCGTCAGCTCGCCGGAAAGCGGGGTGAAGACCATCCGCGACCTGCGCAACCGCCGCTTCGGCGTGCCGAAATGGGCTAACGTGCAGATCGATTTCAGCCGCGCCCAGGCCCTGCGCGGGCTGGAGAACGCCCTCAAGCTGGAGGGCCTGGCCATCCCCGACGTCGAGCTGGTGGACTACCCCTACGGCGGCACCTACAGCGACGAGCCGGTGCGCCATGTGTTCGGCGCCCAGGTGGCGCTCAAGGGCAACCGGGTGCGCCGGCGCAACAACGAACTGATCGGCCTGCTGCGCGGCGATATCGACGCGATCTTCCTCAAGGGCGCGCACGGTATCCAGCTCGCCGACGAGTTCGGCCTGCACGTGGTGGTCGACACCGGCTCGCACCCAGACCCGCTGATTCGCAGCAACATCGGCACCCCGCGCACGCTGACGGTCGACCAACACCTCCTGGACACACACTTCGATGCCGCCGTGCTGATCATCGACACCGTGTTGCGCGCCGAGCAGTGGGCCTGGACCCACCCCGAGGAAACCCGGCGCTTCCTCGCCCGCGAGCTGAACACCAGCGAGTACTGGGTGGCGGCAGCCTACGGTGAGGATGCCCACCAGAGGCTGTTCACCAAGCTCGAGGAGCGATCCCTGACCGCATTGCAGGACATCACCGACTTCCTCGAACGCCACGGCTTCATTGCGCAGACATTCGACGTCCACGACTGGATCGACCCCCGTCCGCTGGAGTCCGTGCTGGACAAAGTGAAACTGGCGATCTGACGCGGACTGCTGCGCCAGCAGCAGTCCATCAGCAAACGCTGGCCGGCAATCAGCAATCGCCCCGCCAGCGCCTCGCCAACTGCCCGCCGCCGGGCCGCCAAGGGGCTGGCATGCTTGCTGCTTCAGCCATGTCCCGGGCCCCGCGGCCGGGCTATCGTCATCCCGTCGAAGGTCGAATATGTCGCTTTCCTTTCTCCTGCCGTCCCTCAATCGCCTGAGCTGGTTCGCCTCGCCGCTGGCCCTGTTCGCAGCCTGGGTGCTGGTGGCCAACGCCGGCTGGTTCCCGACCCAGTTGCTGGTCCCGCCACAGCACGTCTACCAGGCCTTCGTCGAACTGCTCGGCAGCGGCGAACTCCATGAGCACCTGCGCAGCAGCCTGTCACGCCTGGCCATCGGCTTCGTCCTCGGCGCCACCGGCGGCCTGGCGTTCGGCACCGTGATGGCCCTGTCGAAGTCGGTCGAGGCGTACTGCGCGCCGCTGTTTCATACCTTGAGGCAAATCCCGTCGATCGCCCTGATCCCGATGTTCATCCTGTTTTTTGGCGTCGAGGAGACCTTCAAGGTACTGATCGTCACCAAGGCCGCCTTCTTCCCGGTGGCGCTGGCCGCCTGCGAGGGGGTCAAGGGCATTCCGCGCAGCTATTTCGAGGTGGCCGACGTCTATCGCCTGCCGCTACCCAGCCTGTTCCGGGACGTTGCCTTCCCCGCCGCCGCGCCACCGATCCTCACGGGCCTGCGCATCAGCCTCAGCCGCTCGTGGATGGTGCTGGTGGCTGCCGAGCTGCTGGCCGCCGACAGCGGCCTCGGTCAGATGATCGAGATGAGTCGGCAGATGCTGCGCATCGACATCGTGATGGTTGGCGTGGTGGTCACCGGCCTGATCGGCTTCACCCTGGACCACGGCCTGCGCCTCCTGGAAAAACGCCTGTTCCGTTGGAAACCCCGCACATGACTGACTTCGTCCGCTTCTTTCGCCCACTGCGCGGCCTGGTACTGCCGCTGCTGCTGATCGGCGCCTGGGAGTTCGCCTCGCGGCAGAGCGCCAGCCATGCCTACGCCTTCGTACCGTTGAGCAGGATCGGCAGCGGCCTGGTCGAACTGCTGAACAGCGGAGAACTCTGGCTGAGCGTGCTCGCCAGCCTGCAGCGCACCTGTGCGGGACTCCTCTACGGGGTGCTCGGCGGCTTCGTCGTCGGCGCGTTGATGGCCCTCTCGCCCATCGTCGAGCGCGTGCTCGCACCGCTCTACCACACCCTGCGCCAGGTACCGATCCTCGGCCTGATCCCGTTGATTGCCTTGTGGTTCGGCAGCGGCGAGTTTTCCAAGGTGCTGATTGTTTCCCTGGCCGCCTTCTACCCCATGGTGCTCAACACGTTCGAGGGCTTCAGCCACGTGGACAAGCGCCTCCACGAGGCCGGCCTGGTACTCGGCCTCGGTCGCACCCAACGGTTCATCCACGTGCTGCTGCCCTCAGCCTTGCCGAGCATCGCCAACGGCGTGCTGCACGCCCTGGCATTCGCCTGGGTCAGCTCGATCGGCTGCGAGCTGTTCCTCTCCACCGGCGCAGGCCTGGGCAACCTGATGATGAACGCCGAGACCGGCGCACGCATGGAGGTCGTGGTGATCGGCGTGCTGACTATCGGTCTGCTCGGCTATGCCATGAACCAGCTGTTTTCCCGCGCGAGCCGGCACCTGCTGCGCTGGCGCAATCTCCGATAGGTGAACCCGATGACTGCCATACTCTCCCCCCGACTGCTCGACACCGACCTGACCCAGCGCGGCACCTTGGAAATCCGAGGCCTGAGCAAGGCCTACCGGATCGACGGCAAGGAGCTGCCGGTGCTGGAGCGGATCAACCTCGGCGTGCTGCCCGGCGAGTTCGTCAGCATCGTCGGTGCCAGCGGCTGCGGCAAATCCTCGCTGCTGCGCCTGATCGTTGGTCTGGAAAGCGAATACGACGGGCAGATCCTGCTCGACGGCGAGCAGATCATCGGCACCAGCCTGGAACGCGGCATCGTGTTCCAGGACCACCGCCTCTTTCCCTGGAAGACCGTCGAACAGAACGTCGCCCTGGCCCTCAAGAACCAGCACTTGAACAAGCGGGAAAAGGTGGAGCTGGTGGCCGACCATCTGGCGCTGGTGGGCCTGACCGGTTTTGAACAGGCTTACCCACACCAGCTTTCCGGCGGTATGGCCCAGCGTGCCGCGATTGCCCGGGCGCTGATCACCCGGCCCAAGGTGCTGCTGCTCGACGAGCCCTTCGGTGCCCTGGATGCACTGACCCGCCTGCATCTGCAGCGCGAGCTTCAGCGCATCTGGGTGCAGCAGCGCAGCACCATGATCATGGTCACGCATGACGTCGAGGAAGCACTCTTCCTCAGTGATCGGGTCATCGTCATGGATCCCCGTCCGGGGCGGATTCGCCACGAGGTACGGGTCGACCTGCCGCATCCGCGCGAGCGCAATTCGCCACTCCTGCAGCATTTGAAAGAAGAGCTTCTTGAAGAACTGGTCGGGCACTGAGCCCGTCCCGCCAGCGGTGCACCACACGCAGGACGATCGGCACCGGCCTGCTGCCTATCCAGCAGTATTCCAGCAGCCACTGCTGGAAATACTGCAGTGCCCCGCTGGACATCGCGTATTTACTGGGCCCTGGGCATTGGTACGGGTCTTGCTCAAGCCTGAGGGACCTTGCGTAGCAAACTCAGGACCCCATCATGAGCAACCCCATCAACCTGGTCGTCGTCACCGGCAGCACCTTCCGTCCCTCCCGAACCCTGGCGCTGACCGAGGCCATCGTGGCCGAGCTGAAACGCCTGCTGCCCATCGAGGCACGCTTCATCGAACTGGGCGACATCGTCCGCTCCGTGGGCGGCGCGCTGTCGCGCAAGGAGCTGCCGGAGACCATCGAGCACGAACTGCGTGCCATCGAAAACGCTGACCTGCTGGTGGTCGCCACGCCGGTCTATCGCGGCTCTTACCCGGGCCAGTTCAAGCACCTGTTCGACCTGATCGACCAGGGCGCGCTGATCGATACTCCGGTGTTGCTGGCCGCCACCGGTGGCAGCGATCGTCACGCCCTGGTCCTCGACCATCAGCTGCGTCCGCTGTTCAGCTTCTTCCAGGCCCTGACCCTGCCCATCGGCGTCTACGCCTCCGAGGCCGATTTCGACAATTACCAGATCGCCAGCGAGGCGTTGCGGGCCCGCATCGCCCTGGCCGCCGAACGCGCCGCACCGATCTTCGGAGCCACCCCGGCGCCAGTCCGGAAGATTGCCTGATCCCTTGCCGTCGACAGGAGTTGTCAGGCGATGAGCAACGCTATTCAAGCCTCTCCCCTTGCGGAATCCCCTTGGTCGAAAGGGCATCGGCCGGCCGATGTCCGTGACCTCGGCGTCCCGGTACGCCAGGCGCTGGACCGCACGGTCTTCCGCAGCCCCGCCAACAGCCGCGTGCTCAGCCGCCGCGAAGCCTGGTTGCTGGGCGCCTTCGCCCTGGTCCTGCACGGCGCCGTGCTGCACTGGCTGGGCCAGAAGCCCACGCCGCCGCTACCGGAAGTGCCGCCGCAGATTCCGCCCATGACCATCGAGTTCACCGCCCCGGCCCCGCCGGTAGTGGAACCGCCACCGCCGGAGCCGCCGCAGCCCGTGGTCGAGCCGCCACCGCCAGTGGTGGAAGAGCTGGCGGTGAAGCCGCCGCCGCCCAAGCCGGTCGCCAAACCCAAGCCCAAGCCGCAGCCGCCCAAGGCCGCGCCGAAACCGGCCCCCAAGCCGGTGGAAGCCCCCCCGGCACCGGCTAAGGCCGAGGCGCCGCCTGCGCCGTCGACACCCCCGGCACCGGCTCCGGTGACACCGCCCTCGGCCAACGCCGGCTACCTGAAGAACCCGGCGCCCGAGTATCCCGCCCTCGCCCAACGGCGTGGCTGGGAAGGCACCGTGCTGCTGCGGGTGCATGTGCTGGCCAGCGGCCTGCCCAGCGAGGTGCAGGTGCAAAAGAGCAGCGGCCGCGAGTTGCTCGACGAGGCTGCGGTACGCGCGGTCAAGCGCTGGACCTTCGTGCCGGCCAAGCAGGGCGAGGTCGCCCGCGACGGCTGGGTCAGCGTGCCCATCGATTTCAAATTGAACTGATCAGAGGATTTCTCCATGGACCTGTTAACCAACCCCTTCGCCTCCATCGAGCACCTGGTGATCTGGCTGCTCATCGGCTTCTCCGTCGTCACCTGGGGCCTGGCCCTGGTCAAAGGCATCCAGTTCGCCCGCCTGAAACATCGCGACCGCCAGTTCCAGAAGCGCTTCTGGAGCGCCACCAGCCTGGACAGCGCCGCCGAGCAGCTGCAGCAGCATTCCGGCGCCGCCGCCCACGTGGCCCAAGCCGGCTTCGCCGCGATTCAGGTGCAGGGCGGCCAGCCCGGCGACCTGAGCCAGGCGATCAACCACCAGGACCGCCTGGAACGCGCCCTGCGCCAGCAGATCCAGCGTGAGCGGCGTTCCCTCGAATCGGGTCTGGCGGTGCTCGCCTCGATCGGCTCCACCTCGCCCTTCATCGGCCTGTTCGGCACCGTCTGGGGCATCATGGAAGCCCTCAAAGGCATCAGCGCGGCCGGCTCGGCCAGCCTGGAAACCGTCGCCGGCCCCATCGGCGCGGCGCTGATCGCCACCGGCGTGGGCATCGCCGTCGCGGTGCCGGCGGTGCTGGTTTACAACTACTTCCTGCGCAGCCTGAAGCTCACCGCCGCCGACCTCGACGACTTCGCCCACGACTTCTACCTGCTGGCGCAGAAGAGCGCCTTCAAGCTGATCGTCAATTCCGCCCCGGCGCGCGCCGCGGGCTCTGTGAAGGAGGCGTCCTGACATGGCCTTCTCCACCCAGGACAACGACGAAGTCCTTGCCGAGATCAACGTTACCCCGCTGGTGGACGTGATGCTGGTGCTGCTGGTGGTGTTCATCGTCACCGCGCCGCTGCTGACCAACGCCATCCCGATCAACCTGCCGAAGACCGAGGCCGTGGCCCCGCCTGAGCAGAAGGACCCGTTGGTGGTGAGCATCGATGGCGCCGGCAAGTTGTTCATCAACAAGGACGAGATCCAGCCCGACCTGCTGCAGGCCAACCTGGAGGCCGCCAAGGCCAAGGACCCGGAACTGCGCGTGCAGCTGCAGGCCGACGACCAGGTGGACTACGGCGCCGTCGCCCGCGCCATGGCCTCCATCGAGCGGGCGGGAATCACCAAGCTCGCGGTGATCACCGCGCGCTAGGGTATGGAAAGAAAGCAACCTGCCTGATTGATCGGCCATGGCAGGAGAAACTTCTTGCAGGTTGCATGGAGCACGTTCCGTTCTTCGGGCCGTTCTTCAATTTCGGGCTCATCCTCAAGGATGAGCCCGCGTCCGATAACCGCCTCGTATCCAGAACCAGCAAGTACATCCGACCGGCCATACGTAGACCACGGACGGAATTTCATCTGTGCGAGATGAACTGATGCCCGAGAATGAAGTATTCCCAATGAATAAAAGATTCCATATTTACGCTTCCAGCACCAAAGAAAATATTCATTCGTTTTCCGAAAAAATTGGCTGGCCCAATTAAACTGTTCGACCACTATCAATACCGGGCGAAAGCCGATGGATGTGGCGCACAGCCAACAAGGCTGCAGATGACTTTCCAGAGGATGCACTTCTGGAGTATTTGCGTCAGAACGAAAAGCTATTCGACAAAATAATAGAGTCCCGCGCTCTGCTCACTGATCTTGTCGCAATGATTGTCTGCGAAGTTGGAGAAAGCGACAGGCCTCATGGCTACTCGATTGCGCCGGAGCTCATTTATCGTCCAGGTATGGCATCCATCACGGCCATGGCCGCACTCGCACGCACAGACTGAACCGGCGCGAACAGGTCCCCGGTGAACTCGCTAGGCTGAGCTTTCAGTCAACCACTTCCCGGGACACGATCCCCCTTGCGCCCCCTCATATACCCCGCTCACAAAGCTTTCATTTCAGCAATATCACGCACCACCTGATCTGCAGAGTGGTCGAACATCGCCTGCTCCTGCGCATCCAGAGGCAACTCGATCACCCGCACAACCCCCTCCGCTGCCAGCACACAGGGGACACCCATGGCAATACCTGTTCGCCCGTACTCGCCCTCGAGAATCGCGACCGTCGGCAAAATGCGGTTTCGCCCATTGGCGATAGCATCCACCATCTGTGCAATTGCCACGCCCGGCGCATCGCAGGCGCTCCCCAGCTTCTTCAAACCCAGAATCTCGCCGCCACCCTGACGTGTGCGCTCCACAATCCGCTCTATCTGCTGACTGGACAGGAAGTGAGACAGCGGCACCGAACCGACCGCACAGTAGCGCATCAGCGGCACCATGCTATCGCCATGCCCTCCCAGCACCAGCGCCGTGATATCCCGAGCAGAAAACCCTGTCTCTTCGGCAATGAAACACTTCATGCGCGCTGTATCCAGCACCCCCGCCTGCCCGAACACCCTGTCGCGTCCCAGCCCACTGAGAGACCAAGCCCGATAGGTCAGCACGTCGACCGGGTTCGACACCACCAACACCGTCGCCGCCGGAGCATGACGATTAATATCCAGCATGATGCTATCGAGAATTGGCAGATTGATACTCAATACATCCTGGCGCGACTGGCCAGGCTTGCGGGGCACACCCGCGGTAATCACCACCAGGTCAGAATCCTGCAGCAATTCGGCATTGGACCCGCCGTAAACCCGGGTATCGGAACCTGACTCAACTGCCGCCTGCCAGACGTCCAGCGCCTTGCCTTTTGCCAACTCACCCTGCACATCAATCAACGCCAACTCACGACAGAACTCTTCCCGGGCGATGATCTGAGCCGCTGCCTCACCCACCATACCGGCACCCACAATTGATAGCTTTTTCACCTCACACCTCCCCGCGGCGCGCGCCACCAGCAACACGCCCACCTTTGCAGAGAAGTATTACCCGCCAATGCAAAAAGACCACCCGAAGGTGGCCGAAGCCGTCGCTAATGGGCAGCCCTGGCGCCAGGACATCTCCCCTGCCGACGTTTGCCAGGCAAGTCAGCGTTCAAAACTGGCCTCGCGCAAAGCCGGTGGCTCCGTGAGCAAGGGCGGTAACGAAAGCAGACGCCGGAACAGACCACCCTGGACAAGGGGTCACACTGCGGGGTGCCGCCGTCCAAGAGCGAGACGGCAGCTGGCGAGAAGGACGCCCAGGACCGCCGGCAATCGCGGCGCGGGTACTCAGGGACGTGGTCTCAGGGCCGGGGCTGGGACGGATTCTGTTCCGCGATGTGTGCGGCGCTATCAACCTCGGCGGAGTCAGGCTCGCCCTTGTCCTCTGCCGCCAAGGAGCGGCGAAAGCCGCGGATCGACTCGCCCAGGTCGGCCCCCAGGTTCTTCAGCCGTTTGCCGCCGAACAACACCAGCACCACCAGCAACAGCACCAGCCAGTGCTTCCAATCGAAGATGCCCATGAACTAATGCTCCAGGTTGGGTTCGGCCCCGCCGGCGGGCGGCGGGGCGGGTCGCACTAGAGGACCTCTTCGTAAGGCAGGCCGACGTAGTTCTCGGCGATGTTCACCAAGCCGGCGTGGGAGTTGAGGAAGTACTCGCGATCGGCCTCCTGCATCTTCTGGTCCCAGGCGTCCTTGTTGCCTTCGAAGTCGTGCAGCAGGTTGGTCATGAACCAGCTGAAACGCTCGCCCTTCCACACTCGGCGCAGAGCCAGCTCGGAATACTTCTCCAACAGGTCGGTACGGCCCTCGCGGTATACCTTCACCAGAATGCGGTACAGGTAGCACACATCCGAGGCGGCCAGGTTCAGGCCCTTGGCGCCGGTGGGCGGCACGATGTGGGCGGCGTCGCCCACCAGGAACAGCTTGCCGTACTGCATCGGCTCCACCACGAAGCTGCGCAGCGGCGCGATGCTCTTCTCCAGGGACGGACCGGTCACCAGGCGCTCGGCCACTTCCCCGGGCAGACGCGCCTTCAGCTCGTTCCAGAAGCGCTCATCGGACCAGTCCTCCACCTTGTCGGTCAGCGGCACCTGCAGGTAGTAGCGGCTGCGGGTCAGGGAGCGCTGGCTGCACAGCACGAAGCCGCGCTCGTGGTGGGCGTAGATGAGTTCCTCGTTGACCGGCGGGGTATCGGACAACAATCCCAGCCAGCCGAACGGATAGACCCGCTCGTACTCGGTCAGCACACCGGCCGGAATGCTCTTGCGCGACACGCCGTGGAAGCCGTCGCAACCGGCGATGTAGTCGCAGTCGATGCGCTGCAGCCGGCCATCCTTCTCGAAGGTGACATAGGGGCGCTCGCCCTTGAGCTCGTGCAGCTCGACATTGCTGGCCGAGTAGATGATCGGTGCACCGCTGGCGGCGCGGGCGTCCATCAGGTCGCGGGTGACCTCGGTCTGGCCGTAGACCATCACGCTCTTGCCACCGGTGAGTTCGGTCAGGTGGATGGGTACGCGCTTGCCATCGAACACCAGCTCGACGCCCTCGTGCACCAGGCCCTCGGCGTCCATGCGCTCGCTGACGCCAGCCTCGCGGAGCATGTCGACGGTGCCCTGCTCCAGCACCCCGGCGCGGATGCGGCCGAGCACGTAATCAGGGGTCTGGCGCTCGACGATGATGTTGTCGATACCGGCCTTGTGCAGCAGTTGGCCGAGCAGCAATCCGGAGGGGCCAGCACCGATGATGGCAACCTGAGTTTTCATTGTTGTTGTCTCGCAAAAGGGCTTCAGGCCAAGGGCGCAGGCATGGGCCCGAAGCACATGGGTTTAGGTTCCCCTGCATTTTTGCTGACAGAAATCGAAAAAGAAGGTCAGAATCCTTCTAGAAATTGCACTTTTGAAAACACCGTCCGATTATCGACCAGCCTTGAACAGCCCCGCAGCCCCAGGCCAGCCCATGAAAACCAGCATTCCAGGCGTTCCCGTATTCAAGCTCTATGGCGAAAACCAGGCCTGGCCGACCCCGGACCTGCTGCACTGCGAATCCATTCCAAAACGCAGCAGCCTGCACCACTGGGAGATCAAGCCGCACCGCCACGCCGACCTGTTCCAGCTGCTCTATGTGCAGCGCGGCCAGGCGGTGGTGGAGGTGGAAGGCCGGCGCAGTGACATCCTCGAACCCTCGATCCAGGTCACCCCGCCACTCTGTGTCCATGGTTTCCAGTTCTCCGAAAGCATCGAGGGCCATGTGCTGACCCTCGGCGCACCGCTGGTGGAACAACTGGAGGCGCAGTTGGGGGCGCCATTGACGGTGCTGGCCTCTTCGGGCTGCTACCCGGTGGGGGCCGACCGCCGCTACATCAATACCCTGTTCGCCGCCCTGCTCAGGGAGTACGAAGGCAGCGCGCCGTCCCGCGAGCTGGTGCTCAGTTCCCTGGTCAACGTGCTGATGGTCTGGATCAGCCGGCGCAGCCAGCAGATCACGCCGCCCAGCGGCCGCGACGAACGCAACCGGCAGCTGCTGGGGCGCTTCATCAAGCTGGTGGAGCGGCACTACCGCGAGCACCTGACGGTGGAGACCTTCGCCCACCGCCTGGACCTGTCCAGCGTCCACCTGAACAACCTGTGCCGCCAACTGGCCGGCCAGAGCGCGCTGCAGATCATCCACCAGCGCCTGCTGCTGGAGGCCCGGCGCAGCCTCATCTACACCAACATGACCATCGCCCAGGTGTCCGACAGCCTTGGCTTCACGGACCCCACCTACTTCTCGCGCTTCTTCCGCCGCCTCAATGGCCAGTCGCCCAATGCCTTCCGCCGTGCCGGCGGCCAGGACGGCTCCGATGCCTAGGGCCGGCGTCGAGAATTCTCCAGTCTGCGGAATTTTCTTAACAGCCTGTCACGACGCCAAAGGCCACCTGGCCAAACCAGCGACAAAAGCCGCGAACAGGAAGCCATCGTCGGCAAAAACCTGAACTTAACGACTGGCACGCTAATTGTTTAGGGCAGTTTTCGAGCAAGTCACCAGCCTTGCTCGCACCCAATAACAACAAGGCTGCCTTTCATGAATAAGAAATCCTTCAGCACCCCCGCCATTGCCTGCACCACCAGCCTGCTGCTCGCCGGCAGCACCCAACTGGCCCAAGCCACCGAAGGCGGCCTGTCGTCCTGGCCGATGGGCATCGAGATCTACGGCATGGGCATCCTGCCGCCGCCCGGCACCTACGGCCAGGTGTTCGTCGGCAACTACCTGGCCGACTCCCTGCGCGACAACGCCGGCGACAAGGCCGCCGACATCGACCTGCGGGTCACCACCATCGTGCCGCGTTTCGTCTGGGTCACCGAACAGCAGGTGCTCGGCGGCAACCTCGGCTTCCACGCCCTGTTGCCGCTCAACGACATCCGCCTGAACGTCAAGAATGGCCCCCACGACCACAAGCGCGGCATCGGCGACGCGCACTTCGGTCCGGTGGTCGGCTTCCACCACAGCGACAAGTTCCACACCGCCGTCGGCGTCGATTTCGTGGCCCCCACCGGCAGCTACGACAAGGACGACCTGATCAACCTCGGCAACAACTACTACACCGTGCAGGCGGTGTACGCGATGACCTACAGCGACCCCAACGGCTTCAACGCCGATGTGCGCCTGATGCACGACTACAACTTCGAGAACCGCGACACCCACTACCAGTCCGGCCGCGAGCTGCACGCCGACTACACCCTGGGCTGGGGCCTTGGCAACGGCTGGGTCGTAGGTGTGGGCGGCCATGCCTACAAGCAGATCAGCGACGACAAGTGCAGCGTCTCCGACTGCGCCGCGGCCGCCCTGGTGGACGCCAACGATGGCAACCGTGGCCGCAGCTTTTCCATCGGCCCTGCCGTGCAATACAGCGGCGATGGCTGGTTCCTCAGCGCCAAGTGGCAGGACGAAAGCGGCGTGCGCAACCGCGCCGAGGGCCAGACCTACTGGCTGAAGTTCACCATGCCCCTCTGAGCCACCCGTGACCGACCAGGGGGGATCACTCCCCCTTGAGCCGGTAACTGATCTGGGCACGGCTCATGCCCAGCATTTGCGCCGCCGCGGTGAGGTTGCCGCCGGTGCGCTCCAGCGCCAGGTGCACCAGGCGCTGCTCGATCTCCTTCAGGGAAGTCCCCAGCACCCGCTCGCGGCCACTGAGGAAGGCCTGCAGGTCGGCCAGCTCCGGCTCCACCACCACGCGCTCGCCGGACGGCGCCTCGCTCCCCACCGGGACCTCGCGAGCGGGGGCGTCCAGGCGGCCTTCGACGGTCAGGCCGATACCGTTGGAACGCAGCGGCTCGCCCGCCTCGGCCAGGTGAACCAGGTCCATCAGTTCACCATTGCCTGCGGCGATCACGCCACGCTCGATCAGGTTCTGCAGCTCGCGGATATTGCCAGGGAAGCGGTAGGTCAGCAGGGCGTTGACCAGCCGCGTGCTGAAGCCCAGGGGCTTGAGCCCATGGCGCGCACTGAACGTGCGCAGGAAGTAGCTCATCAGCAGCGGAATGTCTTCGCGCCGCTCGCGCAGGGGCGGCAGGTGGATGGGGAAGACGTTCAGCCGGTACAACAGATCCTCGCGGAAGCGCCCGGCCTCCACCTCGCGGCGCAGGTCCAGGTTGGTGGCGGCGATGATCCGCACATCCACCGGGATTGCCGTGGTGCCACCCACCCGCTCGATCTCGCCCTCCTGGAGCACCCGCAGGATCTTGCTCTGGGCACTGAGGCTCAGGGTGGCGATCTCGTCAAGGAACAGGGTACCGCCCTTGGCCCGCTCGAAGCGCCCCGGCCTGGAACGGTCGGCGCCGGTGAAGGCGCCGCGCTCCACACCGAACAGTTCCGCCTCCAACAGGGTTTCCGGCAGCGCCGCACAGTTCAGCGCCACCAGCGGCGTGCCGCTGCGCCGGCTGGCCTGGTGCAGGGTGCGGGCGAAGAGCTCCTTGCCCACCCCCGATTCACCGGTCAGCAGCACAGTCGCCTGGGTCGGCGCCACGCGGTAGAGCTGCTGGCTGGCGGCGACGAAGGCGGCACAAATCCCCACCATGGCCTGGTCCCCGGCCGGCTCCTCCAACTCGGCCATTTCGGTCTCGTCGGCCGAGCCGTAGGTACTGCGGCTGAGGAAGTCGCTGGCGTCCAGGTGGGCCAGGTCCAGGTCGATGTCATCCCACAGCTCCGCCGGCTTGCCGACGATGCGGCAAGCCGAATGGCCCATGCAGCGGCACTCCTGTTCGCGAAACACTACCAGGCGCCCCAGCAGGGACGAGGCGTAGCCGCTGGCGTAGCCGACCTCCATCCAGCACGCCGGCTCGCTGCCCAGGCCGTAGGCGGCGATGTGCTCGTCGGCCTCCAGGGAGTTGTGCCAGAAGAACTCCGAATAGAAATGGCCGACGCTGGAGTCGATGTCGAAGCGCACCACCTCCACGTTCACCATGCCCTCCAGCATGTGCAGGCGCGGGCCGGCGCTGTAGAGGCTGGCGTGGTCGCCTTCGGGCCACTGCGCGCTGACCTGGGCGGCATCCCGCGCGCCGGCCTGCCAGCCGATGCGGGTCAGCAGGCCGCGCGCCTTGTCCAGGCCCAGCGCTTCCACCAACTCGTGGCGGATTGCGCCGAAGGCAGCCCCCTGCAGCAGCATCATGCGCTGGCCGCAGAGCCAGATATTGCCGTCCTGGGGGGCGAAGGCGACGGTCTCCGCCAGTTGCTCGGCGGTCGGCAGCCCGGTGCTGCCGAACTGGTTGGCGCGGTCAACGATCAGGCGCTTCTGCCGGCCGAGCAACTGCTTGAGGAATTCATCCCCCATGGCGCGGCCGGGATTGCTCGAGGTTTTGCGAGTCATGGTCAGGGGCGGAAGGCAGGAAAGGAGCCATTCAGTATGCCCTCGTGAAATGGCCGGTCAATTGGCCTTCCGGCTCCTTCGCAGGCCATTACCCGATAACCGCACAGTCTCCGGCGCAGCGCTCCGGGGAAGTTTCAGCGCCAGCGGCGACTTCTCTGCAGAAAATTCCGCGCCAAGCCTCAGCAAAGCCCTTCACGGCACTCCGCCATTCTTTCAAAAAATTTATATCTCATTGTTTTAAAAGAAAAAAACAAAAAATAACAGGACTGGCACGGTAGTTGTTAATGGCCTAGCGCGTGCACCTCCACAACAACAACGCAGGTTACGGCCCCATGAACTGCTTCCCATCGCCAACCAATCCCGCTCGACCGCCCGCACCACGGCTTCGTTGTTGATCCCCGACCGTACCGCCACAGGCCAGCCGCCCGCGCGTCACGCCTGAGGTGTCGCCACGCACCCATACGCTCAGCGGTTCACTGCCACCGGCAGCCTTCCGCTCAAACAAGAGAGAACCCATGGACACCACCCGCCCTGCCTACCAGAACCTCGAGTTGCAGCCCCTCGCCGGGCAATGGCGCGCCGGCAGTACCGGTCGCCAGCTGGAAGTCTTCGACCCCTACAACGACAAGCGGCTGCTGAGCATCACCCTGGCCAGCCGCGAGGACCTCGACGCGGCCTACCGCATGGCCCGCAACAGCCAGCGGGAGTGGGCGGCCAAGGCGCCAGCCGAGCGCGCCCGGGTCCTGCTGGACGCGGTGAAGATCTTCGATGAGCGCCGCGAGGAGATCATCGACTGGATCATCCGCGAGTCCGGCAGCACCCGTATCAAGGCCCAAATCGAATGGGGCGCCGCCCGCGCCATCACCCTGGAGTCGGCCAGCCTGCCGAATCGCGTGCACGGGCGCATCGTCGCCTCCAACATCCCTGGCAAGGAGAGCCGCGTGTACCGCGCGCCCCTGGGCGTGATCGGCGTGATCAGCCCGTGGAACTTCCCCTTGCACCTCACCGCTCGCTCCCTGGCCCCGGCCCTGGCCCTGGGCAACGCCGTGGTGGTCAAGCCGGCCAGCGACACCCCGGTCACCGGCGGCCTGCTGCTGGCGCGCATCTTCGAGGAGGCCGGGCTGCCGGCTGGCGTGCTCAACGTGGTGGTGGGCTCGGGCGCGGAAATCGGCGACGCCTTCGTCGAGCATCCGGTTCCAGCGTTCATCTCCTTCACCGGCTCCACCCAGGTGGGCCGCAACATCGGCCGCATCGCCAGCGGCGGCGAGCACCTCAAGCACGTCGCGCTGGAACTGGGCGGCAACAGCCCCTTCGTGGTCCTGGCCGACGCCGACCTGGAGCAGGCGGTGCACGCCGCCGTGGTGGGCAAGTTCCTGCACCAGGGCCAGATCTGCATGGCGGTCAACCGCATCATCGTCGAGGCGCCCCTGGTGGACGCCTTCACCCAGCGCTTCGTCGAGCGGGTCAAGACCCTGCCCTACGGCGACCCGAGCAAGCCCGAGACTGTGGTCGGCCCGGTGATCAACGCCCGGCATTTGGCCGGTCTGAAAGAGAAGGTCGCCACCGCCAAGGCCGAAGGCGCCACCCTGCTGGTGGGCGGCGAGCCCCAGGGCAACGTCATGCCGCCCCACGTGTTCGGCAACGTCACCGCCGATATGGAGATCGCCCGCGAGGAAATCTTCGGCCCGCTGGTGGGCATCCAGTCCGCCCGCGACGCCGAACACGCCCTGGAGCTGGCCAACCGCAGCGAATATGGCCTCTCCAGCGCGGTGTTCAGCGGGAGCCTGGAACGCGGCGTGCAGTTCGCCCAGCGCATCCACGCCGGCATGACCCACGTGAACGACATCCCGGTCAACGACGAACCCAACGCCCCCTTCGGTGGCGAGAAGAACTCCGGCCTCGGTCGCTTCAACGGCGAATGGGCCATCGAGGAGTTCACCACCGACCACTGGATCACCCTGCAACACAGCCCGCGGCCCTATCCGTTCTGATACGGCCGCATCTACACCACCCAGCACCCACCCAATAAAAAACGGAGTACGAAATGTCCACACTCCTCAACAGCCAAGCTGTGAAACGGCCATTGCTGGCCGGCCTTGCACTGCCCTTCGCGCTGCTCGCCGGCCAGGCCTTCGCCGATGGCGACGGCACCTGGAAAAGCGGCGAGAACGTCTACCAGAAGGTCTGCGGCCACTGCCACGAACACCAGGTGGGCCCGGTGATCACCGGGCGCCAGCTGCCGCCGCAGTACATCTCCGCCGTGGTGCGCAATGGCTTCCGCGCCATGCCGGCCTTCCCGGCCTCGTTCATCGATGACAAGGCCCTGCAGCAAGTCGGCGAGTACATCGCCAAGTCGCCCGCCCCCGCGGCCAAACCCTGAGGTGCCGGCGATGAACATCGAACGTCGTACCCTGCTCAAGGGCATGGCCCTGGGCGGCCTGGCCGGCGCCGCCATGGGCGTCTCCAGCCTGGCGATGAGCAAGGCCATGCTGGGCGGCCAGGCCCAACCGCTGCCCACGCTGGTGCTGGTGGATGGCGAGGCTGCCGGCAAGGCCTTCCTGGCCGGGGTCGGCTCCAGCCCGGCGGCCGGTAAAGCCGAAGTGCAGCGCACCGGCCTCGGCCTGGACTTCATCCTGGGCCTGGAGAAGCGCCTGCGCAGCGGCCAGCCGCAACGCATCATCGGCCTGGTGGATGACGCCAGCGCCGCGCTGATCCTTGACCTGGCCCGCAGCAGCGGCGCACGGGTGCAGTGGCTCGGCCAGCACAGCGCCACCGGCGGCGCCTCCCGGCACCACCTGCTCAGCGCCGACAGCGCCCAGGGCTGCGCCCTGCATCTGGGCCAGCAGCTGCACGCCTGCGGCGGCGGTTTCAGCCTGAGCGAACAGAACCCGCTGGGCGGTCGGCCCCTGAAGCTGGCCGGCGCCAGGCGCAGCGGCGGTTCCGCGCAATGGGCGGCCAGCCTCGGCCACAGCCTGGCCAGCCTGGGCACCGCCGACAGCACGGCAGCCCCGCGCATCGCCAGCCATCAGCCGGCGCTCGCCGGCCAATTCGTTTCGTTCTCGATCGTGGCTTGAAGGAGCTGACAGATGACCGAGCAAACCCAGAACACCCTGCTTCCCCGTGGCGTGAATGACGCCAACTTCCAGCAAGCCCTGGCCAAGTTCCGCAAGCTGCTGGGCGAGGACAACGTCCTGGTCAAGGACGAGCAACTGATCCCCTACAACAAGATCATGATGGCCGTGGACAATGCCGAACACGCGCCCTCCGCCGCCGTCACCGCCACCAGCGTGGAGCAGGTGCAGGGGGTGGTGAAGATCTGCAACGAACACGGCATTCCGGTGTGGACCATCTCCACCGGGCGCAACTTCGGTTACGGCTCGGCGGCCCCCGGCCAGCGCGGACAGGTGATCCTCGACCTGAAGAAGATGAACAAGATCATCCACGTCGATCCCGACCTGTGCACCGCCCTGGTGGAGCCCGGCGTGACCTACCAGCAGCTGTACGACTACCTGCAGGAGAACAACATCCCGCTGATGCTGTCCTTCTCCGCGCCGTCCGCCATCGCCGGCCCCCTGGGCAACACCATGGACCGTGGCGTCGGCTACACCCCCTACGGCGAGCACTTCCTCATGCAGTGCGGCATGGAAGTGGTGCTGGCCAACGGCGACGTCTACCGCACCGGCATGGGCGGGGTTAAGGGCGACAACGCCTGGCAGGTGTTCAAGTGGGGCTACGGCCCGACCCTGGACGGCATGTTCACCCAGGCCAACTACGGTATCTGCACCAAGATGGGCTTCTGGCTGATGCCCAAGCCGCCGGTTTTCAAGCCCTTCGAGATCAAGTTCGAGAACGAGTCCGACATCAGCGAAATCGTCGAATTCATCCGCCCGCTGCGCATCGCCCAGGTCATCCCCAACTCGGTGGTGATCGCCGGCGTGCTCTGGGAAGCCTCCACCTGCAACACCCGCCGCTCGGACTACACCACCGAGCCGGGCGCGACCCCGGACACCATCCTGAAGCAGATCCAGAAGGACAAGAACCTCGGCGCCTGGAACGTCTACGCCGCCCTCTACGGCACCCAGGAACAGGTGGACGTGAACTGGAAGATCGTCACCGGCGCCCTGGCCAAGCTCGGCAAAGGCAAGATCGTCACCCAGGAAGAAGCCGGTGATACCCAGCCCTTCAAGTACCGCGCCCAACTGATGTCCGGCGTACCCAACCTGCAGGAATTCGGCCTGTACAACTGGCGTGGCGGCGGTGGTTCCATGTGGTTCGCCCCGGTCAGCCAGGCCCGTGGCAGCGAGTGCGACAAGCAGCAGGCGCTGGCCAAGAAGATCCTCAACAAGCACGGCCTGGACTACGTCGGCGAGTTCATCGTCGGCTGGCGCGACATGCACCATGTGATCGACGTGCTCTACGACCGCAGCAACCCAGAGGAAACCCGGCGCGCCAACGCCTGCTTCCACGAGCTGCTGGATGAGTTCGAGAAGCACGGCTATGCCGTGTACCGCGTCAACACCGCGTTCCAGGAGCGCGTGGCGCAGAGCTACGGCACCGTCAAGCGCAAGGTGGAACACGCCATCAAGCGCGCCCTGGACCCGAACAACATCCTCGCGCCCGGCAAGTCCGGCATCGACCTCGCCAACTCGTTCTGACCGCATCAGGGCCTCGCCGGGGCAAGCCCGGCGAGGCCCTGTCATGGTCAGGAAACGCCGTGCTCCAGAAGCAACTGATCACCGCCGGCCTGCTCCAGGTTCCGGCTCGCTTGCAGGGCGGGGTTCTGCTGGCGCAGACGTTGGCGGAGGGAACCGCCAATGGCGCCGGGAATGGCCTCAGACCGGGTCCAGATCAGACGCCTGATGCCGCTCCGGGCACTGCTCCTCCAGCTCTCCCCAGGTGCGGTTGACTCGCCGGCCGCGCTTCACCGCGGGTCGTTCGGCAATCTCCTCGGCCCAGCGCAGCACATGGGTGTATTCATGAGCGGACAGGAATTCCGCCGCCGAATACAGGTTCCCCCGCACCAGTTGGCCATACCACGGCCAAACCGCCATATCGGCAATGGTGTAGGCGTCACCCGCCAGGAAATGGTGATCGGCGAGACGGCGATTCAGCACATCGAGTTGGCGCTTGGTCTCCATGGTGAACCGATCGATCGGGTACTCCAGCTTCTCCGGCGCGTAGGCGTAGAAATGCCCGAAACCGCCCCCCAGATAGGGCGCCGATCCCATCTGCCAGAACAGCCAGTTCAGGGTTTCGGTACGCCCCGCCAGATCGGTGGGCAGGAACCGGCCGAACTTCTCCGCCAGGTACAGCAGGATCGAACCCGATTCGAAGACACGGATCGGTGTTTCCTGGCTGTAATCCACCAGCGCGGGAATCTTCGAGTTGGGGTTGATCCCGACGAAGCCGCTGGAAAACTGATCGCCCTCCATAATGCGGATGAGCCAGGCGTCGTACTCGGCATCGGCATGCCCCAGCGCCAGCAGCTCTTCCAGCAGGACCGTCACCTTCACCCCATTGGGCGTGCCCAGCGAATAGAGCTGCAACGGATGCTTGCCCACCGGCAACTCGCGGTCATGGGTCGGGCCCGCAACCGGCCGGTTGATGCTGGCGAATTCGCCCCCGGACGGCGCGAGGTGCTGCCACACCTTGGGCGGAACATAGCGTGCGTCGGACATGTGAACCCCCTCATGCTTGGCTGAATGCTGCGCTCTCGAATGAACCTCGGGACATTGTAGGGTGGACAGATTCCTGCATCGCTCATTCCCCCTTCGGCTCTGACAGTCGCCTACCCATTTCACGGTAAGCCTCCATGGCCGAGCCTTGAACCAGATTGCGCAACGTACCGAGTTGCACATCGATCACGGCCGCGAACTTGGCCAATTGGGTTTCGAGGTCATCGCCCCTGCGGAAGCGTCCGGAGCCGGGTCTGTCAGGAATTGGCCATGCCGTTCAGGTGACCGCTCAAGTCGCCGACCATGTCGAGCATGGAGTAGTCCCTGAACGAGAAGCGCCATGCACCGTCGATGCGTTCGAATGCATCGTGATAGCGACCAGTGGCGATGGGCTGGAGTGGCAGGCTATCGGTTGCCTGCAGAACGGTGTAGTAGGACCTTGCAGTGGCGCGGTGTGACGCCTCATCGACTTCGATGATCGGGTTGCTGACAAGGTGCTTGGTACGGGGCGTACCGCAGGGGTAGAGCCTTACCTGCTCACGAAAGATGCCGAGGAGCTCATCCGCGCCGACCCGCTCGTCGCCCTGCTGCAGTTTGATTTGCGCATGCCGGAACAACTCGGCGACACCTTCCAGGTTTCCACCATCCAGTAACTCCGCGTATCGGTACAGCAGATTGGCGATCTCGGCTTCGCTGCTGCTCATGGGTGTCTCCTCATTACATGGGCTGAGGGTGCCAATGTAGGGCGGTGGGGAAATCCATGGCTTCGTCCCGGTGGACTAGGACCGATCCGCATCCGCTACGCGCCGGGATATTCGCTCGTGGAGAAAACGCCAAGTCGCGTCGTGGGCCGCCTGCCTCTTGAGGCCATCCGGGGATGCCAGCCAGAGGGCGATGTAATGGGCGCTGGCGTCGCTGAGCCGTACGAGGCGCGGATCGCCATCGGCCAGCATGCACCAGAGCGGCGCGGCCGCATCGCTGGTCAGGACGGCGCTTCGCATCGTCTCCCAGCTGTTGACCCGCGTACTGATCGAGGTGCCCTCGCCGACATGTTCGTTGACCCAGTCAATGAAGGGCTTGGGTGCGTATTCGCTCCAACCGATCCAGGTGGTCGGGGGCCTACCGTTTCGTTCTGCGGCGCCATACATGGCGACTTCCATATTGCCCAGCAGCACAGTGTCGAGTCGCTCGGGGCGTTCGTACGCATCGCCAATGCCGAGATCAGCCTTGCGCTCCATCACCACGCGCATCGGATCCGCGACGCTGACGATCTCGATGGTGATCCCGGGGTGTATGGCATGGATGGCCAGGACGTCCGGGATGAACGCGTCGCCCAATCCTTTGGCGATCGCGATCTTGACGGTCCCTTCAATGGCCTCACCGCTCCCGTACAGGAGTCGTTCAAGTTCGCGGATCTCGTCGCTGATGCGCTCCGATGCCTTCAACACGGCACGTCCCGCCTCGGTCGTCCGGGTAACGCCATCCTCAGCGGTGAAGAGCCGCTTGCCGATGGAGCGCTCCAGCGCATCCAGGCGGCGAGCAACCGTGGTTCGGTCGACGTGCAAGCTTCTGCTTGCGGCAAGGAGGGAGCCCGTTTGCGCGACGGTGAGGAAGAACCGCAGGTCATCCCAGCGGAGCGGGCCACGGGCATTTTTGCATTGGGTCATGCGAAATCACTCATTCCGGGTGTCCAGACCAGGTTCCTATATTAGGCCTCGAGCTGAATCGAGTAGACCTATGAACTGGACAGAAAGCCGTGATGTGGTGGTAGTGGGATCGGGCAATGGTGGGCTGGCTGCCGCACTCTGCCTGTACGAAATGGGCGTCAAGGACGTGCTGGTCATCGAGTCCTCGGACCAGGCTGGCGAGACGAGCGCGTTGAGCGGTGGAGGTGTCTGGATTCCCGGCAACCCCTACGCCGAGGCCGAAGGCATCCAGGACAGTTACGAAGACGCCCTGGCCTACGTGCTGGCCACCGATCCTGAAGGCACCGTCCCTCGGGAGATGATCGAGACCTACCTGAAGAATGCGCCGAAGATGCTGCGCTTCCTGCATGCACGTACGCGCATGCGGTACCGGTCGCTCGCGCATTATCCGGATTACTTCTCGACGCTGCCGGGGTCGCGGCCGGGACATCGTTCCATCGAGCCCGAGCCGGTGAACATCACGAAGCTGCGCCGGCGGGGCCAGTACCTCCGCGATCATCACCCGATCCTGAAAATGCTCGGCCGCGTACCGATGACGCAGACCGAGGCGCACAGCTTCAATGTGCAGGCACCGGGCTGGCGCCTGTTGGCCGCCAAGCTGCTGGCGCAGTACGTCCTGGACTTGCCGCAGCGACTGCGCACGCACCGGTCGCGCCGGGCCACCTGTGGCAGTGCCGGTGTGGCACGCCTGCTGTGGTCGATGGAGGACCGCAAGCTTGCGCTCGATCTGAAGAGCGAAATGGTCGATCTGGTGGTGGAGCGCGGTGAAGTCACCGGCATCATCGTGAAGACGGAGGGGCGCCAGCGGGCGATTCAATGCCGTCGTGGCGTCGTACTGGCCTCCGGCGGCTTCGAGCACAACCAGCAGATGCGCGAGACCTACCTTCCCGCCCCCACCCACACCAGCTGGACGACCACGCACAAGGGCAATTGCGGCGCACCGATCGAGATCGCCAAACGCCATGGCGCGCGCCTGGCGCGCATGCAGGGGGCGTGGTGGGTACCGACCTTCCGCGTGCCGGGTATCCCCTATCCGTACCCCTCGATCATGGAGAAGTCCTATCCCGGCAGCATCGTTGTGGAGAAAGGCGGCAAGCGGGTGGCCAACGAATCGATGAACTACCAGATGTATGTGCGGGAATGTCATCGCCTGCATCAGGCGGGAACGGATACGAGCCGCCTGTGGATCATCTTCGACGCCGATTTCCGGCGGAAATACATCGTCAGCCCGATCCTGACGTCGAAGCTGATGCCGGACTGGCGCATTCCCAAGTCCTATTTCGACGAAGCCTTCCTGAGCAAGGCCGACACGCTCGAGGAACTGGCACTCAAGGTCGGTATCGACGTTGCCGGACTCGCGGCGACGGTCGAGCGTTTCAATCGGTTCGCCGCAGCCGGCAAGGACGAAGAATTCGGGCGGGGCGACAGCGAATATGACCGCTATTACGCCGACCCAACGGTGAAGCCCAACCCCTGTCTCGCGCCGATCGGTCGTGGGCCTTTCTATGCGGTGCGAATCCACCTCGGCGAGTTCGGTACCAACGGCGGCTTGGACATCGACACCAACGCCCAGGTCAGGAATGAACAGGGCGAGGCCATCCGTGGCCTGTATGCCACGGGCAACTGCGCGGCATCGATCCTGCCGGCGTATCCGGGGCCGGGATCGACGCTGGGGCCGGCCATGACCTTCGCGTACCAGGCGGCCAAACACATCTCGGGGGCCGCGCTCGCCGAGTGATTGGCGGCGCATTCGCGGAGTGATCGCGTACCGGGTTCGAGGGGGCTGGCCGGGCCCCTTCACCCGAGTTATCGCGGGGCGTCCAGCACAAGGCGGATCAGTCGAATATGGCGCCTGATGTCATCCTCTTCCACGGGGGCGAGGCAATAGCTCAACCCGAGGCGGCTTATCAGCTCGATGATGTCTTCCAGGGCGGCAGGAGTGGATGACAGGCGCTTGATGTAGTGCCTGTAGGGCCCTTCCAGCAGGTTGTGCCACATCGGCGCAATGTTCTCGAGGATATAGGCGGAGACTTCCGGATTGACGCTCTTGGCCAGGTAACTGTGGTGGAAACCGCCGTTGTGCTGATCGCGATATCGGACTGAAAAGCACACGCACTCGATCAGGTAAGCCTCGAAATCCTCTTCGAACTCGGCGAGGCTGCGCTGCATCTCTTCGAAAAAAACGCTGTTCTCGACGCTGATGACTGCCTGGATCAGCTCTTTCTTGCTGCCGTAGTAACGGTAAAGGGTTCGGCGGGAGATGTTGGCGCGCATGGCGACATCGTCGATCGAGAAACTGTCGAAACCATCTTCAACCATGGCGTCCAGCGCCGCCTTCAGGATGAGCGCGCGACCCTCGCCGACACTCTCCATCCGGCTGGCATCTCCCCAGCGCAGCTTCCGACTCATGCAACCCTCCCCGCCTCTACATGGAGACGCGATTCTCCCATGGTTTGGCGCACAGAAGCGTGTCCTGGTGCCGTGAAGGGCGCTGACAAGCCTGGCCGGCAACGCGGGCCAGGCTTGTCAGTCCGGGCGACGAATCAGTTGAAGGTCTTGCCCGCCAGCAGACCGCCATCGACGATGAACTCCGAGCCGGTGGAGTAGCTCGATTCATCGCTGGCGAGGAACAGCACCAGATTCGCCACTTCGTCCGGGCGCCCGATACGCGGGATCGGCAGGCCGCGGTAGATCGTCGACGGATCGATGTCGGCCATCTCCGGCGGCCGCGCCATGTTCGTGTCGATCCCACCGGGGTGGACGGAGTTCACCCGGATGCCGTACGCGCCGAGCTCCAGGGCGGCGGCTTTGGTCATGCCACGCACGGCGAACTTGCTGGACACGTAGGCCGTGCCCCAGGCCACCCCCTCCATGCCCGCGGTGGACGAGACATTGACGATGGCCCCACCGCCTGCGGCCTTCATCGCCGGCAGTACGGCCTTCATCCCCAGCCAGCAGCCCACCTGGTTCACCTCGATCACCCGGCGATAGTCCTCCAGCGAGCAGGTCTCAAGGGACGCCATCTTGAGGATCGCGGCATTGTTGACCAGCACGTCGAGTTTGCCGAAGTGCTGCTGCGCCACGCGCACCGCGGCACTCCAGTCCTCCTCGCGGGTGACGTCCAGGTGCTGGAACAAGGCGGCATCGCCCAGCTCGGATGCAACCCGCTGGCCTTCCGCATCCAGCACATCGGCAATCACCACCCGCGCACCCTCGGCGACGAAGCGCCGGGCTTCCGCCTCGCCCTGGCCTCGGGCGCCGCCCGTGATCAATGCCACCTTGCCTTCCAATCGCTTCATTGCAGTGCTCCTCAGCTGGATGTTGCTGCGGCGATGACTTCGACCATCGACGGGTTGCGTCGCAGGGTCTGGCCGCCGCTCACATGGATGACTTGTCCGGTCACGAAGCTGGATTCGTCGCTCGCCAGCCACAGCGCGGCATCCGCGACGTCGGCTGCGAGTCCACTACGCCCCAATGGGATTTCACGCTGGTAAAGCGCGGCAATGCCCGGATGGTGCAGACCGCCGCCGGACATCGGCGCATCGGCCACGCCGCCGGGCGCGATCGAGTTGGCGCGGATGCCGCGATGCCCGAACTCATGGGCGATACAGCGGATCACGTGGTCGATTCCGGCCTTGGTGCCCATGTAGGCGGCATGCTGATCGAACATGATGGTCGCCGTGACCGACGAGATCTGGATGATCGAACCGCCTGCCGGCATGTGCCGCAGCAGTGCCTGGAAATACTGGAAAGGCCCCGTGAACTGGATCGCGTTCATCTGCTCCAGGTCGTCCCGGCTGTGATCCAGGAACGGCTTGAGCAACCCCCAGCCGCTGGCGTTGACGCCGATGTCGAGACCGCCCAGGCGCTGCACCGCGTCGGCGACCAAGGCGTTCACCTGGTCTTCCACGGTGATATCGCAAACCAGGGCTTCGCAGCCCAGGTCGGCGGCGACGGCATTCAGCGCATCGGCGCGGCGGCCGGCGACCAGGACGCGCGCGCCCTGGTCGAGGTAACGGCGGGCGATGGCTTCGCCGACATTGCCGGGCGCCACGCCGAGCACCAGGGCGGCCTTGCCTTCAAGTCGATGGGTCATGTCGTTTTCTCAGATTGTGCGGATGGGTTGGCTGCCGTCCCAGCTCGCGGTGGCGGCGATTCCGTGTCGGATCAGGTCGCGCATCCCTGCGCCCTGGATGATTTCAAAGAGCACGCCGGGCTCCGCCGAATCCTCCAGGTAAGCAACCCGTGTCGCGGGGTTGTGGGCTTCGAACACCACCTGCAGGCCATTGCTCGTCAGGCGAGCCAGTTCCCGGTCGAGATCGTCGACCACCCAGGCGATGTGGTGCAGGCCCAGCAACGGACGCCCTTGAGCATCGCGGTACGGCGACGCGCTGTCCTGGACAACCTCGATCAGCTCGATCTGGACATCCCCCTGGTAGGCCAGCCCTACATTCATTTCCACCTGTACGGCCTCACCTCGATAGCGTCCGTCCAGGACGACATTGCGAAAGACCGTCCAGGGACCGACGCCGAGCCGCTGCACCCAGCGATCCATGCTCTGGTCCAGATTGCCGACCAGGTAGCCGACCTGATCGATGGGGCCCAATAGTGCTTTGCTCATTTCATCTCGCTCCGTTGCGTGTCATGGCCTGCGGTCTTGTGGGCCGCCCCGCAATGTCACAAATCCACAATCGGAGACAGATAATGTCACATCTTAAAATTTTGTGACAATAGTGAGCGCAATGCTCCTCTGGGCACCTGGCTCCGCGAGCGAGCCTTGCGCATCCACCGCAATCTCGATGAGTACCAGGTGCAAAGGGCCTGGTTGCGCAACGGGTATCCCGCTCGAAATCAGCTTGGCTCAGGACGCTCTAGCAACACTTAACGCGGACATAGCTGGAACGAACCGCATGCGGGCCTGGGGCCATTCGGCAGAAAAACGTTACCGACTATGAACTTCCGCCGCGCGACCCGCCTCAACCCTACATTGTCGACTTTTCGTCGGGAGGGGGATAACCAAGAGAACTTAGACGGAGGCACATTATGCCTATCAAAAAATGCCTACTGGCTCTGGCTATCGGTGGAGTCCTCTCGGCATCGACAGTGTTGATGCCTGATTACATTTCGACAGGTTCGTACGCGTTTGCCAGGGATGGCAGCAGTGGTGGAGGAGGCCACGGTGGAGACGGTGGCGGTCACGGTGGTGACGGCGGCGGCCACGGTGACGGAGGTCACGGCGGAGACGGTGGTGGTCACGATGGCGGCCATGCCGGTGACGGTGGCGGCCACGACGGCGGCAAGGCCGGCGACGGCGGCGGCCACGACGGCGGTCACGCGGGTGACGGTGGCGACCACGACGGCGATCATGCCGGTGACGGTCATGGAGGCAAGGGACACGGCGACGCTGACGCGGACCATGGCGGTCTTGCCGGGGACAACGACCATGACAACGACGGCGCCAACCGGGGGCCTGGCAATGCCCATGACGATGATGCCGGGGTCGCCAACGGACCAGGTCCGAAAGCGGACCGGGATGAGGCCGAACACGAGGACGCGGACGGCGTAGCGGCTGATGCAGATGACGCAGACGACGCAGATGCAGCCAGAGACGCGGCCAAGGCTGCGGCGGCTGCAGACAGAGACGCCGCCAAGGATGATGCAGACGCGGCAAGAGACGCTGCCAAGAATGCTGCAGACGCAGCCCGAGATGCCGCCAGGGACGCAGCAGATGCAGCCCGGGATGCAGCCAAAGACGCTGACAAAGAAGGCGCGGATGCTGCCAGAGACGCTGCCAGAGAGGCCGCGGATGCTGCCCGTGAAGCTGCCAAAGAGGCTGCAGATGCAGCTCGGGACGCGGCCAAGAACGAGGCCAATGCAGCCCGGGAAGCTGACAAGGATGCCGCAGACGCTGCCAGAGCGGCTGCCCGAGAGGCCGCAGACCTAGCCAAAGAGGCGGGACAAAAGGCTGAAGATGCTGCCAGAGAGGCCGCTGAAGAGGCCGCGGATGCTGCCAGGGAAGCTGACGAAGACGCCGCAGATGCTGCCAGAGAGGCTGCGGAGGACGCCAATGAAGCCCCTGACGCACCGGATGTCGATGTGGTTGAGGTACAGCACTAAGGCTGCGGGTTCCGAAAGGAACACGCGAGTGTTCAGTTGAAGACGTCCCAGGAGCCAGCGGGACGTATCAGAGGGAGTCGCAAGGCCTGAAGCGTCAACGGCCTGCGACTCCTTCTCACATCTGGACCATTGGCCAGCCAGTCACATCGGCGGCTGTGCCCACCAGCGAACAGCACACCGCAAAGCCAGAAAAGGACGAGCCGCCGCCCCCATCAGGGTACGGCGGCTCTGCTTCAGGTCCGGCAACCCGGGAACTAGCCCAGGGCGCTCACACGCGCCGGTCGGGCATGGTTTCGTGCGGTAACGATGCCGAGGAACGAAATGACGATCGCCAGGCTGATGGTCGAGGTGACCTCGGTTCGATGCTCGGGGGTCACCAGCATCACGCCCAGCGCACAGACGATAAAGACGATGACGAGGTAGGTGAGCCAGGGAAACAGCCACATCCGGAAGGTGATCTCGACATTGTTGCGGCGCAGCAGCGACCTCATGCGCAATTGGGAAATCGCGATCACGAGGTACACCAGCAAGGCAATGGCGCCAGAACTGGCCAGCAGGAAATCGAACACACCGGCGGGGGCGAAGAAGTTCAGGACGGCGACCGCTGCGCCGATCACGGTACTGGCGATGACAGCGGCCCGGGGAACGCCAGCCGACGAGGTCACCTTCAGAAACGCTGGCGCCTCGGAGCGGCGGCCAAGGGAGTAGAGCATGCGTGAGGCAATGTAGATCGACGAGTTCATGCAGCTCGTGACGGCGATCAGCACGACAACATCGACCAGGAACTTGGCATAGGGAATGTTCATCAGCTCCAGCGCGCGCTGATACGACCCCTGCACGGGCAGCAGCGGATCATTCCAGGGCACGATGGAAATGATCACGAAAATGGACAGCAGATAGAAAACGCTGATCCGCCAGATCACCGACCGTGTGGCCTTGGCGATGTTCTTTGCGGGATCGCTGGATTCGGCAGCGGCGATGGTCACCGATTCCGTGCCGATAAAGCTGAACATGACGGTAATGAACGCGCCGACGACGGCAGACCAGCCATTCGGGGCGAACCCACCCTGCTCGCTGGCCAGGCGGCTCAGGCCGCTTACTTCGCGGTCCGGCAGCCAGCCCATCAGTGCGGCGAAGCCCGCGGCAATGAAGCCGATGATCGCCACCACCTTGAACATGGCGAACCAGAATTCGAACTCGCCGTACTTGGCAACGCTGAACAGATTGGTTGCGGCCAGGGCGACCACGGAGATCAGGGCGTACAGCCAGATGTCGATCTGCGGGAACCAGTTGTGCAGCACATTGCCGGCCGCCAGCGCCTCGATGGGAATGACCAGCACCCAGAACCACCAATACAACCAGCCGATCGTAAAGCCGGCCCATGGCCCTATTGCCTGGTCAGCATAGGTGGAGAACGACCCGGTATCGGGGTTCGCAACGGCCATTTCCCCGAGCATTCGCATGACCAGTACGACCAGGAGCCCGGAGACGATATACGCCAGAATGGTCGCAGGGCCGGCGGCTGCGATGGCATGCCCCGAACCGACAAACAAACCTGCGCCGATAATGCCCGCAATCGAAAGCATCGTTACGTGGCGCGGCTTGAAGCCTTGCGCCAACTTACCGCTCGAACCACCAGATCCTACGCTAACCATTTCGTCTTATTCTCTTGTTACTGACATAGGAAACTACGAACTGACTTTGACGACGAAACCAACTCCTTTGAAAAACAAGAAAACCGCACGGCCCGGACGCTCTTTTTCACCGCGACCGGGTAGCACCAATAGCGCACGGCACTCGAACGGCGCGCCACTTTAAGCCCCGCAAGCAAAATCCTAATTATTCGAAAACGCCACGAAGCTGCCCAAACACGACACCCATCCGCCCTGGACAGCTGCTGGCAATATGCCCATAACCCCTTGTTAATCAACGCTTTTTTGTGAACCACCCTGGTGCACGGCAGCGCCTGTTGGCGCAAACACCCCAATCCCGCTCAGCGGCGCGACTCAACGACCTGGCAAGCGCCAGCCCCGGCGCCGGGATCGCCGGACAGGCAAAAATGCAGAGCCCGCCATTTCGGCGGGCTCTGCATTCATCGGGAGCGGTATCAGCCTTCCCACTTGCCGCCTTCGACGATGACCGACTTCGGATCGGTGCCGTCGGCCAGCTCCTTGCGCACGTACTGGTCGTAGAGCTTGAGCAGGAACTGCTCCTCACCCAGCTTGGCCAATTCGGCATTGACCCAGTCACGCAGCTCGATGTTGCCCCTCTTCACTGCCGGGGCGATCGGGGCTTCGTTGCCAAGCTTGTCGGCCAGCACGCGATAGCCCGGGTTCTGCTTGGCCCAGCTGAACAGCACCAGGTTGTCCTGGGCGTAGGCATCGCCGCGGCCGTTGGCCAGTGCCTGGAGGGACTCGGAGTTTTTCTCGAACTTGACCAGCTTCCAGTTCGGGCGGTTCTGGGTCAGCCAGAGGTCGGCGGTGGTGCCGGTGGTGACGATGATGGTCTTGTCGGCAAGGTCATCGAGCTTCCGCACCGGGCTGCCTTCCGGGACTATGGCCTGCACGGCGACACGCAGGTTGGGGTTGGTGAAGTCCACCGCCTCGGCGCGCTCCGGCGTCACGGTCATGTTGGCGAGGATCAGGTCCACCTTGTCGCTTTGCAGGAAGGGAATGCGGCTGGCGGGTTCCACCACCACGAACTCCACTTTCTTCTCGTCACCGAGCAGGTCCTTGGCGAAGCGTTTGGCGATGTCGGTATCGAAGCCGACGTACTTGCCCTGCTCGTCAACGAAGCCGAACGGCGGCTTGTCGCTGAACACGCCGACCACCAGCTTGTCGCGCGCCTTGATCTTGTCCAGGTAGCCGGCGCTGGGCGCGGCCTCCTTGGCCGGGGTGGCCTCCTTGGTCGCCTGCTTGGGCGCATCCGAATTACCGCAACCGACCAGGATGCCCGCGGCGAGCAAGGGGAAAATAAGGGCTGTTCCAAGTTTCATGACAATTTCCTTTTAGGCATGTTTTCCACGTAGGAGAACTTCTCCAGGAACTGCTGCGCGCGTGCGGTTTGCGGGTTGCTGAAAAAGGTTTCGGGGTCGTTCTGTTCGGCGATCACGCCGCCGTCCATGAACAGGATCCGGTCGGCCACCGCGCGGGCGAAGGCCATTTCATGGGTGACGATGAGCATGGTCATGCCACCCTCGGCGAGGTCCTGAATAACCTCCAGCACCTCCTTGACCATCTCCGGGTCGAGTGCCGCGGTGACCTCGTCGAAGAGCATCACCTCGGGGTTCATGCACAGGGCACGGACGATGGCGATGCGCTGCTGCTGGCCACCGGAAAGCTCACGCGGATAGGCATCACGCTTGTCCAGCAGGCCGACCCGGGCGAGCAGCGATTCGGCCTGGGCCAGGGCCTCGCCGGAGGCGCGCTTCTGAACCTTGAGCGGGCCGAGCAGGATGTTTTCCAGCACCGTCTTGTGGGGGAACAGATGGTAGCTCTGGAAGACCATGCCGATGCGCTGACGCACGTCGCGCCAGTCGGTCTTGCCGTTCAGTTCGCGGCCGGCGAAAAGCAGGCTGCCGCCCTGCCCTTCCTCCAGGCCATTGAGGCAACGCAACAAGGTGCTCTTGCCGCAGCCGCTGGGGCCGAGGATCACCACCACCTCGCCGCGCCGGACTTGCAGGTCCACCTCCCGCAGTACCTGGGTGGCGCCGAAGCGCTTGCTGAACGAAGACAGTTCGATCAAGGCGGTCATGGGTGACTCCAACGACGCTCCAGCACGCGCGATGCGGCCGACAGCGGATAACAGAGCAGGAAGAAGAAAACGAACAGGAAGCCGTAGACCAGCACCGACTCGTAGGTGCGTTCGATGATCTGCTGGCCCACCTTGATGACATCCACCACACCGATCAGCACCGCCAGCGAGCTGGTCTTGATGATCCGCGTGTAGACGTTGATGGTCGGCGGCGTGATGCGCTTGAGCGCCTGGGGCAGCAACACCTCGGCATAGAGCCGGGGCAGGTCGAGACCGATGGCCAGGCCCGCTTCGCGCTGGCCACGCGGCAGGGAACGCAGGCCGCCACGAACCACCTCCCCCACCTCGCTGGCCCCCCAGAGCGACAGCACCAGCACCGCGCACCAGAAGCTCGGCACGCTGACGCCGAGGAAGATCGGCAAGCCGAAGAAGAACAGGTACAGCCAGACCAGCACCGGGATGGCGCGAAACAACTCCAGGTAGATGCGCAGCGGCAGTTCCAGCCAGGGTTTGCCGAGACTGCGCAGCACGCCGTAGAGCACGCCGCCAACGCTGCTGAAGAGAATCGCCGTGGCCGAGATGGACAGCGTCTCCCAGGCGCCCCGGGCCAATTGCGGCGCCGAAACCAGCAGCAACTCAAGACCCGAACTGGCCATGCTGCAGCCTCCTTTCCAGGCGGCCCAGCACCAGCGACAGCGGCAGGAACAGCAGCACGCAGAGCGCGGTCAGCACCGCCAGCATTTCATAGGTCTTGTAGTACAGGGCGATATTGCTCTTGGTGGTGTAGAGGATTTCCGGCACCGCCACCGCCGAGACCACGGTGGTTTCCTTGAGCAGGAAAATAAAGTTGGCAAACAGCGCCGGCAGGCTGAGGATGCCCGCCTGGGGCAGGATCACGTGGCGCAGCAGCTGCCCGCGCGACAGCCCGATGGACAGCCCCGACTCGATCTGCGCCTTGGGCACCGCCTCCACCCCGGCGCGCAGCACCTCGGTAAGGTAGGCGCCACCGAGGAAGGTCATGGCGATGATCGCGGAGCTGAGGCCAGACAGCCGGATACCGACGCCGGGCAACGCGAAGTAGATAAAGAACAACTGGATCAGCAGCGGCGTGTTGCGCGCCACCTCGATGTACCCCTTCACCAGCGGGCGCAGCAGCGGCAAGCGCAGCACCAGGATCGTCGCATTGACCAGGGCCACCAGCAGGGAGGTGGCGATGGCGATCGCCCCCACCTGCAGGGTCACCCCGACGGCCTTGGCGAAGGCCGGCAAGGTGGAGATCACGAAGCTCCAGTCGAAACTCATCGGGGCAGTCTCTCCCCCGGCTGCAGCAGCGGCACGTCCACCTGCACGGTGTCCGGGTACTTGATGCCGGCGCCGGTGTTGAGCACCACCACGCGCTCGCCCGCCCTGATCCAGCCGCCCTCGCGCAGCTTGCGCGCGGCGGCATAGAGGGCCGCGCCCTCGGGGCAGACGAAGGCGCCTTCCAGCTCGGCCACCTTGCGCTGTTCGGCCAGCAGCTCGGCGTCATCCACGGCGATGGCGTAGCCCTCGCTTTCGTACAACGCCCGCAGCACCAGGAAGTCGCCCAGGGCCTTGGGCACGTTGATGCCGAAGGCGACGGTACGCGAGTCCTGCCAGAACTCCGACGCCTCCGCCCGCTTCTCCCAGGCCCGGACTATGGGCGCGCAGCCGCTGGCCTGCACCGCCACCAGCCGCGGTAGCGGACGGTCGGCGGGAATCCAGCCGAGTTCGCGCAGCTCCTGGAAGGCCTTGTGGATACCGATCAGCCCCACCCCACCGCCGGTGGGATAGAGGATCACGTCGGGCAAGCGCCAGCCGAACTGCTCGGCGATTTCCAGGCCCATGGTCTTCTTGCCTTCGATGCGGTACGGCTCCTTGAGGGTGGAGGCGTCGTACAGGCCGCCTTCGGCCACGGCCTGGGCCACCTGCTTGCCGGCATCGGAGATCAGGCCATTGACCAGGAACAGGCGGGCGCCGGAGATGGCGGTCTCGTTGCGGGTAATGAGCGGGGCGTCCTCCGGCATCACCACCGTGGCCTGGATGCCAGCCCGCGCGGCATACAGCGACCAGGCCGCGCCGGCATTGCCGTTGGTGGGCATGGCCAGGGCGCGCACGCCCAGTTCCTTGGCCTTGGAAACACCCACCGCCGCGCCACGGGCCTTGAAGGAGCCGGTGGGGATGATGCCCTCGTCCTTCAGCCAGAGGTCGTCGATGCCGAGGTCCTGGCCGATGCACGGCGTCTTGAACAGAGGCGTGAAACCTTCGCCGAGACTCACCACATGGGCCGGGTCCAGCACCGGCAGCAGCTCGTGATAACGCCAAAGGCTGGCCTCGCGGCCGATCAGGTCGGCAGGCTTCCAGGCCGTGCGCAGGGCGTCGAGGTCGTAGTCCACCAGCAGCGGCGCACCGACGTCGCTGAGTTGCTGGATGCGGCCGGCGTCGTAGCGCGCGCCGGTCTTCGGACAATGGAGATGAGACAGGTAGCTATAGGGCATGGGAATCACCAGGCAGGGAAAGAATTGCGAACGCGGCACCGATCGTAGGGTGGGCTTCAGCCCACCATTCGGTTTGGTGGGCTGAAGCGGAACGCCGCCCGGCCCACCCTGCCCTTGCAGCACAGTCGCTCACCGCTGCATCCCCCAGCGCTTGACGGTCACCCGCTCCAGGCTGGCGAACACCAGGTACTCCACCAGCAGGCCGATCAGGATCACCGCGATGAGTCCGGCGAACACCTTGTCGGTGTAAAGCTCGTTGCGGTTCTGGAAGATGTACCAGCCCAGGCCGCCCTTGCCGCTGGTGGCGCCGAACACCAGTTCGGCGGCGATCAGGGTGCGCCAGGCGAAGGCCCAGCCGATCTTCAGGCCGGCGAGGATCGACGGCAGCGCCGCCGGGATGAGGATATGCAGAACGAAGCGCAGGCCCTTGAGGCCGTAGTTGCGCCCGGCCATGCGCAGGGTTTCGGAAACCCCGAGAAAGCCCGCGTAGGTGTTCAGCGCCAGTGCCCAGAGCACCGAGTGCACCAGTACGAAGATCAGGCTGTTCTCGCCGAGGCCGAACCAGAGCAGCGCCAGCGGCAACAACGCGATGGCTGGCAGCGGGTTGAACATGGCGGTCAGGCTGGACAGCAGGTCGCGGCCCAGTTGGGTGGATACCGCCAGGGTGGTGAGCAGGAACGCGAGGACGATGCCGATCAGGTAGCCCTTGACCAGCACCGCCAGGGAAATCGCCACCTTCTGCAGCAGCTCGCCACTGGCCAGGCCGCCTGCGAAGGCGCGGAGGGTCTGCAGGAAACCCGGCAGCAGCAGGTCGTTGGCCTGGTAACGCGCCACCAGCTCCCAGACCAGGGCCAGCAGCGCCAGGATCGCCAGCTTGCGCAGCCAACCCTGCTGCCAGATGCGCTGGTGCAGGGGAAGCTCACGCTCCAGGGGCAGGTTGTCGAGAGGCGCGAGGGCGATTTCATATTCCTCGCGGCGGATTCCGGAAACACTCATGGGGATACTCTCGTCAGTAGGCGATGCGGATGTCCTGGAAACCCAGGTCGAACGCGGGTGCAGCCCCGTCCTCCTGGTCGAACAGCAAGCGGTGGATACGCTGGGCGGCGTTCTGGAACGCCACGCCCCCCAGGCTGTGCAGGTCGAACCGGTCGCTGCTGATTTCCGCCCGCACCCGCCCCGGATGGGGCGACAGCAGCAGGATGCGGTTACCCACCACCAGCGCTTCCTCGATGGAATGGGTAACGAACAGCAGGGTGAAGCGCACCTCCTCCCAGAGTTGCAGCAGCTCCTCCTGCATCTTGCGCCGGGTCAGGGCGTCCAGCGCGGCGAAGGGCTCGTCCATCAGCAGAATCTTCGGCTGCATCGCCAGTGCCCGGGCGATGGCCACCCGCGCCTTCATGCCGCCGGACAGCGTGTGCGGGTAGGCCTCGGCGAAACCGGCCAGGCCGACCTTGTCCAGATAGTGCAGCGCACGCTCCTCGGCCTCCCGGCGTTTGGCGGTGCGCGAGGCCAGCAGCGGGAACATGACGTTCTCCTTCACCGTCTTCCAGGGCGGCAGCTGGTCGAACTCCTGGAACACCACGATGCGGTCGGGACCGGGCTCGCGCACCGGTTCGCCATCCAGGCGTATCGCGCCGGCACGCGGGGCGATGAAGCCGGCCACCGCCTTGAGCAGGGTCGACTTGCCGCAGCCCGAAGGCCCGAGCAGGACAAAGCGATCCGCCGGGTCCACTTCGAAACTCACGTCATGGGTCGCCCGCACCACCCGTTGCGGCGTGCGGTATTCGAGGTTCACCGACTCCACCTGCAGCAGCGGCTGCAGGTGGGTGAGCGTGCTGGCCGTGCGGCCTTGCAGCGGGGCATTCATCAGATCAGCTTCCTTGCAGCGGGTGCGCTTCGTCCTGGAAGAAGTAGTCCTGCCAGGAGGCCGGCTTGTTCTTAATGGCACCGACGCGGTGCAGGAATTCCGCCAAGGGGTAGGTGTTGGTGGGGTTCACGCTGAACTGGATCTGCTCGTTGCCGATCACCTTCAGCAGGTCCTCGCGGCTGACCTTGGCGCCCGTCACGCGGATATAGGTGTCGGCGGCCGCGCCCTTGTCCTTCTGGGCGAAATCGGCAGCCTCGGCCAGCGCGGCGACGAAGGCCTTGTAGGTCTTCGGGTTCTCCTGGCGGAACTTCTCGGTGGTGTAGAGCACGGTGGGCGAGTTCGGGCCGAGTAGTTCGTAGGTGTCGAGCACCACGTGCACGTCGGGGTTCTCCAGCGCCTGGTTCTGGAACGGCGGGTTGGAGAAGTGCCCGGTCAGCTCGGTGCCGCCGGCCTTCAACGCGGCGGTGGCGTCGGGGTGCGGCAGGGCCACGGTGTACTTGTCCAGACGATCGTACGCCTTGTCGCCCCACTGCTTGGCGGCGGCGTACTGGAGGAAGCGCGACTGCACCGAAACGCCCACGGCGGGCACGGCGATGCGGTCCTTGTCGCTGAGGTCGGCGATGGTCTTGACCTTGGGATTGTTGCTCACCAGGTAGTAGGGGAAGTTGCCCAGGGATGCCACGCCCTTGACGTTCTGCCGGCCGTGGGTGCGGTCCCAGATGGTCAGCAGCGGGCCGATGCCGGCGCCGGCGATGTCGATGGAACCCGCCAGCAGCGCATCGTTCACTGCGGCACCGCCGGACAACTGGGTCCAGTCCACCTTGATTTCGAGGCCCTCGGCCTTGCCGTGCTTCTCGATCAGATGCTGATCGCGCACCACATTGAGCAGCAGATAGACCACGCCGAACTGTTCGGCGATGCGGATCTCGCCTTCGGCCTGGGCCACGGAGGGAGTCGCCAGCCCCGCCGTCAACAGGCTGAGACCGAGGCCCAGGGTGCCGGCCAGCCGGCCGAAACGCGGAATGAAAGGAAAGCGTTTGCCTAGAGACATATGAAGCTCCATGAAAAAAGGGATCGCGGGAAAGGGTCAGCGGATCAGAACGGGGCGTCGCCCTGGATGGTGGTGCGGTGCATGCGCCGGCGCAGGTGGTTGGGGCAGCCGGTGGCCAGGTGGATCAGCGCGCGGTTGTCCCAGAACACCAGGTCGTGGGCTTGCCACTGATGGCGGTAGATGAATTCGGGACGGGCGCTGTGGGCGAACAGTTCGGCGAGGATCTGCCGGCTTTCGTCCTCGGGGATATCGAGGATGTGAGTGGTGAAGTTCTCGTTGACGAACAGCCCCTTGCGGCGCGTTTCCGGGTGCGTGCGCACCACCGGGTGGACCACCGCCTTGACCTCGGCGAGCTGGGCCGCGGTGAGCTGGGGACGCTGGATGCCTGCGAACACCTCGTCGGCGTAGCGCGCCGTGTAGGAGTGGGACGCGCGCTTGCCCTCGATGGCCTGGCGCAGGGCCACCGGCAAGGTGTCGTAAGCCAGGTGCTGGTTGGCGAACAGGGTGTCGCCGCCCTCCTCCGGCAGCTCCTGGGCGAGCAGCATGGAGCCCAGGCTCGGCAACTCCTTGTACGACAGGTCCGAATGCCAGAACTTGCCGGCATCGCCCAGGCCGATGGGCCGACCGTTCTCGACGATGTTGGAAATGATGAAGATCTCGGGGTGCCTCTCCAGCAGGAACTGCTTGAGCACATGGATCTGCAGCGGGCCGAAGCGGCGGCTGAAGGCGATCTGTTGTTCGGGGGTGATGCGCTGGTCGCGGAACACCAGCACGTGGTGGTCCAGATGGGCGCGGTGGATGCGGGCGAAGTCCGCATCGTCCAGAGACCGGGACAGGTCCAGGCCGACCACCTCGGCACCCAGGGCGGCGCCGGCGAAAGGACGAATCTCGAAACGCTGCGGCTGTGCCGCAGAAAGGCTTTGTGCCACGGACATGGCGACTCTCCATGCAAACTGCGCGCTCATGGCGCGCAACGTTCAAGAACCGCGGGGTGTCCGCGAAGGTTCATCGAGCGGCGCGCCGATTGGTCGGCAGGTACGCATGGAGAAAACAGTATAGAAATAAGAAAATTACTTTAAATATCTTTTAGAAATAAGCATATGGCGGCCACTTCTCTCCGCCACTTCTCATTCCACCGCCCGCTATCGTGCTTCCTAGAGCCGCCTCCATCCCAAAGGCTCAATCACCAAATAAGATTAAATGGAATAAACAAATTCTAATTAAGTATTTATTGTTCTAAGTCGGAGCGACTAGGCTAGCTCCGTACCCCATGACTCCAAAGGAGCAACGCAAATGGACCGCGCCGACAACGTCATCGACATCGCCCGCTATCGCACGCGCCGCCAGGCCCGCCGCACGGCCGAGCTGATGTGGCTGATGTATGCCTCGCGCGTGGGCTACAGCGCGTTCCACATTTTGCAGCAAGGTCGGGACAGCGGTATTCGAGAGGCGTGAAACCATGGGGCAGTCCTTTTCTGCCGGCGCCCTTGACCAGGTGTTGATCGCGGCGCCAGGCGTCGTGGACGACCCCATAGGCCAACGAGTCGCCAGCAATCTGCTGCGCCTGCGCAGCAAGCGAAACCTCTCCCTGGATGGTCTGTCGCGAGTATCCGGCGTGAGCCGGGCCATGCTGGCGCAGATCGAGTCGGGACGCAGCGTTCCCTCCATCAAGGTGTTGTGCAAGATCGCCCAGGGCTTGAAGGTCTCGGTGGCCGCCTTCCTCGACGACCGCGCCTTCGACGGTGTCGCGGTGCTGCCGGCGCGCCAGAGCAAACGCCTGGTGAGCAGTGACGGCAGCTTTGTCAGCCGCGCGCTGTTCCCCTTCGATTGTTCGCGCCAGGTGGAGTTCTACGAGCTGCGCCTGGCGGCACTGGCCAGCGAGGATTCCCCCGCTCACGCCCCCGGCACCCAGGAGAACCTGGTGGTGGCCCAGGGCGTGCTGGAGATCAGCGTCAACGAGGAGCGCTTCCTGCTGGCCACGGGCGATTCGATCCTGTTCTACGCCGACCAGCCCCACACCTACCGCAACCCCGCGGACAGCGAAGCGGTGGCCTACCTGGTCACCACCTATGCCGAGCGGCTCGACTGAGTCGCCACGCCTGCCCGACTGGTGGACAGAAAATCGCTGTCCACCCTACGGGGCTGGATGGTGGGGGTATTTCCTTGTAGGGGCGAATTCATTCGCCAAGGGCGACGAAGCTGCCCCCTGCGGCGCCCGAATGGCAGACCTGCGGCCTGCTTGGCGAATGAATTCGCCCCTACAGGTGAAGCAGTTCGAGCCTGATTGCAGGTCCGAGTGAATCCCACCTTCCCTCTCCCCCGGCCCCCGCCCTGCGCCCCAGCCCGATCGCTTCGCGCTCAGGCGTTCATCGGCACCGGAAGCGGAGCTTCCGAAAGCGTGCCTCTTCACCCCTGAAGAGGAGAGGGGTGACTCGCGCCGGCGAGTCCAACTTCATCCTGGAACCAGAGGCGCCCGTTACGGAGGCACAAAAAAGCCCGGCGGGTTTCCCGGCCGGGCTTTTTCTACATCCTGCCGATCAGCAGGTGCAGCACATCACGGGCATGCCGTTGCAGCTCATCATCATGGGCATGCCGCACTCCATCATTTTCATCATCAGCGCGCAGCAGTTCTTGAACATGTCCGTGTTCATGCCCTGCATCGGCATCATCTTGCACATCATGGTGCCGCCCTCCATGGAGCACTCCATCATGCACTTCATGGACGGCATGGGCATGCCCATCCCCATCATCGGCATCGGCATCGGCATCGGCATCGGCATCGGCATCATGTTCATCATGCCCATCATCGGCATCATGGCCATGCCGGACTGGGACATGCACATCATCGACATGTTGCCGCAGTGCATCATCATCGGCATGCCGCAGTTCATCATCATCGCCATCATGTCGGCGCTGTTGCGGAACATCGCCATGTCCATGCCCATCGCCGGCATCATCTTGCACAGCATGCCGTCGTCCTGCATTTCACACTGCATGGTGGCCATCATCATCGGCATGCCCATCATCGGCATCATGGTGTTGGCGGTCATCGGCATCTGCATGGCATTCATCATGGTGGCGCTCCCTCAAAGGATGGAATGAGTAATCGGAATGGCGCCGATTCTAGGAAAGCGCGGATGCCGGACAAGATGACGGGCCAGCGTCGGCGAACGGTGCCGGGCCGCTGATTCTTCGCGAACCGCGAACGGATCCGCTGCGATAGCCAGCAATCAACTGCTGTAGCGATCAGCCACTCGGCCATGGCGCCGAAACCGGCGAAATGGATATGCGATCCAACACTTAGCAAATAACCCTAGTGAATAAACAATCTAAGCCCGGGCCACCTTTCTTGCGCGCAAAGATCAACTCGCCCCGTGGCTTGGGTGGTCCGGCGCCGCTGCGAGCCGCTGCAGGAACATCTCCCTGCGCTCACGATCCTGCGCCTCCTTGGCCAGCAGCTCAGGGAGCATCTCCCGCGCCCGCTGGGCATCCAGGATGAAAACGCCGTCGTCATCGCCCACCGCCAGGTCGCCTGGATAAACCCAGGTGCCGGAAACCTGGATCGGATGGTTGATCTCACCTTCCAGCCCGATTCCGCGCGTGGTGCAAGCACTGACGCCCCGGCAGAACACGGGCAGCCGGTGCTCGCGCAACGCGGCGGAATCCGTGACGCTGCCGGAGACCACGACGCCGGCAAGTCCCTTGATCCTCCCGGCCAATGTGCGCAATTCCCCCCAGCACGCGCAGTCATCGCCGAGACACTCGATGACCAGCACATCCCCCGGTTCGCTCAGCAGCAGCGCCTCGCGCAGGATGCCGCCATCGGGCGGGAAGACCTTTACCGTCACCACGTTGCCGACCATGCGCGAGCCGCCGAACAGCGGCCTTATTCCGCGCAGGTAACCAACATCGGTCAGGTGGCCGATGGTCGATGAAGCGACGGTCCGGTAGTGGCTGAGCAGCTCCTCGCCCAGGGCTTGTCGCCGTGTTGCAATCCGATGGTTCATCGGCATTTTCTCCAGGGTGATTGCGGCAGTTCCCAGGCCAGGGTGATCCACCCCGGCCCGGGCCGGTCGAGGGTTCAGACCCTACCGGCGAGACGCTGGAAGGGGTTGACCACTTCGCCCTTGCCGAACGGCATGCTGCCCGGCCCGCCCGCGCGCTCGATCATCGGTCTCAGCAACAGCTTCTGCGGCCAGCGCGGGGCTTCGAAGAGGTGCCGCCGGATCATCGCCCGCGCTTCGTCGTCGAAGCCGATGGTCTCGATCAGTTCTTCCAGCACGTCGCGCAGGGCGCTCCACAGGGTCGTCACCGGTAGCCCGTAGACCTGGCCCAGGGTGTCGATGATCGCCCGCACGTTGACCTGGATCGCCAGGGTCTGCAGCCAGAACAGCAGGTCCTCGGCACGCTGGTGATAGAGGGTGTTGGCGTGGCCTTTCTTGATCCGGTATTGCGGGTCGGCCATGCCATTGCGTTCCAGCCAGGGCACGAAGAGGCGCAGCGAATCGTGGTCGCGCAGCAGCAGGCCCTGGGCCTGGCCGGCTTTCCAGACCAGCACCGCATTCTGCCCATGCACCTCGCCCAGCATGCCAAGACGGAACATGCGCAGGTTGACGTCGAAGAAACGCTGGCACAGCTCACGGAACAGGGCCAGCACCGAGGCATGGTTGGCCGGTAGCCCGCGGTACTGCATCCAGTCGTCGAAGAAGTGGCGCTTGCTGCCAGGCAAGGGCGTGCCCAGCGCGGCCATCGGCAACAGGCGGCATTCCGGGTCGTCGAGCAAGGCCTGCGGATAACCACGGACCATCGCCGACAGGTGCCGCGGGGCTTCGTCGAACAAGGTCGCCTGGGGCGGCATGAAGGCCCACCACTTGCCCTCGTCGCACAGGTGCAGGCTCTGCTCCAGCACCGGGTCGAGGCGGCGCACCTGATGCAACAGCGCCTCGCTCAGGCCGCCATTGATCATCTTCACCGCGGGCAGGTAGCGCGACGCTCCCAGGGAATGGATAGCCATGGGCAGCTTCAGGTAGTCGGCGCTGGCAAAACACGGGGTCATCGAACGCAGCGACGAGGTGGCAAATACCGTAGCTTCGGTAAAGTCCAGGCGCTGGCAGTCGCCACGGGCGAAGGCCTCGCCCAACTGCACCTGCAACACATGCTCGAACTGCCAGGGGTGAACCGGCAAGGCCACATGGCTGTGGGCGATGCCGCGCTCTTCCAGCTCCCGGGCCAGACGCGCCTGCAGCGGTTCGGGCAGCAGGTAACGCGCCGGATAGACCTGCTCCAGGTCTGGCACGCCGTCGCCGCACAGCAGCAGGGTCTTGTCCACCGCCACCCAGTTCAGCGCCACCGGCCGGGCGAACTCGGCCTGGTACTGCTGGTACTCGCCCTGCAGCAGCCCCTGCTTGGCCTTGGCCAGCGGGTGGTAGGGACGATCACGCAGCGAGGCCCACTGCTCCATGGTGCGGAAGAAGGTCGCGCCATCCAGGGTCATCAGTCCCTGGTGGTCGACCCGGTGCTCCAGGGACAGCGCGGTTTGCCAGACGCTGATGTGCAGCACTTCGAGAAACAGCGTCTGGCCCTTTTCGTTGTTCTGAAAACGCGAGGCCATGCCGGTGAACACCCGCTTCATGAAGTCCACCGGGGATAACAGGGTCCAGCGCTCTTCCTGGCGGGCCAGCACCGGCGTGCCCGGCACCTTCTCCCATTGCTGGGTAATGCCCGGACGCAGGGCGATGTTGATGAAACGCTGCTCCCGGGCGTCGTAGCACCAATCCAGGATGCGCTGGTGCGGGTCGGCGCCTTCGAGGGACGGTGCCTGCGGATGAGCCCGCCGCCATTGCGCGCCGTCCACCAGGGGCAAGGTGTCGTTGGCAAAGAAATCTTCCGCCAGCAGGCAGTCGATCAGGTCCTGCATCACCATGTCGGCGGCCAGTGAGGTGAAGTTCATCGGATCAGTTTCCTTCTGCAGAAAGAGAGGCCAACCTGGCCTGGAGGGCGCGAAAGGCAATGCCGCGATCGTCGCCCAGGACAAACGCCTTGACCCCGCGGGCGCGCCAGCGGCCAAGGTCGCCGGCCTGGCGCGGAAGGGCGCAGTACGGCACCCCGGCGGCAGAGGCGGCCTGCCAGGTATCGAGTAGCGCCTGCTGCACCGCGGGCTGGTCGATCTGCCAGGGCACGCCCAGGGACTGCGACAGATCGGCCGCGCCTTCCAGGATCATGTCCAGGCCCGGCACGGCGGCGATCTCGGCCGCGCGTCGGGCGCCCTCGGCACTTTCGATCATGGCCACCAGCAGGGTCTCTTCGTTGGCCCGGCCCACGTACTGCGCCAGGCTGTTCTTGCCGAAGGCACCGGGGCGTCCGGCGTTGAGGCTGCGCCGGCCCAGCGGGTGGTATTTGCAGGCGGCGATGGCGTCCGCCAGTTGCTCGGGGGATTCGATCATCGGCAGGACGATGCCCTGGGCACCGCCATCGAGCAGGCGCAACAGGGTTTTCGGGTTCAGGTCGGCCACCCGTACCAGCGGTGTCAGGTCGTAGGCCTCTGCCGTGCGGATCATGTTCTCCACGGTTTCCGGATTGATCAGCACGTGCTCCATGTCGATGATCACGAAGTCGAAAGCCGCTTCGGCGATCAGTTCGATGGCCGCTGGCGAGGGAATCGAGCTGATCACCCCGTACACCGCCTGCCCGGCGCCGAGCTTGCGTTTGAGCTGGTTGATTCTCAGCATGCTTGCGGCCTGTAGACATACAGCGGGTTCGGCACCGACTTGAAGCGCCGCTCGGCGTCACCCAGCAGGCGGCGCTTGGTCAGCGCTTCGACCTCGTAGCTGGGTGCGAACACATCGAACAGGCCGAAGCGGTCGCAGTGCTGTGGGTGGGCGTCCTGGTAGGCCAGGATCACCTCGGCGGTCATCCGCCAGAACTGCGCTTCGTCCAGCTGGTAATGCTGGCGCAGGAAGATCGCCATCTCCGCCAGGCAGATGAAGAAGAAGCAGTCGCAGGAGAAATCGCGGACCGCGTTGACGTCATCGGTGAGGATGAAGGAGTTGCGGTTGAGCTTGGCATGGCTGGCCGGCAGCGGTACCAGCTCCGGGCAGAGTTCCGGACGCGCCAGGTGCGCCGGCGAATAGCGCACGCCGTCGTGAAAGTCCTTCAGGGCGATGCGTTGCGGCCAGCCCTGTTTGACGATCAGCACGATGTTCTGGCCGTGGGACTCCATGCCGATGCCTTCGGCGTAGAGCATGTGGATGATCGGTGGCACGGTCACCTGCAACAGCTGGCGGGTCCAGGCCAGCAGGCCGTACCGGCCGATCCAGGCATCGATGAATGGCTTCTGCTCACCGGTGCCGTAGCGGTTCTCGACGTGGCTGAGGCCGTTGAAGGGCACCGCCTGTTCGTCCGCCTTCAGGTACTGGTGGATGCTCTCGCGCCAGATCGCCCCCAGGCTGCCGTAGGCCTGGGGCCCACGGGACTCGGGCAGCTGCGGGTAGTCGAAGCTGACGCCGGCGACTTCGCCGAGTATCACGAAATCCAGGCTGCGGGCGGTGCTGTCGCTGGCGATCAGCCCTTGTAGCCAGTCGGTGATGATCGGCCCGTTCAACACCGTGTGCCGCGCGAGGATGCGGGTGCTTGAGGTGTTGGTCATGTTCATCGCCAGCTTGACGTAGGGCCGCTCCCTGGCCGTGGCGTTGGCCAGGGTGCGGATCGACTGCTGGGCCTTGTACAGGTCATCCGAGGTGCCGAGGTGGATCAACTCACCGCTGGCCAGCTCCGGGTAGAAGGTCGGGACGATCTGGTTCTCCCACTGCCAGGGGTGCACCGGCAGCAGCTGAAAGTCGTCGATCGACCGGCCCTGGCTGGCGAGTTGCCGGGCCACCTGCTGCCAGCGCTCGGCCCCCAGCTCCTGCCGGATGAAGGTCGGGAAATCCAGGTGCCGGGAGTGGTTGACTGCCGCCAGGGACCTGGCCACCGCCAGCCAGACCACGGCTATGGGCGTGGCGAATTCGGGCCCAAAGGCGCGGTTGTCCGCCAGGGAAAAGCCGATACGCGACTTGTAGCAGGGGTGATAGCTGTGGGCATCCATGAAGTGCTGCTCCAGGGCGTCCACATCCAGCTCGTGGGCCGGGCGGTCTGCCTGGTAGCCCTGGCTGCGGGCTTGCAGGTCCTTGAGCTGGGTCTGTTCCAGCTCCTGGATGAAACGCCCCAGGTGCGGGCTGTCCTCGTAGTCGCCGAGCAGTTCCGCCAGAGCCTGGTGCAGGTCCGGCAGGCTGGTCTCACCCGTGCTGTCCACGCGCTCCAGGCTGAGCGGGTCGAGGCGGATCAGCTCGAAGCTGTGGCTGAGCAGCCCTTTGCAGCGGTACTCCACCCGCTGCTGCTGCCCATCGCGGCCGACCACGACAAACAGCTGCTGGCCGTGTTCCAACGGCTGGCTGTGGTAAGGCAGCACGGCCTCGTACAGCAGGGTCTGCAACAGCTGGCCGACCACCCGCTGCTGCACTTTTTCATGGACGGGAGCATCGATCGTGGCCAGCCAGGCAGCCGGGCTGAAAGCGTGGGGAGTCGCGGTCGCAGCCTGGGCTGTGGCCTGTAGTGGGGTCGCCATGTTCATACCTTGTAGAAGAAGGGTTATCGGGGTTCGAAGGCGGCAGGCACAGCCGGCGCCGCCTCCTCGGATTGGGGAAAGCGCCAGGCACAGGGCAATGCCAGCAGGATCAGGATGCCGGTGGCCACGAACACCTCGCTGATGGCCAAGGGCGTGGCGGCCTGTTGCGCCTCCAGCCCGGCCGCGGCCAGGCGGAACTCCAGCCACAGCGAGGCAATGACGATGGCCAGGGCCGACACCAGGCGCCGGGAGATGTTGTTCATCGCCGCCCCCTGGGTGACCATCGGCTCGGGCAAGGCATTGAGCCCCGCAGTGGTCACCGGCATGTAGGACAGCCCCAGGCCGGCACCGCGCACCATCATCAGGAGGAACACCAGGCCGATGGCGGCATCGGCTTCGAGCAAGCCCAGGGCCAGGGTCGAGGCGCCCGTCAGCAGCAGCCCCAGCGAGACCACGGCGCGCGGCCCGTGGCGGTCCAGGGCGCTGCCGCCGAAACGTCCGAACAGGCTGGCGAAGGCCGCGGTGCACAGCAGCGCCAGGCCGGTCCAGATGGCGCTGTAACCGAGCACCGTCTGCACCAGCAGGGGCAGCAGCACCAGGCACTCGAACATGCCCACCGACTGCACCACGGCGATGATCACGCTCAAGCGGTAGCCGCGTAGTGCGAAGATGCGCAGGTTGAGCAGCGGCGCTTGCCGGCCCAGCTCCACGCGGACGAAGGCCACCAGGCACAGCAGCGCTGCCAGCAACATCCCCAGGTTGAGCGGATCGGTCAGCCCTTCGGCGTGATGCAGGCGCCCGGTGGCGATCATCAGCAGGCCGACGCCCGACGCGATCAGCACGTAGCCGGACAGGTCGAAGGGCTTGCGCTCGGCCGGCTCCGAGGCCGGCAGCACAGCGAAGCCCATCAGCAGTGCGAGCACCCCGATCGGCACGTTCATCAGGAACAGCGAGCGCCAGCTGAACCACTCCAGCAGCAGGCTGCCGCACAGCGGGCCCATGGCCGGGGCGAGCATGACCGCCGCGCCCCACAGGCCGGTGACCCGGCCCCGCTCGTCCTTGGGATAAACCGAGAAGATGATGGCCAGCGACAGCGGGATCATCAGCCCGCTGGCGATGCCCTGCGCCACCCGCGCGACTATCACCAGGGCGATGGAGTCGGCCAGCGCCCCCAGCAGCGAGCCGCCGATGAACAGCGCCACGCCCCACAGGTACAGACGTTTTCGCCCGATCCACTGGCTGAGATAGCTGGTCAACGGCATGGTCATGCCCATGCTGGTCATGAAGGCCGCGACTATCCAGGTGGCCATCAGCGGGCCGATCCCGAAGACGCTCATGAAGGCCGGCAACGCCGGGTTCAGCGAGCTGTTGTTGAGGCTGACGGTCAGCGTGCCCAGCAGCACATTGACCACCACCCAGCTGCGGGGTGCCTGGATCACAGCGCCGCTCCCGCGAGCAACTCGCCCCGCTGCAGGAAGTGCTGCGCCGGCCTTGGGTGGCAGAGGAAATCCGCGTGGGAGATGTTGTAGCCATAGGCGCCGGCCATGGGCAGCACCAGCAGGTCACCGATGCCCACGCCCTTGAGCGGCTGGGAGCGGCTCAGCACATCCTTGGGCGTGCACAGCTGGCCGACCACGGTCCAGGCCTGCTCGGGCGACTCCGCGGCCCGCCGGCTGCGCGGCAGGTGGATCAGCGGGTGGCTGTGGCCCTGCGCCGCCGGCAGGCGAAACTGATGGGTACCGCCGCGGCACACCAGGAAGTGCTCGCCGTGGCTGCGCTTGGTGTCCAGCACCTCGATCACGTAGTAACCGCAGAAGGCGCTGATGAAACGGCCCGGCTCGAAGCGCAGCACCGGTGCATCGCGCAGCTCGGCCAGGCGCCGCTCCAGAAATGCGCACAGGCGCTGCCAGTCGAACTGCCGGCCGCCGAGGTAATCGACGCCGATGCCGCCACCGACATTCAGGTGGGTCAGCTGCGCCGGGTAGGCCGCCAGGGCTCGCCACTGCGGCCAACGCCGCAGGTAGAAGTCCAGCAGTTTCTCGTGACGCTCCACCGACAGCTGATGGGACATGGCATGCACATGAAAGCCCTTGAGGCTCAGGTGGCTGGCCCGGTCCACCCGCCGCACCGCCTCGGCCAGCTCCGACTCGTCGATGCCGAACGGCGTGGCGGTGCCGGCCATGGCCAGCTTGCTCGACAGCGTCGGCGGCAGCTGCGGATTGATGCGGATGAACACCGGCTGCACCCGCCCGGCGTCATTGGCCAGGCGTTGCAGGCGATCGATCTCGTTGAGGCTTTCCAGGTGAATGGCTTCCACCTGGTGGGCCATCGCCGCCCGCAGGTCGGAGTCCAGCTTGCCGGGACCGGAGAAGACGTAGGGCTTGCGCGTCGGGCAGGCCACCACCCGCTCGATCTCGCCACCCGACGAGATCTCGAAGCCGCTGACCAGCGGCGCCAGGGCCGCCAGCATCGGCGCTTCGCTGTTGGCCTTGATCGCGTAGTACAGCTCGACCCTGGCCGGCAGCGCCGCCATCACCTGGCGCACATGCGCCTGCAAGGCATCCAGGTCGTAGATGAAGACCGCCAGCGGGTCGGCACTGCCGGCGCGGGCTTCGTCGATGGCGGCCAGGACCGCCGCAGGCAACTTAGCCATAGCGGGCCTCCTCGCTCCACGGCGAACTCAGGTTGACGTAGCCGGCCTGGCGATCGGCCTTGGCCGCCAGCCGGACCTTGAGGTTGGTCTTGCAGGCGATCGGCTGGCCGGCGATCAGCGCGTCCAGCTCCGGCGCCGGGCAGACCAGTTCGCTGCGGATACTCCGCAATTGCTGCTCCACCCGTTGCCACATCGCCGGCGCCAGGTGCGGGCGTTCCCAGCTCAGGGCCAGCACCGCTTCGGACAGGTTGTTGATCAGCAGGCAGTAGCTGATGCGGCTCCAGCCCTGGGCGCGGGAATAGAGCAGCGACTGGCGGACCCGCGGGTGAAGGCCGACGTCGATCTGCGCCATGCCCAGCTCGTCAGTGAGCTTCACCCCCTCGAAGTCCCGGAGCAGTACCTGTTGCGGCCGGCCCTGGTCGTGGATCAGCACACTGTTCTGCAGGTGCGGTTCCATCACCACGCCGTGGTTGAAGAACAGCGCCAGGACCGGGCGCAGCAACAGCGTCTGGTACTGGTCGAACCAGTCCAGCAGCTGCTCGTCGTCGAGCTCGCCACCGTTGCAGCCCCGCAGGAAGTCATGCACCAGGGGCCGGGAATGGATGTCCCGGGCGAACAGGGTGCCGGCCATCACGCTGCGCTCGGCACCGGTGCGCCGGCAGAAGTTCTCCCGCAGGATCGCCCCGGTCTGCTCGCGGAACCAATGGGCGTCGGCTTCGCTGGCCTGCGGCGGCGCCCAGCTCATCGAGCCCGGCTCGGCCACCGCCGCCAGCCCGCCGAGGGTGTCCGGCCGGGTCTGCTGCAAGCGTTGGAACAACTGGTCGATGATCAGTGTGCTTTCCAGCTCGTACCAGGCGTTCTTGCGCACGCAGTTGGTGATGCGCACATTCAGCGAGCCCTTGATGAAGTAATCGTGGTCCTCGATGTACCAGGTGCGCATCGACGCCGTCGGGCTGGCCAGCGGCCCGCTGGCGCCGTGGTCGACGATCTCTCCCTGTTCCAGCAGACGCCGGACCCTCCGGTCCTGGATGAACAGCTCCGCCTGCACCGGGTGCATGCAGATCATGGCGTGGCCCGGACGCGCCCGGCGCTGGTCGGCGAAGCCGGCCATGACCTGCTCTTCACTCAGGCCGTTGGCGGTGACCCGCAGGCCGCGCTGCGGCACTTCGAACAGATGCAGCGCGGTCTGCGCCTGGAATTCCGGGGCGTAGGTCTCCTGGGCCAGGTGCGCCGGCCACAGGCGCGCCTTGGGCGCCGGATGGTTGGGGTGACCGAACCACAGCCCCTGCTCGCTGGCCAGATAACCGCTCAGCGGCGCCGGGCGCTGGCCGTCCATGTTGTGGGCGACTATCGCCGCGGTCAGCAGCTGGCTTTGCAGCACCTGGTCCAGCAGTTCGTCATTGCTCGCCCGGGTCATGTGCTCGCAGGCGCCGAGCAGTTGCTCGACGAACTCGGCAAAGGCCAGGCAGCGCCAGGTTTCCTGGCCGTGCCGGGCGTACACGTCGGACAGGTAACGGTGGCTGCCGAGACGGTCCCGCCGGTCCACCATGACAAAAAACTGCTGCTGGTTCGGCAGGTTGATCGACAGGGGAATGCCCTTCCACTCAAGCCCTTCCAGATAACAGCCAGGTGCGATGCCGGTCATATCCTCCGGCCATGCATAACGCAGGCAGTTCTCTGGCAGGGCGAATTCCTTTATCAGGCAATTGAGCAAGGCGCGCGTGGTCGCCAATTCGCTCACGACTCTGGATAAAACGGTGCGATCGGGAATATTCATCTTTGCTCCATAGCAGCTCGCTGGAATTACCTGGGAAGTTGATACGCGACAAACATATCCGCCGCGAAAAACTGCCAATAATCACCCGCGCAGCTGATCTTCCTCAGCCACCCAATGGATTGCTTGTTACCAATTGATAAAGTTTTTTCGAACACCCGGAACAGGGCGCTCAGGCTCTATGAAAGTTCAACTTCCATGTCAGCACTCTCTTGCTGGATCGCTATGCATTATTAGCGCGCCCAAACTTCAAGAACGGGTTTGCAGCAGTGCCGCGGCCACGGCTCTTTCGAAACGGCTGATGACTTGCTGGCATTGTTCGTCGTTGATGATCAGCGGCGGCAGCAGGCGGATCACATTGCCCTGCCGGCCACCCCGTTCGAGCAACAGCCCCTGCCGGAAGCAGTGCTGCTGGATGGCGACGGCCAGGGTCGGGTCCATCGGGAAGCTGCCCAGGCGGTCGGACGCGCGGCGCTCGTCGACGATCTCGATGCCCAGCATCAGGCCGCGCCCTCGGACCTGCCCAAGGGCCGGATAGCGCTGTTGCAACGACTCCAGCTGCTCCTTGAGCCACAGGCCCCGCCGTTCGGCCTGGGCCGCCAGGTCCTGCCGCTGCAGCACCTCGAGGGTCGCGAGCCCGGTGGCCATGGCCATCTGGTTGCCGCGGAAGGTCCCGGCATGGCCGCCCGGCGCCCAGGCGTCGAACTCGCGGCGGATCCCCAGCACCGCCAGGGGCAGCCCGCCGCCGACGGCCTTGGACATCACGATGATGTCCGGCTCGATCCCGGCGTGCTCGAAGGCGAACATCCGGCCGGTGCGGGCGAAGCCGGCCTGGACCTCATCCAGGATCAGCAGAATGCCGCGCTCGCGGGTCACCTCACGAATCCGGCGCAACCAGCTGACCGGTGCGCAGTTCACCCCGCCCTCCCCCTGCACGGCTTCGAGGATCACGGCTGCCGGCAACGAAACACCGCTTTCGACGTCTTCGATGAACTGAGTGAAGTAATGGGTCAGCGCCTCGACCCCGGCCTCTCCGCCAAGCCCCAGGGGGCAGCGGTATTCATGGGGATAGGGCAGGAACTGCACGCCCGGCATCAGCGTTGCGATGGCGTCCTTGGGGGCCGTGTTGCCGGTGAGCGCCAGGGCGCCGTGGGTCATGCCGTGGTAGGCGCCGGAGAAGCTGATGATGGTGTTGCGCCCGGTATGGGTCTTGGCTAGCTTGAGCGCGGCCTCCACCGCATCGGCGCCGGACGGCCCGCAGAACTGCAGGCAGTAGTCTCGGCCCTGGCCCGGCAGCAGGCTGAGCAGCCTTTCGCTGAAGGCGTCCTTGACCGGAGTGGTCAGGTCCAGGGTATGCATCGGCAGGCCCGAGGCCAGGAAGCTGTCGAGGCTGGCCATCACCGCTTCGTGATTGTGGCCAAGGGCCAGGGTGCCCGCGCCAGCCAGGCAATCCAGGTAGGTCCTGCCTTCGACGTCCGTCACCCAGACGCCATGCGCCTTGGCGATCGCCAGGGGTAACTTGCGCGGATAACTGCGCACGTTCGACTCGAACCTGCTTTGTCGAAGCAGATACTCAGCATTGGTTTTTTCCAGAGGTTCAGTGCGCAGTACGCCATCATTCAACATCCGTTTGCCCTCGTTAAGAATTGAGATGCAAATTATTCTCATTAGCAAACCAATGCAACAGGTTATTGCCGATTATTTAAAAATTTACATACGGGAGAATTGAACAAATACAACGCGCACACGCAGACAGCCTGGTTGATAAACCTGGTAGTTCCATCAGGAGTGATATGAACAAGCCATGCCATTGCCATGACACATACAGCTTTTAGTTGCCGTAATTGAGCAATAGGCTTATTCAGGAGAGTGCAATTCAAGTTTCAGGTAATAACGAACAAGTTCTTCCGTGGTCGTTAAAGAGTCATGTTCAATCAGGTCGGATGCGCCCTTCCCTGTGGCGCACCTTTGCCTTGCAGCCTCAGAAACCCACGGTTGCCGAAACCAGCCAGGTCCTGGGGGTTGACAGGGTCAGGCCCGCCGCACTGTCGGACGAAGTCGCGGCGGAGGCCCAGTAGGTCTTGTCCAGCACGTTCTCGACCGTGGCGCGCAGCGTCACCGGGCTGCTGCCCAGCTTGAACGCGTAGCGGCCGCCCAGGTCGTAGCGTTCCCAGCTGTCGATCTTCTGCTCGTTGGCCGGGTCCAGGAACTGGGAGCTGGTGTGGATCGCGCGAGCTGTGAGGGTCAGGCCCTGGACGGCCCGGATGTCCCATTCGACGCCAAGGTTGGCATTGACCTCCGGCGCGCCGGTGCCATCGTTGCCGTCGAATTCGCCGTTGGTGGTGTCGCTCTGCTCGCTGTCGAGGAACATCACGCCGCCCAGCAGACGCAAGCCTTCGAGCGGTTCACCGAACAGGTTCAGCTCCACGCCCTGGTTGGTCAGCTCGCCGTTGGGCTTGAAGGTGTTCTGGTTGTCGAACTGGTAGGCCGGCTGCTCGATACGGAATACGGCGGCGGTCAGGGCGAAGTCGCCGAGGTCGTACTTGGCACCGATCTCGCCCTGTTTGCTGGTGAACGGCGGGAAGATCTCCTCGGCGTTGCTGGCCGTGGAGGGTGCGGTTTCGCCCTGGGTCAGGCCTTCCACATAGTTGGCGTACAGCGAGAGCTCGTCGGTGGCCTTGTACACCACGCCCACCAGCGGCGAGGTGTCGGTTTCGTCGTTCTGCTCCTGATCGCGGACGCCGTTGGTCCAGTTGGTGATTTTCACCCGTTGGAGGCGGGCACCGAGGGTCACCAGCAGGCGATCCTCGAACAATCCCAGGGTGTCGGCCAGCGCGGCGCTGGTGAAACGGTCTTCGGTGTGGGTGCTGTCGTCGAAACGGTTCGGCCGGCCCGGCGGGGCGATATCCACCGGGTTGTAGATATTGCCGATGCTGCGCAGATAGCGCTCGCCGGCGTTGTCGAAATCCATGTCGAACCGGTTCAGGCTCAGGTTCAGCGTGTGGTTGACCGAGCCGGTGCTGAACCATTGGCGGGCGCCGACGGTGGCGGTCTTCACATCTTCATCGCGGCGGAAGGTGCGCGGCACCAGGGTGAAGTTGCCGTTGTCCTGGGTGTTCTGCACACCGTGGCGCAGGAAGTTGTAGTTGCCTTTGCGCGCGCCATAGGCGGCGTAGACCATCAGCGATTCGTTGACGTCGTACTCGCCACGCAGGGCGCCGAAGCTGTCCTTGGTGTTCGAGAAGGTCCAGGGCTGGGCGAAGTTGTCGTCGATGTCGTCGGCATCGGGCACCCTGGCCCCCGCGGCCAGCTCCACCCGCTCCTGCGGTGCGTCGACATGGCGCTTCGAGTGGCCGATGTCCAGGGACAGGCGCAGTCGCTCCTCGCGAAGGTCCAGGCCGAGTACGCCGGTTTCGCGCTTGACGGCCTGGTCGTCCCATTCGGTATCGCCGTCCTGCTGCACACCGTTGAAGCGCACGCCGAAGCGCTGCTCCTCGCCGAAGCGGCGGCCGACATCCACCGCGCCGCCGAACTGGCTTTCCGAGGCGAAGAGCCCGGTGACCTCGGTGATCGGCTCGTCCGTGGCGCGCTTGGGCACGATGTTGATGCCGCCGCCGATGCTGCCGCGCGGCGCGATGCCGTTCAGCACCGCGCTCGGCCCCTTGAGGATGTCGACGCGCTCGGCGATTTCCATGTCGATGGCATAGGTCGGCAGGATGCCGTACAGACCGCCGTAGGACACGTCACTGTTGAACAGGCTGAAGCCGCGCACGGTGAACTGTTCGAAGCGTCCGCCGGCCGGGTTGGATGAACGCACCGACGGATCCACCGCCACGGCGTCGTTGAGGGTACGGGCCTGCTGGTTCTTCAGGGTTTCCTTGGTGTAGGAGGTGATGCTGAAGGGCGTGTCCATGAAGTCCTGGTTGCCGAGCATGCCCAGGGAGCCGGAACGGGACACCTGGCCACCGGCGTACACCTGGTCGGTCGCCTGGTCGCTGACGCTGTGGATCGACGTGCTGGGCAACTGCATGCCGGCGCCGTCCGCGGCCGGGGAGAGGATGTAGGCCTGGTCACCCACCGGCTGCAGCTGCAAGCCGGAGCCCTGCAGCAGCCGGGCGAAGCCCTCCTCCACCCCGTATTCGCCTGACAGTCCGTCACTGCTGCGCCCCCTGACCAGCACCGGGTCCACCGACAGGCTGACCCCCGCCTGGCCGGCGAAGCGGGTCAGCGCGGCACTCAGGCTGCCGGCTGGCACCTGGTAGCTGCGGCGTGCGGCGTCGTCCGCCCAACTTGTCGGGATGAACAGCGGGCTCGCGCTCAAGGTCATCATGAGTCCCAGGTGCATCAACGGGCGCAGGCCGGACGACGTCGGGAGCAAACGGAAAGGCAATACTGCTGGCATTGATAAAATCTCTCATTTTCATTTATCTGCCAGTGATGACAGGCGACGCGAAAAAAAGGGACAGCCTTCAGGCAGTATTTTTTCGAGGGACCAGGGTGACCCAGAAACGCGTGCGCGAATGCACCTCCACCGGCAGGCTGGCCGCCAAAAGCGAGAGCACGCGATCGGTGTTGTCGAGGCGGAAGCTGCCGGTGACGCGCAAGGCTTCCAGCGCCGGGTCCCAGCGCAGCAATCCGGGACGGTAGCGACCGAGCTCGCGCAGGAAGTCCCCCAATGGCTGGTTGTGCGCCACCAGCACTCCTTCGCGCCAACCGGGTTCCCGGGCGTCGAAGGTTGCGACAGGGCCGGCGCCGGTCGCTCGCAGGCTGACCTGTTGCCCTTCGCCAAGGTCCAGAAGCGGACCGTGCAGCGGATGCAACCGCACCGAACCGCTAACCACCGATACCCGGTAATCCTGCTGATCGAAACGGACGCAGACTTCGCCACGGCTGACGATGATGCGGCCGTAGGCCGCCTGGATGGTCAGCGGCACGCTTGCCGGGACCTTGAGCGCAATTTCCCCACGCACCAGGGTCAGTTGGCGGGCGGCGAGGTCGAGGTTGACCGCACTGTCGGTGTTCAGTAGCAGCAGGCTGCCGTCGGCCAGGGGGAACTGCTTGCGCTCGCCGATTGCGGTGTGCAGATCGGCTCGCCAGACATCCAGCGGCAGTTCCCGGCCCAGCAGCCAGGCGGCCGGTACCAGTGCGGCAACCCCGAGGGTGCGCTTGAGTACATCGCGCCGTGCAAGGTCCGGGCGGTCCAGGGTGGCCATCGCCAGGTTTGCCGGCACGTCGGAAAACCGCTGGCGCAAGTGCTGCGCCTTCTGCCAGGCGTTTTCGTGGCTGCTGTCGCTGTTGCGCCAGTCCTGCAGGCGGCGATGATCGTCTTCGCTGGCCGTACCGGATTCGAGCAGCACCAGCCAGCGCGCCGCTGCGCGCGCCACCTCACGGGCATTGCTGGACAGATCCTGGCGCATCACAGGTCCACCAGCAGGCAATGCTCATAGGCCTGCGCCATGTAACGCTTGACCGTGCGCTCCGACACGCGCAAACGTTCGGCGATTTCCCGATAACCCAGCCCCTCCAGTTGGCTCCATAGAAACGCCCGGCGCACCAGGGCCGGCAATCCGTTGAGCAACTCGTCCAGTGCTTGCAGGGTTTCCAGCAGCAGCCAGCGTTGCTCGGGAGACGGCACGCTCTCCTCGGGCAATTGCGCCAGGGCTTCCAGGTAGGCCTCTTCCAGGCTGCGCCGGCTGTAGAAATTGCTCAGCAGACGCCTTCCCACCGTCAGCAGATAGGCACGCGGCTCCCGCAGGTCGGCGATCTGCTGGGAGCTGGCCAGCACGCGCAGGAAGGTGTCCTGGCTCAAGTCCGCCGCATCCCAGGCGTTGCCCATGCGACGCCTGAGCCAGCACTCCAGCCAGCCACGATGATCGCGGTACAGGGCATGTAGAGTTTTCTCCGCGGGCGTCGCTGCATCGTTCATGTCAAAGGGGCCTGCACGTCTGACAACACAAATGCGACTGATTCTAATTAATGATAGAGCCGTAAACCAAGCCCTTTCGCACATCCGACGCTACCCAAATCTCACATCTCATTTCGCGCAGGTGAAATCGAAGGACGCCAAGGCGTGGCGCGCGGCCAATTGAAGGCCGGACATCGGGTCATCGACGGACGAACTGGGCAAAGTGCGGAGCTGTACTAGACTGCTCCCCTACCGCGCTGGCGGGCATGCCTGATGGCAGTTCCCAGCGCAGCATCCAGGGTTTCAGATCACTGCATCCTGTCATTCGTTGGCCAGGGGGGGCCGACGTTCAAAGGGGAGAGCGAGCGTGCTCATGCCGTACAGAAAGCGTCTGATCGTCGCTGCCGCGACCCTTGCGGCCGGCTTCCTATCCAGCGCCCATGCCAGCGAATCGACCATCCAGGCGCATTGTCTGGAGAAGTGGAGCGGCGATGCCATGCGGGCCTACTGCCTCGAGGAACAGCGCGAGGCATCCGCGGCGGTTGCCAGCTACAGCGGCCCGATTCGAACGCGCTGCGAGTCCGAATGGCAAACCGATTTCCATATGGTCCTGTTCTGCATCAAGGAACAGCAGCGCCTGGCCCAGGCCTCCCTGGCCGATGTGGCTGCCCATGAGTGAGGGCCCCTCTGCAGTCTGAAGCCTCGTAGGGTGCGCCGTGCGCACCAGCGGTTGGGCCTGTCGCGGTGGCTGATCCCACAATCGGTGCGCGCCGCACACGGCGGGTCAAGTGTGGGGCCTGCCTCGGCAAGTCACTCCAACAGCCCAGCCACCTCGTAGAGCTCCGGGCGGCGATCATCATGCAGGTGGTTGTGCTGGCTGATGCGCTTGTTGCGGGCTTCATCGAGTTTCAGGGTGGCAATCATGATCTGTTCGCCACCCTCCTCGATCGGCCCGGCCAGGGGGTAGCCGTCCGGGTCGACGATGACCGAGCCCTGTACCCAGTTCACCCCGCGCTCGGCACCGTGACGGTCGCAGGCGGCGATGAAGAGGCGGTTGACCGCAGCATTGGCTTGCACGCGCACCACTTCGGCCGGACGTTCGATGGGCGGGCGCGGGCCGTCCGGCCAGTTGACCGGCGCGCAGAGCAGGTCCGCGCCGGCCAGTGCCGGCAGGCGCACCCATTCGGGGAACTCCAGGTCGTAGCAGACCATCACGCCAATTCGCCCGAAGGCGGTTTCCACCACCGGCGGCGGCTCGCTGCCAGCGGTGAAGATAGCGTTCTCGGCGTCCCACAGATGGGCCTTGCGATAGACCGCCCGCAGGCCGGTGGCGTCCACCAGGGCAGCGCTGTTGGCTACGCGCCGCTCGTCCAGCCGCTCGCAGAAGCCACCGACGATGACGATATCCAGCTCACGGGCCAGGTCCTGCCACAGTCGCAGGGTCGGCCCGTCCAGCGTCTCCGCCAGGGCCAGCGCCTCGGCCAGGTCGTGGAAGACGTAGCCGCTCTGCACCAGCTCCGGCAACACCACGACTCGCGCCCCCTGCAGCGCCGCCGCGCGGATGGCCCGCTCGCTGATGCGGCGGTTGTGGGCGAGGTCGCCGATCTTCGGTGCCAATTGGCAGCAGGCGACCTTGATGGTGGATGCATTCACGGGGCGGTACTCCCTGTAGTCGGGTTCACAGCTCCTGGCCTGCGCCAGGTCGGGCGATGGCGAGAATGTCACGCTCGCTGATGGCGTCGATGACGCGTTGCTCGGCGGCCAGGTCCAGCGAGCGGCTGAGGATGAAGTAGGTCAGGCCGGACACCACCAGACCCACCAGCCAGGCGATATCCACACCGTCCAGGAGTCGCGCCATCGGACCGACGAAGACTTCCTGGCCGGCGGCCGCATCGAAGATGAAGAAGAACGGGACCATGCAGACGAAACCCACCACGTAGGCAACGATGCCGCGCAACTGCCAGGCGCCATAGATGCCCTTGGGGGTGAAGAAGTGCGGGATCGCATAACGGCCCTTGCGCACACAGAAGTAGTCCACCAGGTTCACGGCGGTCCAGGGCACCAGGAAGTAGAGCATCAGCACCAGGAAGGTATTGAGGATGGATATGCCGTTGCCACGGATCGACAGCACGCAGGCCAACAGAACCAGGGTAATGCAGACGATGGACAGCACCCGCGCACGGGGCGTGGGATCGATGCGCCGAACCGAGTCGATTCCGGTGAGCAGGGTGAGCATGGCGCTGTAAGTGTTCAGTGCGATCACCGGCAGGAAGCCCAGCACCGACACCAGCACCAGCACATGGCCCAGGCCAGGCAGGACGGACGAGCCCACCCGGTCGAGCGCCACCAGCGCATCGGAGGCTTGCAGCAGCTGCGCCAGCCAGGCGCCGAGGCCGATCATCCAGGCACCCGACAGGGACGCACCGAGGAACACCGCGGCGATCAGCCTGGGCCGGCTGGTGTTCTTCGGCAGGTAGCGCGAGTAGTCGGAGACATAAGGCGCGTAGGAGATGTTGTAGCTGGCGGCGATGGCGAACTGGGTGGCGAAGGCGACCCAGCTGAAGCCGAGGCTGGCCGGCTCGGCGGCACCCTCCTGCCCTGCGCCGAAGATCAGCGCGACGGTCACCAGCGCATAGAGCGGCAGGGTCAGAATCAGCGCCCACTTGAAGGCCTTGTGCATCAGGTCGTGGCCGTAGATCGCCAGCAGCGCGCCGACGGCGATCACCGCGCAGGCCACCGGAATCGGCTCCAGCCCGAAGACGTTCTTCAGGCCGTCGATGATCAGGGTGACGTTCACCACGTTGAAGCCGACGAATACGAACAGGGTCGCCAGCAACGCCAGCACCACTCCGCGGTAGCCGAACTGCGCGCGCGACTGGATCATCTGCGGCAAGCCCATCTCCGGTCCCTGGGAGCCGTGGAAGGCCATGAACAGGGTGCCGAACATGATGCCCAGGGCACCCGCCAGGGTTGTCCACAGGGCAGAGAGGCCGAGGCTCGGGCCGACGAAACCGATGGAGATGGTGAAGAAGTGGAAGTTGCCGAGGAACCAGAACGGCCCCTGGCTGCCTAGCCGGGCGTGGCGCTCGGTCTCGGGGATGTAGTCGATCGAGTGGCCTTCGATGGCCAGGCCGCCGCTGGCTTCGGCCGCGTGGGCGGGCTGGGTGGACCCTGACATGGGATGCTCCTTCGCTCCTGGTCGAGCGAACTGTTGTTCTTGTGATGATGTTGTCAGCGGCCCTGTTCGGCCCCGGCCATACATCGGGTTCATCTATGTTGGGTGAGGTAGCATCGCCCTGGCCCTGTGGCGAACGCTGCCTGGGGCGCCCTATGATGGCGCGCCCGCGACTGGGCCCTTTCCTGCGTCCTGGCAGGTCTTGCGCCGTCGCTGAAGCAGCAATCTAGGTGGCTTGGCGGGCAGGTAAAATAGCGCAAGCCAACTGTTCACATAGATTGCGCTCTATGTAATGCACGACCGGAGGCCGCATGCTGGGCAACGTATCCGAGCTGGATATCCGCTTGATCAGAGTCTTTCTCGCCGTCGTCGAGGCCGGCGGCATCTCGGCCGCGCAGACCGCGCTGAACACCTCGCAACCCACCATCAGCGCGCAACTCGCCTCGCTGGAAACCCGCCTGGGCTTTCGCCTCTGCCAGCGCGGCAGGGCCGGCTTCGCGCTGACGCCCAAGGGCAGCCAGTTCGTCGAAGCGGCGCGACGTCTGCTGGCCGCCGCCGAAGGCTTTCGCCTGGAAGTGCAGCACATCAACCGCACCCTCACCGGCACCCTGAACATCGGCCTGCTCGGGCAGATCGACCCGGCGGCCAACAAGAAGATCGCCCTGGCCATCGCCCGCCTGCGTGCGCGCAACCAGGGCCTGTACTTCCAGTTCACCGAACTGTCTTCGTCCTTCCTCGAGGAGAAGCTCATCAACGGTCACCTGGACCTCGCGATCGGCTACTTCTGGCGCCGCCTCGACAGCCTCGATTACTTCGCCCTGTTCAGCGAAACCCAGATGGCCTACTGCAGCGCCTCCCACCCGCTTTATCCACAGGTCGGCACCTTGGGCCACGACGATGTGGCCGAACACGAATGGGTCTGGCCCAGCCATCCGCTGCCGGAAATGCCGGCGCCCACCTCCATCGATCGCCTGACCGCCCTCACCGACAGCATGGATGGCGCCGCCCTGCTGATCCTCTCCGGCCAGCACCTGGGCTTTCTGCCGCAGCACTATGCGGCGCGGCATGTGGAGCTGGACCAACTGCGCGCGCTCAACCCGCAGCGGTTCCGCTATGAAGTGCAGTTCCACGCCGCGGTGCGCCACTCCGCCCGGCAGAGCGAACTGGTGACGACTTTCCTGGCGGAGCTGATGGAGGTGTTTGAAGCCGCCTGAAGGGAACCCCGCGCCTACAACCAATGCACCGGTAATGAGGTGAGCGGGGCGGATGCCGCGCCGGACATCAGGATGTCGATTCGCGGGCAGGTCTCCATCCGGGGACGGTGAAAGCGCCAGGCCTGCCGACATTCAGAGCTCGTACTTGGCCCTCAGCGCCCGCACCGCCTGCTGCTGGACGAAGAGACCTGGTTCGCCGTGAGCGATCTGGCCCGGCTGATGAATCACATCCCGATCATCGAGCGAGCCATGCGCAACCTGCACGATTACCAGTGGCACCAGGCCTGGCTGCACATCTCACAACTGCCACAGCGACCATGAGGAGGAGCTGATGATCTGCGAATCCGGCGCCTACGTCATGCTGATCCACTTCTACACCCGAGAATCGCGTCATCCACCAGTGGATCAGCCGCGACGTGGTTCCCCGACTACGCGAGGCGGACGAGCTGACACCCGGCAGGCGGTTTGCCCTTTCGGCGTCATGCCTTCGAGTAAGGCGTTGGTCACAGACCCGACGGCCGGCTAGGGGACTTCGAGGTCCCTACTGGCCTTCCCTTTCAGGACCAAAGTACCATATGGACCGGAGAAACTTGGGTGGATATCTCCTAAGGAGACGCTGAGCAGGCCAACTGTCCTCAATCATTCGCCGGTCGAATTCATTTGCGGCACAGACGTCGACGATGGTGTCCTGGCACAGCGACAACCCAGGTTCGAAGCTGGCCGTTGATAACCGCCTGGAGTCCACTCCAGGTCACTATCTGTACCTTCTCTGCCAGAAAGCATTCGCGCCGGGTATGCTTGCGCCAGCCGGCGTACTTGGCATCAGAGAATTTCATATCGGTCATGCGATCGGACTTGGGGTCAGCAAAGGCGCTATTTCAGCTAACCGGGAGGGACCTTTTCGGATCTTCGCGGACTTAATTCTTGATCAATTTGTTTTGCCAACACAAATAGAAAGGAGTGCAATTAAATGACGCTCAATAGCGTCCTTAAAGGGACTATCAAGAGCCTGATCGCCATTTCAATAACAATGATATCTGGCATCTCAATCTCATCCGAAAGCAAAGATCAAATTCCTGAAAATATAATAACAAGAGCAGCCTCAAATACATTTTCTACTCAAAAATACACTAAAGAAGAGCTCAATAAAAGACACTCTGAAGTTAAGCAATTTGTGGAGTTAAATGGCGGAAACGCCTGGTACGAAAGCTACAAAAAAAGCTTCGGAGCCCCCACTAGCCGGGAGCTTCTTATGACTCCAAATGTCGATGACATTTCTGGGAAAAAGCTTGGCGCTTACTATGTTCACCGTCCTTACGACTCGGTGGAACAGATGATTGAAATTGACTGCCATTCATCGCCAAGAAATTCCAACAGTGCGTTTCAGCGCGAAGCATTCATGAAAACCATAACAATGAAGGAGTGGTGTGCGCTCTCCAGCTTCAACGCATGGCTTGTATTTGGAAGCAAGCCCTCGTTGAAAAGGTTTTCTGAAATAGCTGATTGGCTGCTAGGGATTCAGGAGGATGGGAAATGGGTTTGGACGACTGATATTCCTGCCAGGGATCTGAAAGCACCATGGATATCTGGGCTTTCGCAAAGTTTGGGCATATCAATTCTTCTTCGTCAGTTTCAACTGACAAATGATCAGAAATATCTGGATGGAGCAAAGCGCGCGCTTGAGTGGCTGAATAGGCCAGTTGCAGATGGCGGAGTCCGCATGGATGTCGAGGGTGGGGTTTGGTATGAAGAATACCCTAATGCACAGCAACCAAGCCATGTGCTTAATGGCCATATCTGGGCATTATTTGGGGTATTGGATTATTACCGCGTAACGGGAGACGATGTTGCCCACACCATGTTCAAAAATGGAGTGACTGCGACGGCCAAGCAAATCTCAAAATACGACGTTATGGACTGGTCGGTATATGCGCAGAGCAATCAATTCGACTTGGTCACCGGTGAATACCAGGCATTCATTGTTTCTCAATTAATTGCGCTTCACGCTGTCACTGGCATAGAGGACTTCCGTACCTACGGGGAGAAGTGGAAAGAGTCGCAAAATAATGGCTGGCTGTTCTCCAACCTCGTGGCAAATGAATTCGTTAAAGCGCAGAAGGGCAAAACGCCCTAGGGAAACTCCGAACAAGCCGGCCACGCGCAGCCAGTTGCCCGCGCGATCTTTTCAGCCCAGCCTTTGGGGGCTGATTTCACCAGAAACCAGGGTTTTCCCTGGTTTCTGCGTTTTACGGACGTAGCTGGCTCCCCGCCACTGAGCCCTGTCCGCGGCATCACGCCACCGCTTACGACCGTTCTTGCCGTTTATTGGCCACCGGACACCAGGCAACCATTTTCCGGACTCACGGTCCAACCATCGCCCTCGGCCCAGCCTATCCACCGCCTCACGGAGGCCATCTTGCCCGCTGTACCTCCTCGCGCCTTGCTTCGCCAGGCAGTCCTGGCATTGTCCTTCCTTTCCACCGCTGCCCTCGCCTGCCCCACCGGGCAAACGAAGGTCTGCGTGGTGTCCTGCTTCTGCGCGCCAGGCAGCCAGAGCGACATGGCGCCGCTGTTGGAGAGCGTCAACCAGATGGCCGCCACCAGCCTGCAGCAGTGGATCGTGGAGTCACGCAACAACATGGACGCCAGCCGGTTGCAGCCCATTCCGCTGCACATTCGCGCGCAACTGGAACCCTGGTACGACCTGCGGGTGCTGGATACGGCGCGCTACAAGGTGGGCGTCGACGAAGAGATGAACGCCGCCAACACCCTGATGCAGAACCCCGACGTGGAAGCCGTGACCCTGGTGGACGTGATCGTCTTCCGCAACGAGGACGACGCCGAGAACAACGTTGCCCTCTGGGCCCACGAACTCCATCACGTGAAGCAGTACCAGGAATGGGGCGTGGCGGGCTTCGCCCAGCGCTACACCCGCGACTACAACATCGTGGAAGCGCCGGCGTACAAGATTCAGGCCGAGGTGAGGCGGGCGCTGAAGCCGACCATGGCGAGCAGCGCTCCATAGCGCGCCGCGCCGCCGGGGCGCGGGTAGGCGCCGCCTGATGGGCAGGGTTACACTGGCGGGCGATTCGATCCGCCCAACCACTTCCAGGAAAACCCGTGCCCCACTCCTCCGACGACCGCGCATCCTTGGCCGCCTTTGCCCTCGAAAGCCCCGCCCCGCTCTACGCCAGGGTCAAGGACATCATCCTGCAGCAGATTCGCACCGGCGTCTGGGGACCGAACTTCAAGCTTCCCTCCGAGAGCGAGCTGTTCAACCAGCTGGGCGTCAGCCGGATGACCATCAATCGTGCGCTGCGCGAACTCACCATCGAAGGCGTGCTGGTGCGGCTGCAGGGGGTGGGCACCTTCGTCGCGGAAGCCAAGGGTCATGCCGCGCTCTTCCAGATCCATGACATCGCCCAGGAAATCACCTCGCGCGGCCACGCCCATCGCAGCGAGGTGATCCTGCTCGAAGCGCTGGCGGACCAGGACCCGGCCTCGCTGCCCTTCCCCCTGGACGGCGTGCGCAAGCTGTTCCACTCGGTGCTGGTGCACTACGAGAACGAAATCCCGGTGCAGATCGAGGAGCGCTTCGTCAACGCGGATGTCGCCCCCGACTACCTGAACCAGGACTTCACCCGCGTCACCCCCTTCGCCTACCTGGTGCAACTGGCGCCACTGACCGAAGCCGAGCACATGGTGGAAGCCATCCAGGCGACGCCGGCCGAATGCAAGCTGCTGCGCATCAAGCGCACCGACCCCTGCCTGCTCATCCGCCGCCGCAGCTGGTCCGGCAAGGGACAAGTGGGCTGCGCCCGCCTCGTCTACCCGGGCTCGCGCTACCGCCTCGAAGGCCGCTTCGGCCAGTAACTCCCGCCCGCTCCCGCATCGCTGTCGGCCGCTCCGGCCGATGGTGTCATGCCGCGTTTTTCCCTGTTCGGGCGTTACCCGGAACAGCCGCCGTTACCTTTTTTCTCTCCGTCCGTCGCTCTGGCCGGCTTTCCCGTCCTCTCCGGCGCGCGCCACCAGCATCTGCCGCGCCCGCTCAACCCATTGAAAAATAAGCTCATATCCCTTCGCTGAGGCCGCGGCGCAAGGCGCCGTCGGCAGATTGGTCCTGTTTTTGCCTTAGCTTGTATATACAGGTTGATATATGGTTGTATGTATAAGAGATGACAAACCCACCACCACGCTCCAGGCGCGATCGGGAAATCGTCACCCGGGGCAACACCCGAGCTAACAAGAAGGAAACCACCATGAAAGCCTCCCGCTTCCGTGACACCGAGATCCGCGCCCCGCGTGGCAACAAGCTGAACGCCAAGAGCTGGCTGACCGAAGCGCCGCTGCGCATGTTGATGAACAACCTCGACCCCGAGGTGGCGGAGAACCCGAAGGAACTGGTGGTGTACGGCGGCATCGGCCGCGCCGCGCGCAACTGGGAGTGCTACGACAAGATCGTCGAGACCCTGAAGGAGCTGAATGACGACGAAACCCTGCTGGTGCAGTCCGGCAAGCCGGTCGGCGTGTTCAAGACCCACGCCAACGCCCCGCGCGTGCTGATCGCCAACTCCAACCTGGTGCCGCACTGGGCCACCTGGGAGCACTTCAACGAACTGGACGCCAAGGGCCTGGCCATGTACGGCCAGATGACCGCCGGCAGCTGGATCTACATCGGCAGCCAGGGCATCGTCCAGGGCACCTATGAAACCTTCGTCGAAGCCGGTCGCCAGCACTACAACGGCAACCTGACCGGCCGCTGGGTGCTCACCGCCGGCCTGGGCGGCATGGGCGGCGCCCAGCCGCTGGCCGCCACCCTGGCCGGCGCCTGCTCGCTGAACATCGAATGCCAACAGACCAGCATCGACTTCCGCCTGCGCAGCCGCTACGTCGACGAGCAGGCCACCGACCTGGACGACGCCCTGGCGCGCATTGCCCAGTACACCGCCGAAGGCAAGGCCATCTCCGTCGCCCTGCTTGGCAACGCCGCCGAGATCCTGCCGGAACTGGTGCGCCGTGGCGTGCGCCCGGACATGGTCACCGACCAGACCAGCGCCCACGACCCGCTGAACGGCTACCTGCCGATCGGCTGGACCTGGGAGCAGTACCGCGACCGCGCGCAGACCGAGCCGGCCGCCGTGGTCAAGGCCGCCAAGCAGTCCATGGCCGTGCACGTGCAGGCCATGCTGGACTTCCAGAAGATGGGCGTGCCGACCTTCGACTACGGCAACAACATCCGCCAGATGGCCAAGGAAGAGGGCGTGGCCAACGCCTTCGACTTCCCCGGCTTCGTCCCGGCCTACATCCGTCCGCTGTTCTGCCGCGGCATCGGCCCGTTCCGCTGGGCCGTGCTGTCCGGTGATCCGCAGGACATCTACAAGACCGACGCCAAGGTCAAGGAACTGATCCCGGACGACGCCCACCTGCACCGCTGGCTGGACATGGCCCGCGAGCGCATCAGCTTCCAGGGTCTGCCGGCACGGATCTGCTGGGTCGGCCTGGGCCTGCGCGCCAAGCTCGGCCTGGCATTCAACGAGATGGTCCGCAGCGGCGAGCTGTCCGCGCCGATCGTGATCGGCCGCGACCACCTGGACTCCGGCTCGGTGTCCAGCCCGAACCGCGAAACCGAGTCCATGCAGGACGGTTCCGACGCCGTCTCCGACTGGCCGCTGCTCAACGCCCTGCTGAACACCGCCAGCGGCGCCACCTGGGTCTCGCTGCACCACGGCGGCGGCGTGGGCATGGGCTTCTCCCAGCACTCCGGGATGGTGATCGTCTGCGACGGCACTGACGAAGCGGCGGCGCGCATCGCCCGCGTCCTGACCAACGACCCAGGCACTGGCGTCATGCGCCACGCCGATGCCGGTTACCAGATCGCCATCGACTGCGCCAAGGAACAAGGCCTGAACCTGCCGATGATCACCGGCAAGCAATGAGGGCCGACGTCATGAACAAGCAGAACCACACCCCGAAGCCGCTGCAGGGCATCCGCGTGCTCGACCTCAGCCGCGTGCTGGCCGGCCCGCATTGCACCGCGATGCTGGCCGACCTGGGCGCCGAGGTCATCAAGTTCGAGGTCCCCGGCCATGGCGACGACAGCCGCCACCTGGGCCCCTTCGGCGAGGATGGCGAGAGCATCTACTTCGGCCTGATCAACCGCGGCAAGCGCAGTGTCGAGCTCGACTTCAAGGCCCCCGCCGAGCTGCAGCGCTTCCTTGAACTGGTGGCCGACGCCGACGTCGTGGTGGAGAACTTCCGTCCCGGCGTGACGCAGCGGCTGGGCATCGATTTCGACAGCCTCAAGGCGCATAACCCCCGGCTGATCTACGCCAGCATTTCCGGCTTCGGCCAGAGCGGGCCGCTGTCCGCCCGCCCGGCCTACGACATCGTCGCCCAGGCCATGTCCGGGCTGATGAGCGTGACCGGCTTCCCCGAGACCGGCCCGACCCGCAGCGGCGAAGCCCTCGGCGACCTCTGCGCCGGGGTCTACGCCGCCTGGGCGATCAGCTCCGCGCTGTTCGCCCGCGAGTTCCACGGTGCCGGCGCGCAGTACCTCGACGTGGCGATGTTCGATGTGCTGGTCAGCCTGCAGATGACCGGCCTGTCCAACCTCTTCGCCCACGGCAGCGCGCCTGGCCTGGTGGGCAACCGCCACCCGGTCTCGACGCCCTTCGACACCTACCGCGCCGCCGATGGCCTGGTGGTGATCGCGGTGGCCAGCGACAAGCTGTTCCGCCGCCTGTGCCAGAGCATGGAGCGCGAGGCCCTGGCCGATGACCCGCGCTTCGTCGACGACGGTTCGCGCACTGCAAACGAAATCGCGCTGAAGGCGGCGATCGAGGCCTGGACGGGCACACGCCGCGTCGAGCAGATCTGCGACCTGCTGCTGGACGCCGGCGTGCCCTCCTCCCCCGTGTGGAACCTGGCCCAGGCCACCGGCAGCGAGCAGGCCGAGACCCGCCAGCTGCTGGTGGAGGCCGGCGCGCGCTCGCCCCTGGTTCCGCAGCCGGTTTTCTTCAACGGCAATAAACCCCATGCCGCCTCGCCCGCCCCGCGCCTGGGCGAAGCCAATGCCCTGTTCGGCCTGAACCCCACCGGAGAATGAAGATGAACTTCGAACTGGACGCCGCGGAACTCGCGGTCATCGAATCCGCCGAGCGCGTCGCGCGTGATGTGCTGCAGGCGAACGCCCAAGGCTACGACGAAGCCGAGTCGTTCTGCGCCGACAGCCTCAAGGCCCTGGGCGAACTGGGCTTCATGGGCATCAACCTGCCCGAGGCCTACGGCGGCTTCGGCATCGGCAGCCTGGCGATGAGCCGCGTGGTGGAAGCCGTGGCGGCCGCCTGCGCCTCCACCGCCTCGGCGCTGACCGCGCACTTCCTGGCCACAGACTCCATCCTCATCGGCGCGACCGAGGCGCAGCGCCAGGAATGGCTGCCCCGCGCCGCCAGCGGCGAGCTGCTCGGCGCCTTCGGCCTGACCGAACCCGCCGCAGGCTCCAACCCGGCCGACATGCGCACCCGCGCCAGCCGGGAGAACGACGGCTGGCGCATCCGGGGCAGCAAGCACTACATCACCAATGCCCGCGAAGCCGACTTCATCGTGCTCTATGCCAAGACCGATGCCGACGCCGGCCACCGTGGCATCAGCGCCTTCCTCATTCCCAAGGGCACCGAGGGCATCAGCTTCTCCAGCCCGGAGAAAACCATGGGCCTGCGCGGCAGCACCATCTACGAGCTGGCCCTGGATTGCTGGCTGCCCGCCTCGGCCCTGCTGGGCGAGGAAGGCCAGGGCTTCAAGACCGCGATGGAAGTGCTGGACCGTGGCCGGGTCGAGGTGGCGGCGATGTCCCTGGGCATCGCCCGTGCGGCCATGGAATACAGCCTCGGCTGGGTCCAGGAACGGCAGATCGGGCCCAAGCCCCTGGCCGCCTACCAGGGCACCCAGTGGCGCCTGGCGGACATGCACGCACAACTGGAAGCGGCGCGCCTGCTGACCATGCAGGCGGCGGCTCGCCGCGACTCGGGCGAGCGCTTCAGCCTGGAATCGGCCACCGCCAAGCTGTTCGCCGCCGAGGCTGCCGGCTTCATCACCGATGCCGCCCTCCAGCTGCATGGCGGCTATGGCTACATCCGCGACCTGCCGCTGGAACGCTTCGTGCGCGATGCGCGCATCCTGCGCATCTTCGAAGGCACCTCCGAGGTCCAGAAAATCATCATCTCCCGCGCCGTACTGGACGCCGCCCGCAGCTGAGGCGGCCAACCTGGGCGGCGCCCGCCGTCCAGGTCCGCAGGGCATCCGTTGCAATAACAACAATAGAGGCGCCATGGGCAATGGCGCCGCAGGAGGAAACCCGCATGTCTGGCAAGTCCCTCATCGAAACGCGCTCCATCGATTACATCCCCGAAAGCGAACGGCACGGCCGTCTCTTCAGTCAGTTCACCCTGTGGTTCGGCGCCAACCTGCAGATCACCGCCATCGTCACCGGCGCCCTGGCGGTGGTGCTCGGCGGTGATGTGTTCTGGTCATTGATCGGCCTGCTGATCGGCCAGGTGTTCGGCGGCATCGTCATGGCCCTGCACGGCGCCCAGGGGCCGCGCCTCGGCCTGCCGCAGATGATTTCCAGCCGCGTGCAGTTCGGCGTGTTCGGCGCCGTGATACCACTGGTGCTGGTCTGCATCATGTACATCGGCTTCAACGCCACCGGCACCGTCCTTGCCGGCCAGGCCATCGGCCGCATGGCGAATGTCAGCGACACGGCGGGCATCCTCATCTTCGCCGCGGTGATCGTGGTGCTGACGGTCTGCGGCTACCGCGTGATCCACCTGCTGGGACGGGTCGCCAGCGTGCTCGGCGTGGTGGCCTTCGCCTACCTCTTCGTGCGCCTGCTGTCGGTGAACGACATCGCCACCCTGCTGGACAACCGCCACTTCAGCTGGAACACCTTCCTCCTGGCCGTCTCGCTGTCGGCTTCCTGGCAGATCGCCTTCGGCCCTTACGTCGCCGACTACTCGCGTTACCTGCCCAGCTCCACGTCCCCCATGCGCACCTTCCTCGCCGTCGGCCTGGGTTCGGTACTGGGCTCGCAGACGTCCATGGTGCTCGGTGTATTCGCCGCCGCGTTGGCGGGCGACGCCTTCTCCGGCCATGAAGTGAGCTATATCGTCGGCCTGGGCGCCAGCGGTCTGATGGCCAGCCTGCTGTTCTTCAGCGTGGGCTTCGGCAAGGTGACCATCGCCACCCTGAACGCCTACGGCAGCTTCATGTGCATCGCCACCATCGTCAGCGCGTTCCGCAGTCGCTTCACCGTCACCCACGGCCAGCGCCTGCTGTTCGTCCTCGGCATCGTCGGCGTCTCCACCAGCCTGGCTCTGGTTGGCCAGCACTCATTCCTCAGCGCGTTCAAGTCGTTCCTGCTGTTCCTGCTGGCGTTCTTCACGCCCTGGAGCGCCATCAACCTGGTGGACTACTACTTCATCACCAAGGAGCGTTACGACGTTGCCGCCCTGGGCGACCCGGATGGCCGCTACGGCCGCTGGAACTGGGTGGGTATCGGCACCTATGGATTCGGCGTGCTGGTGCAGATGCCCTTCATCGCCACCGGCTTCTACACCGGGCCGCTGGTGCAGCACCTGGGTGATACCGACATCTCCTGGCTGGTGGGCCTGATCGTGCCGGCGCTGGTCTATTACCCGCTCGCCCGGCAGTGGGCCCGGCGCCAGCCGCAGCTGCCCGTCCAGGGCCTTGCCCAGGGACACCGCTAGCCCCTGAGCTCGGCTTGCCGCCCCACCGGGCGGCAAGCCGGTTTCCCGTCCATTCCGCCAACAGGCTCCGAGTCCCCATGAACGGCAACTCGAATTCCCTCCAGCCGACCGGCACGCAGGAACGCCTGCGCCAGGCGGCCCTGGACCTGTTCACCGAACAGGGCTACCAGAACACCAGCCTGCGCGACCTGGCCACCCGCCTGGGGATAGGCGCGGGATCGCTGTACAACCACATCGAGAGCAAGCAGGCGCTGCTCTTCGACCTGGTCGAGGAGTGCATGAGCGATCTGCTCAGCCTCACCCGTGCAAGGCTGAAGGCCGCCCAGGGCACGCGGCCCCGGCTGCGCGCCTTCGTCGGCGCCTTCATCGAGTTCCAGCAGGGCGAGCGGAAAAGGCTGCAGCTCATGCTGCGGGAGCGGCGCAACCTGAACGCCGAACAGAATCGCCTGCTCGCCGCACTGCGCAATGACTACACGCAGTGCCTGACCGGCATCATCGGTTCCACCCCGGCCCGCCGGGGCCTTGAAGGCTCGCGGATGAAGTTCTTCACCAGTGGGGTCATCGGCATGCTGGAAAGCCTCCCGGACGCCGAGGACAGCGAGTCGCCCCTGCCACCCCAGCTGATCGCCGAACAACTCACCGAAATGATCCTCGGCGCCGCCGCCAGCCTGGAGCCGCCTTTCAGCGCGGGGCCGGAAATCAGAGCGACGCGTTGAGCTCGGCGATCAGCGCCTCGCGGTGCTTGAGCGCCGCCACCGAGGCTTCGCCCAGGCGGCTGGCCACGGCGCTGAGGATGCCTTCGGCCAGCAGCATGAAGGCGCACATGCTGTTGCTGAAGAACAGGCTCTGGTTGGGCACGTAGAAGCTGTAGCGGGCGATCTTCGCCAGTGGCGAGCTGCTGGAGTCGGTCAGCGCGACGACCCGGATGCCGTGCCTGGCCGCCACTTCCGCGGTGGCCAGCACGCTGGGGGTATAGGGGAAGCAGCTCGCCACCACCAGCACATCGCCTTCGTCCAACTGGGCCAGGGCGTCGGCCACTCCCTGGCGGGCAGAATCCAGCGGCGCCACATCAGGGCGCAGCATGCCCAGGGCGTAGGCCATGAACAGCGCCAGGGAATTGAACTGGCGCATGCCGTGGATACGCACGCGCCGGGCGCTGGTGAGCAGCTCCACCGTGGCGTCGAAGTCGGCGCTGTCCACCTGTTCGATCATGCTCGCCATGTTGGCGCTTTCCTGGCGGCCCAAGCGGGTGAGCTGGCTGATGCTGTCGTTGCTGCCGCTGGGCACCAGCAGGCGCGAGGCCTGGTCGCTGTAGAAGGTGCGGCCTTCGGTGACCTCGCGGCGGAACACGTCCTGGAACTTGCTGAAGCCGCCGTAGCCGAGCTTTTGCGCCAGGCGCGAGAAGGTCGATGGGTTCACTCCCAACTGCTCGGCCAGCTCGCTGATGGAGGACACCGCCGCGCGCTGGGGCGCCTCGATCAGCGCGGTGAGGACGCGGCGCGAACTGCTGCCGAGGGAAATGTCGGCTTCCCGCCGCTCGATGGCGTCGAGCAGCAGTTTCAGGCCGGCCAGGGTATCGGGGGGATTTGCCATGACAGCATCCATCTGAAGGTTTCCCGGGACGCGGCCCGGTGGCAGGCGCCCATACTACCGAGCCTTGATCCCGGCGGCGATGGGCGCCACCACGTCAGACCACCACCCGCCCGCTCAGGGTCGGTACGTCGATGTCCGCTTCGGTGTACACCGCCCATTCCACCGCACCCGCGCCGATCAGGAACAGAGCCGTGGCCAGGGTGTTCTCGTCGTCCGGGTCATCGGGAGCGCAACGGTAGACCGGCAAATCACCGCCCGAGGTGTCGCGCAGGATGGCCAGCGCCTGCTTGCCATCGAGCCGTTCGCCCAGGGCGGCAACCCGCCCATCCACGCAGCGCTGGCGATTGCCGGAGCTGCCGGTGATGCGCTGCGCCACGCCGCCGAGCGCGGGGTGGACCAGGTGATTGGAGTGGCCGAAGGGACGCTCCACTTCGACCACGGACACGCCTTCGCAAGTGCCCTCGAAGCTGATCAGACGCCGGCTCCCCACCTGCCCCAGGGCATGGTGGAAGGCACCGGCGCGGCCTTCGCTGGCAAGGATATCCACAGCCTCGTCGAGGCTCGCCGCATCCAGGCTGGCGCGGCCCAGCACCTGCCGGGGCAGGCCGGCGGGAATCGCCTGCGGGCGGATATTGTTCACCGTCACCACCAGCCCCTTCTCGTTCACCGCGAAGGTGTGGCCGGGAATCGAACCGGGATAAACGAAGGAGGTGAAGCCCAGCCCCTGTTCCGGGGAAACGCTGACCAGGGCGCAGTGCCCGCGCAACTGCGGCAGGCCGTCCTCGTTGTGGGCGATCAGGGTGCCGCTGGCAGTGGGGCCGAGCACCGTGGTGCAGCCGTCGACGCTCCGCGATTGCACGAAGTCGCCGCGGCAGTTCCAGAGAAAGACTTCTTCTACCGGCAGTTCCAATCCGGCCGCGAGGCCTTCGATCTCCTGCCAGTAGCGCGGGAAGCGCTGCTCCACGGCGATGCGCATGCTGCGCGCCGCTTCAGTGCCAGCCAGGCCCGCCAGGCGCTGCCACAGCGGGAGGGAACGCAGGTGCCTGTGCACCGCCTCGCGGCCGAACAGGCCCAGGCCGTAGCCGATGTCGTAGGCGTTGCCGCCAAGCTGGAGATGGGGGAAAACCATGACTCTCTACCTGTTCAGGAAACGTGCTGGAGGAACTCGCGCAGGCGCGGGCTCGGCGGGTTGCTGATGAGGGATGCCGGGTCGCCGTCTTCGGCGATGCGGCCCTTGTCGATGAAGATCAGGCGGCTGGCCACCTTGCGGGCGAAGTCCACCTCGTGGGTGACGATGACCATGGTCATGCCCTCCTCCGCCAGGTTCTTCATCACGCCCAACACCTCGTGGCGAAGTTCCGGGTCCAGCGCCGAGGTGGGCTCGTCGAACAGCATCAGCTTGGGCTTCACCGCCAGGGCGCGGGCGATGGCCACGCGCTGTTGCTGGCCGCCGGAGAGTTCCGACGGATAGTGCCCGGCGCGCTCGGCCAGGCCCACCTTGGCCAGCAGCTCGCGGGCCAGATTCTCGGCATCGGCCTTGCTGGCGCCGCGCACACGGATGGGGCCGAAGGCGACGTTCTCCAGGGCCGTCATCTGCGGGAACAGGTGGAACTGCTGGAACACCATGCCGGCCTCCTGGCGGATCAGCCGCTCCTCCACCTTGGGGTCGTTGACCTCGAAGCCGTCGACGTAAAGCTGCCCGCCACTGATGACTTCCAGCTTGTTGATGCAGCGCAGCAAGGTGGACTTGCCCGAGCCCGAAGGCCCGATGATGACCACTACTTCGCCGCTGCCGATCTTCAGGTTGATGTCGTGCAGCACCTGGGTACTGCCGAAGTGCTTGGAGACGCCCTTGAACTCGATCATAGAATTTTCAGCCTCGATTCGACGCGGCGCAGGGAGTAGCTGAGGGCCAGGGTGATGACCAGGTAGATCACCGCCACCGCCGTCCAGATTTCCATCGCCCTGAAGTTGCCCGCGATCACTTCCTGCCCCTGGCGGGTCAGCTCGGCGACACCGATGACGATGAACAGCGAGGTGTCCTTGATGCTGACGATCCACTGGTTGCCCAGGGCCGGGATCATCCGCCGGAAGGCCAGTGGCGCGATCACGTAGCGCAGGGTGTCGCGCCCGGAAAGTCCGAGCGCCAGGCCCGCTTCACGGAAGCCGCGATTGATGGAGAGCACCGCGCCACGGGTGATCTCGGCGATGTAGGCGCCGGAGTTGATCATGATGGTGACCACCGCCGCGCCGAACGGGTCGATGCGCACCGGCACCATGAGTGGCAGGGCGAAATAGATGAACATCACCTGCACCATGATCGGGGTGCCACGGATCAGCTCGATGAACACCAGCGCCAGCCGGTTGCTGAGGAAGCCGCCATAGGCGCGGGCGAAGCCCGCGACCAGGCCGATGACCACCCCACCCAGGAGCCCGAGCACCGAGATCCACAGGGTGAGCTTGGCGCCCTCGAGCAACACGGGCAGCGCGCTCCAGATGGCACTCCATTGGAAAATCATTGCACTGCTCCTACTTCAGTTGCAGGGAGGACTTACTGCGGATCGGTGCCGAACCACTTGCGGTAGATCTCGGCGTAGGTGCCGTTCTCGCGCAGCGTCTTCAGCGCGCCGTTGACCGGTTCACGCAGGTCACTGCCCTTGGGGAAGCCGATGCCGTACTGCTGGGCCATCATCTGCTGGCCGACGGCTTTGACCTGCCCTTCGCCGGCGGTCTTGATGTAGTAGAGGACGTTGGGGGTGTCGTGCATCGCCGCGTCGACGCGGCCGGTGCGCAGCTCCAGGTAGGCGTTGTCGATGTTGGGGAACTGGCGCAGGTCGCTGGCCTTGAGGTTGGCCTTGGCGTAGTCGGCCGAGGAGGTGCCGCTCTTCACCGCCAGGGTCTTGCCGGCGACGTCCGCCTCGCCCTTGATGCTGTCGTTGTCGCTGCGGACCATCAGCAGGAAGCCGCTGTCGTAGTAGCCGTCGGAGAAGTCGATGGCCTGCTTGCGCTCTTCCTTGATGGTGATGCCGGCCAGCGCCAGGTCCACGTTGCGGGTCTGCAGCGCCGGGATGATGCCGTTGAAGTCCATCGGCTTGAGCGTGTACTTCCAGCCCAGTTCCTTGGCGATGGCCGCCCAGAGGTCGATATCGAAGCCCACGTACTGGTCGCCCTGCTTGAACTCGAAGGGCACGAAGGCGGTGTCGGTGGCGACCAGCAATTCCTTGTCGGTGGCGTTGGCGTGGGTGGTTGCGGCGATGGCGAGCGCAGCCAGGGCTGCTTTCAGCAGGTGCTTCATGTGCATGCTTCCTCTCGGTCGTGGACGAACTGGCCCTGGCCGGTACGGCTTCAGGCGTTTCTGGCAGTCAAGGTTCAGCAAGGGCCCGAGGAAGGCACCCTGCCGGTTTGTTGTTATCAGCTGCTAGGCCAGTCAGCGATGCGCTGCACGGCCACCATGCTTTCGAGCAAGATAAACATGCATTTTTCACAAATGCAATAGCGATTTGCTAAACCCCTAGACACCTACAATCTCTCCACCACCCCTCTACAGGCCAATAAACTCAAGGCACTCAGGCTTTCTACAGACTCTTCCCACGAAAGGACGCTTTCCAAGTGCATGGCAAAAATTTATTGCATATCCAGTTTTTGCATATATTCTTTGCCAAAATGCACCGGAGGGCACCATGAGCCACGTATTCCACCGCAGCCTCACCCAGAGCTACCCGACCGCCGTCCAGGGCGACGGCCCCTACCTGATCGACAGCCAGGGCAAGCGCTACCTGGACGCCAGCGGCGGCGCGGCGGTGTCCTGCCTCGGCCATAGCGACACGGCGGTGATCGAGGCGATCCGCGAACAGGTCGGCAAGCTTGCCTATGCCCATACCTCGTTCTTCACCAGCGAACCCATGGAGGCGCTGGCGGACTTCCTCATCGAGCGCGCACTGGGGGGGCTGGAGTCGGTGTACTTCGTCTCCGGTGGTTCCGAGGCGGTGGAAGCCGCACTCAAACTGGCGCGCCAATATTTCGTGGAGATCGGCCAGCCCCAGCGCCGCCACGTGATCGCCCGGCGCCAGAGCTACCACGGCAATACCCTCGGCGCCCTGGCGGCTGGCGGCAACGCCTGGCGGCGCCAGCAGTTCCAGCCCTTGCTGATTGACGTCAGCCACGTTTCCCCCTGCTACGCCTACCGCGAGCAGCGCGCCGACGAAACGCCCGAAGCCCTCGGCATTCGCCTGGCAGCGGAACTGGAAGCGGAAATCCTCAATCTCGGTGCCGAGAACGTGATGGCCTTCATCGCCGAGCCGGTGGTGGGTGCAACCCTGGGCGCGGTGCCCGCGGTACCCGGCTACTTCAAGCGCGTGCGCGAGGTCTGCGACCGCCACGGCGTGCTGCTGATCCTGGATGAGGTGATGTGCGGCATGGGCCGTACCGGCACGCTGTTCGCCGCCGAGCAGGAAGGCATCAGCGCCGACCTCATCACCGTCGCCAAGGGCCTGGGCGCCGGCTACCAGCCAATCGGCGCAACGCTGGTGAGCGGCCGCATCGTCGACGCCATCCGCCAGGGTTCGGGCTTCTTCCAGCACGGCCACACCTATATCGGCCACGCCACCGCCTGCGCGGCGGCCCTGGCGGTGCAGAAGAGCATCGAGGAACGCCAGTTGCTGCCGCGTGTGCGGCAGCTGGGCGCGGCCTTGCAAACCCGGCTGCGCGAACGTTTCGCGGACCATCCCCATGTCGGCGATATCCGTGGCCGCGGCCTGTTCCAGGGCCTGGAGCTGGTGCAGGATCGTGCCAGCAAGGCGCCCTTCGACCCAGCGCGCAAGCTCCATGCCCGCGTGAAGAAAGCCGCCATGGCCCACGGCCTGATGTGCTACCCCATGGGCGGCACCCTCGACGGCCGCAGCGGCGACCATGTCCTCCTGGCACCGCCCTTTATCCTCGAAGAGCCGCACCTGGACGAACTTGTGCACAAGCTCGACGCCGCCCTGCGCGACGCCCTGGCCGATGCCTGAGGAGCCGGTGATGAAGATCGAATCGCGGCTCACCGCCCTGGCCGAAGAGCAGATGAGCGACGCCCAGCGCACCGTGCTGAAGGCCATCCTCAGCGGCCCGCGCGGCAACCTGGACGGCCCTTTCCTGGCCTGGATCCACAGCCCCGAACTGGCCGACCACGCCCAGCGCCTGGGCGCCTTCTGCCGCTACGGCACCGGGCTGGAACTGCGCCTGACCGAGCTGGCGATCCTGTTCACCGCGTCCTGGTGGCAATCCCAGGCGGAATGGCAGATCCACGAACCCATCGCCCGCCAGGCTGGCGTCAGCGACGCGGTGATCGACGCCCTGCGCCAGGGCGTGGAGCCGCCCTTCGCGCGGGACGACGAGCGCCTGGTCTATCGCCTGGGCCGCACGCTGTATGCCACGCGACGAGTCGACGAAGCGCTCTACGCCGAAGCCGTCGCGGCCTTCGGCGAGCCGGCGGTGGTGGAACTGGTGGGGGTGTTCGGCTACTACGCGCTGGTGGCCATGACCCTGAACGTGTTCCAGGTGCGGCGCGGGACGGATGCGCCGCTGCCCTTCACGGAGCCCTGAAGCCCCTGGCCAGCGATACCCATCAGTCACCGATGGGTATCGCATCAGCATTGGACGCTCAGGCGGGTTTGAAGCAGTAGGCAGCGACCTTGTTGCCGTCCAGGTCGCGGAAGTAGGCGGCGTAGGCATTCTCCTTCCAATTGCGCGGGCCGGGCGCGCCTTCATCCTGACCGCCTAGGGACAGGGCAGCGCGGTGAGCGGCGTCGATGGCAGACCGGTCGGCTGCCTCGAAGCTGACGGTAACGCCATTGCCGACGGTGGCCGGCTTACCATTGGCGGGCTTCAGCACGAAGAACGAGGGGGCATCGACGCCCCAGATGGAGCCGTTCTCGCCGAGGTCGGCCAGGCGCTTCAGGCCGAGCTTGCCGAGCACGTCGTCATAGAAGGCGCGGGCTTTGGCGAGGTCGTTGGTACCGACGGTGACGTGTGTATAGACAGTCATTGTTGTCTCCTTTGTTGTGGTCAGAAATGAATGACGCTGCGGATGCTCTGGCCCGCCCGCATCAGTTCGAATGCCTGGTTGATGTCTTCCAGGCCCATGGTGTGGGTGATGAAGGTGTCCAGGGGAATCTCGCCCCGCCGCGCCATCTCCACATAGCTGGGCAGTTCGCTGCGGCCACGTACGCCGCCGAAGGCCGAGCCCCGCCAGACCCGCCCGGTAACCAGCTGGAACGGCCGGGTGCTGATTTCCTGCCCGGCTCCGGCGACGCCGATGATCACCGACTCGCCCCAGCCCTTGTGGCAGCACTCCAGCGCCGCACGCATCAACTCCACGTTGCCGATGCACTCGAAGGAGTAATCCACACCGCCATCGGTGAGATCGACGATGACCTCCTGGATCGGCCGGTCGTACTCGCGCGGATCGATGCAGTCGGTGGCGCCGAGCTGGCGGGCGATCTCGAACTTGGCCGGGTTGATGTCGACGGCAAGGATGCGTTCCGCGCCGGCCTTCACCGCGCCGATGATCGCCGACAGGCCGATGCCGCCGAGGCCGAATATCGCCACGCTGGAGCCCGCCCGGACCCTGGCGGTGTTGAGCACCGCGCCAATCCCGGTGGTAACGCCGCAACCCAGCAGGCAGACCTTCTCCAACGGTGCCTCCCGGGGAATCTTCGCCAGGGAGATTTCCGGCAGCACCGTGTATTCGGAAAAGGTCGAGGTGCCCATGTAGTGGAACAGCGGCCGTCCCTGATAGGAGAAGCGCGTGGTGCCATCGGGCATCAGGCCCTTGCCCTGGGTGGCGCGGATCGCCTGGCACAGGTTGGTCCTGCCCGAGCGGCAGAAGCGGCACTGGCCGCATTCGGGCGTATAGAGCGGGATCACATGGTCGCCGACCGCGACCGAGGTCACCCCCGGGCCGACCGCTTCGACGATGCCGCCGCCTTCATGGCCGAGGATGCTCGGGAAGAGGCCTTCCGGGTCGGCGCCGGACAGGGTGTACGCGTCGGTATGGCAGACGCCGCTGGCGACGATGCGTACCAGCACTTCGCCAGCCCTGGGCGGCGCCACATCCACTTCGACGATCTGCAATGGCCGCCGTTGCTCGAAGGCGACGGCAGCGCGGGATTTGATCATGCCTGTATCTCCTGGCCTGGACCGGCCCGGCGCATCGCCCGGGCCGGCTGCGGCGTTCAACGGTTGGGGAGGGTGCGGTCGACAGTGGCGAGGATTTCGCCCGAGCGCAGTTGCTCGGTCACCGCGACGATGTCGGGGTAGAAGGCGCGGTCCTCGTCGGCCCATGCCACGCGGCTGCGCACCAGGTCATAGAGCGCGCGGGTGGCGCTGGACGACTTGCCCACATCGTGGAAATCCAGCGCCTGGCAGCCCACCAGGATCTCGATGGCCAGTACCGACTCCAGCTTGCGCGACACCTGGTAGGCCTTGATCGCCGCATTGAAGGCGAAGCTCACCGGGTCCTCCTGGTTGCCGCAGGTGGATACGCTGTCGATGGTGGACGGGTGGGACAGCACCTTCATCTCGCCGAGCAGCCCGGCGGCGGTGTACTGGATGATCATGTAGCCGCTGTTCAGGCCGGGGTTGCGCACGAGGAAGGCCGGCATCTCGCTGAAGTGCGAGTTGACCATGCGGTCGGTGCGCCGCTCGGAGATCTTCGCCAGGTTGGTCATGGCGTTGCACAGGGTGTCGGCGGCCATGCCGATGTAGGAGCCGTCGAAGTTCGCGCCGGAAATGGCGATGCCGTCGTCCTCGCCGGTCGGGTAGATCACCGGATTGTCGCCGGACGAGGCGATCTCGTTTTCGATGCAGGCCTGGGCATAGGCGATGAACTTCTTCGAGGCGCCGTGCACCTGCGGGATGGCACGCAGGCTGTAGGTGTCCTGCAGGCGGTAGTCGATGTTCTCCTCCACCAGCCGACTGTCGGCCAGCAGGCGCTTGATGTAGCTGGCGGTCTGCGCCTGTTCGGCATGGGCCTTGATCGAGTGGTAGCGCGCATCGAAGGCACGGATGGTGCCCTTGAGCGCCTGCAGCGAGAGCGCCGCGGCGATGTCCGCCGCCTGGGCGGCCTGGTTGGCGTTGTATTGCGCCAGGGTGGCGATGGCGGTCACCGAAGTGGTGCCGTTGAGCATCGCCAGGCCCTCCTTGCACTGCAGGTCGATCGGCTGCATGCCGACCTGGCGCAGCGCGGTGGCGCCATCCACCCACGCGCCACCGGCGACGCTGGCCTGGCCTTCGCCGATCAGCACCAGGGCCAGGTGGCCTTCCGGGCCGAGGTAGCCCACCGAGCCTTCGCCGGGGGCGAAGGGCAGCACATCGTTGTTGAGCAGGCCGGCGATCTGCTCCAGCAACGCCATGCGCACGCCCGAGTAGCCCTTGCCGAGGCTGACCAGGATCATCAGCTGGATGGCGCGGACCTGTTCGCGGTTCAGCGGCTCACCGACCGACACCGCGTGGGAGCGGACGATGTTCACCTGCAGGGTCTGGGCGTCATCCGGCGAGATCACGTGGCGCACGTTGTCGCCGAAGCCGGTGGTCACACCGTAGACCAGGCGGTTCTCGTCGAGGAAGCGTTCGACCAGCCGGCGCGAGCGCGCAACCCGGGCGCGATAGGCGTCGGAGAAGCTCACCTTCGCCGAGTAGCGGGCGACGGCGACGAACTCCTCCAGCGAGGGTCTGGCGTCGTCCAGGATCACGTTGGAAATCTCTTTCGGGTGCTTGGGCATTGCTGTGCTCTCTCGGTTCATTGGCCTTTTTCAAGGCGAAGGAAGCCTGCCCCGTCGCAGGACAGGCGGAAAAAGTCGGGGGATCGGGCGGGCGTCAGGCCTGGTTCAGGATGAACTTCCTGAAGCGTTCCGAGCGCTGCTCCTTGAACATCTCTTCCGGGGTGCCGTGGGCCTCGATCAACCCCTGGTTCATGAACACCACGCGGTTGGAGACATTGCGCGCGAAGCCCATCTCGTGGGTCACCACCAGCATGGTGCGGCCCTCCTCGGCCAGCGCGCGCATGACCTTGAGGACTTCGCCCACCAGCTCCGGATCGAGCGCCGAGGTGGGCTCGTCGAAGAGGATCACCCGCGGCCGCATCGCCAGGGTGCGGGCGATGGCCACGCGCTGCTGCTGGCCGCCGGAAAGGAACGCCGGGTAGTGGTTGCGCTTGTCCGCCATGCCGACCTTCTCCAGCAGGGCTTCGGCTTCGTCGATGCACTCGGCGCGCGGACGCTTCTGCACATGCACCGGGCCTTCGATGACGTTCTGCAGCACGGTCATGTGCGACCACAGCCCGAAGTTCTGGAACACCATGCCCAGCTCCGGGCGGATACGGTCGACCTGGCGGCGGTCGGCGGGCACCAGCAGCTGGTTGCGCCCGAGCTTGAACGCCACCTGTTCGCCGGCGACGCGGATCTCGCCGGCATCGGGAACTTCCAGCAGATTGATGCAGCGCAGGAAGGTGCTCTTGCCCGAGCCGCTGGAGCCGAGGATCGACACCACGTCGCCTTCGTAGGCATCCAGCGAGATGCCCTTGAGCACCTCGAGGTCGCCGAACGACTTGCGGATATGCTTCACCTGCAGGACCGGTTCATTGCCTGTAGCCATGCCACTTACCCTCTTCGCACGCTGAGTGCGTGATTTCTTGTTGTTGGACGCGCGGCGACCGGCGGCCGCGGCGACAGCCAGCGTTCGACCTGCGCCAGTGCGCGGACGATCAGGAAGTTCAACACCAGGTAGATCAGCGCGGCGCAGAGGAACACTTCCATCGTCCGGTAGGTTTCGGAAATGATCCGCTGCGCCACGCCGGAGACTTCGTAGACAGTCACCAGGCTGGCGAGGGAAGTCGCCTTCATCATCAGGATGATTTCCGTCGAGTAGGCCGGCAGGCAGCTGCGCAAGGCCACCGGGATGATGATCCGCCGCGCCAGCAGCCAGCCGGACATCCCCGCCGCGCGCCCGGCTTCGACCTGCGGCGACGGCACCGCCAGCAGGCCGCCGCGGAAGATCTCCGCCATGTACCCGGCCGTGCACAGCGCCAGGGCGATCACCGCGCAGGTGACCGGCTCGCGCAGCACCGGCCAGAACAGGCTCTGGCGCACCGCCTGGAACTGGCTCAGGCCGTAGTAGAGCAGGAACATCTGGATCAGCAGCGGCGAGCCGCGGAACAGGAAGATGTAGCCTCGCGCCAGGTGCCGCAGCGCGGCCACTTGGCAGACCCGCAGCCAGGTCACCAGCATCGCCAGCAGCGTGCCGAGGGCGACCGAGGCGGCGAACAACACCAGGGTCATCGGCAGGGCCTGCAGCAGCTGCAGCAGGGTGTCACGCAGGAAAGTGAAATCAATCGGCATGGTTCGCTCCTTGTCAGCTGCGGCGGAAGGTTCTGCCGACCCGCAGTTCGGCCCGCGAGAAGACCAGGTTGGAAAGGCCGGTCAGTACCAGGTAGAGCGCGCAGCCGGTGATGAAGAACAGCACGAACTCGCCCGTGGAGGCGGCGGCCACGCGGCTGGCGCGCATCAGCTCGACCAGGCCGGTGACGGAGATCAGCGCCGAGTCCTTCAGGCTGATCTGCCAGACCCCGCCGAGCCCGGGCAGGGCGAAGCGCAGGATCTGCGGCGCGATGATCCGTCGCAAGCGCAGCAGGACCGGCATGCCGATGGCCTTGGCCGCCTCCAGCTCGCTGCGCGACACGGCCTGGAAGGCGCCGCGATAGACCTCGGCCTGGTAGGCCCCGGACACCACGCCGACGGCCAGCGCCCCCACCAGGAAGGCGGGCATGCTGATGAAGCCGCTGGCACCGAAGAGTCCGCCGACGCTGCTGACCAGCGCCGAACCGCCGTAATAGAACAGGTAGATCACCAGCAATTCCGGCACCCCGCGAAATACCGTGGTGTAGGTATCGCCGAGCAGGCGCAGGAGCCCGCTGTGGTGCAGCTTCGCCGCTGCGACCAGGGCACCGAGCACAGCGCCGACCAGCAGCGCGGCCAGGGTCACCAGTACCGTCATGAGCGCGGCCGTGAGCAGGATGCTGCCCCAGCCATTCGCGCCAAAACCAATCAAGTCGATCACGTGCATACCCGCTGATAACCGAGTCAGGAGAGCGGCCGATAACCACAACCGCATGAACAACCCCGGCGCCGGCGGGCACCGCGCAAAGCGGTGCCCGC